>CAMJPK010000056.1 GCA_946407675.1 uncultured Clostridia bacterium
GCGGCGTAGCTCTCGGCGTGGATGTAGGAGATCTCCTTCATCTTCAGCGCGCCCTCCAGCGCGCTGGCCCAGTCGGTGTTGCGCCCGATGAAGAACAGCGAGCTGGCCCGGTGGTACTTCTTCGCCAGCGCGGGCAGGCCGTGGTTTAGGTCGATGGCATTCTGGATGAGCTTCGGCAGGCGCAGCATGTCGTAGAGCAGCGCGGGATAGAGCGCGTCGCTCAGCGTTTTCAGCTTGCGCCCCATATACATCGCCAGCAGGAACAGCACGGCCAGCTGCGTGGTATAGCCCTTCGTGGTGGCAACGGCGATCTCCGGCCCCGCCCAGGTGTAAAGCGTCCAGTCCGCGCTCTTGGCGATCGTGCTGCCCACGACGTTGACGATGGCGAGCGCCTTCGCGCCGCGCGCGCGGCACTCCTTCATCGCGGCGATGGTGTCCGCCGTCTCACCCGACTGGCTGATGACAATCAAAAGCGTGTGCGCGTCGATGATCGGATCGCTGTAGCGCAGCTCGCTGGCGAGCACCGGCTCCACCGGGATGCGGCAAAGGGATTCCAGCGCATATTTCGCCGCGCAGCCGGCATAGTAGGCGCTGCCGCAGGCGGTGATGACGATCTTGTTGAAGCTCTTCAGCTCCTCCGCCGGAAGGTCGAACTCGTCGAGCACCACCTCGCCGTCGCGGATGCGCGGGGCGATGGCGGCGCGCACGGCGGCGGGCTGCTCCATGATCTCCTTGAGCATGAAGTGTTCGTAGCCGCCCTTCTCCGCGGCCTCCACGTCCCAGGTAATGCGGGAAACGGGCTTGTCAAGCTGCCGCCCGGAGCAGTCGTACACCGTGATGCCCGTCGGCGTCAGCTCGGCGAACTCGCCGTCGTCCAGATAGATGGCGTTCTTCGTATAGGACACCAGCGCCGTCACGTCCGAGGCGAAGTAATTCTCCCCGACGCCCACGCCGAGGATCAGCGGGCTCGCCTCGCGCACGGCAAAGAGCGTGTCGGGCCGGTCGGCGCACAGCACGCCGAGCGCGTACGAGCCCTCCAGCCGCGCCACCGAGCGCATCACGGTGGCCTTCAGATCGCCGCTGTCGTACATCTCCAGCAGATGCACGATGACCTCGGTGTCCGTCTCGCTCTGGAAGGTGTAGCCCTTTTCCGTCAGCTCCTCGCGCAGCGCGGCGTAGTTCTCGATGATGCCGTTGTGGACAACGGCGAAGCGCCCGTCGTTGGAAAGATGCGGGTGCGCGTTTGTATCCGTCGGCGCGCCGTGGGTGGCCCAGCGGGTATGGCCGATGCCCGTGCTGCCGGAGACGGCCGCGCCGTCTTCGGTCTTCTTGCACAGCTTTTGTACCTTGCCGCTGACCTTTTCGACCTGAATACCCGCGTCGCCCATCACGGCGATGCCGGCGGAGTCATAGCCGCGGTATTCCAGCCGCTTCAGTCCCTCCAGCAGCAGCGGCGCCGCAGCGCGCGCGCCGGTGAATCCGACAATTCCGCACATTTCCGTATTCCTCCCGTTATCCGAGCAGTTGCTCCATTCTATGCATGGCCTCCGCCGTGTCTGCGCTGTTTCCGAAAGCGGAGAAGCGGAAGTAGCCCTCGCCGCACTTGCCGAAGCCCTCGCCCGGCGTGCCGACGACCTGCACTTCCCGCAGCAGTGTATCAAAAAATTCCCAGCTTGTAAAGCGGTCCGGGCAGGCCATCCAGATATACGGCGCGTTTTTTCCGCCGGTGTACCAGATGCCCAGCCGGGAGAGCGTTTCGCCCATGACGCGGGCATTGTTTTTATAGATGCGCAGCGTTTCGTGCACCTGCCGCTGCCCTGCGTCGGTGAACACCGCCGCGCCGCCTTTTTGCAGGATGTAGGAAACGCCGTTGGACTTTGTCGTGCGGTTGCGCACCCACATGGCGTTGAGGTGCATGCCGCCGCGCACCAGCTCCTTCGGTATGATCGTATAGCCCAGCCGCGTGCCGGTGAAGCCCGCGGTTTTCGACAGCGAGCAGATCTCGATGGCGCAAGTGCGCGCCCCCTCGATCTCGAAGATGCTGTGCGGCAGCGCGTCGTCCTCGATGAAGGCCTCGTAGGCCGCGTCGAAGAGGATCACCGCGCCGGTGCGGTTGGCAAGCGCCACCCACGCCGCCAGCCGTTCCCGGTCCAGCACCGCGCCGGTGGGGTTGTTCGGCGAGCACAGGTAAATGAGGTCCGCGCCCGGGATCTCCCGCGGCTCGGGCAGGAAGTCCTGCTCCCGCCCCGTCGGCAGGTGCAAAATGCGCCGGCCCGCCATGACGTTGGCGTCCACATAGGCGGGGTAGGCCGGCTCCGGGATCAGCGCGGCGGCGGAGGTGTCGAACAGGTCGAGGATGTGCCCCAGCTCGTCGCTGGCGCCGCTCGATACAAAGACCTCGTCCGGCGCAACGGCGACGCCCCGCTTCCCATAGTACGCGGCAATCGTCTCGCGCAAAAACGGCGCGCCGCACTCCGGCAGATAGCCGTGGAAGGTCTCGGCGCGCGCCTGATCCTCCACCGCCTCATGCAGCGCGGCGATCACCGCGGGGCACAGCGGCTGGCTCACGTCCCCGATGCCCATGCGCAAAAGGCGCGTGCCGGGGTGCTCGTCGCAGTATTTCGCGGTTTTCTCCGCGATGCGTGCAAAGAGATAGGAGTCGTGCAGCTCCTGATAGTGCAGATTCGGCGTCAGCATAGTCCGTCGCCCTCCTCTTGATTAATATTCCGTTTCCCCGGTGTAGACCAGCCGGGTGTCGCCCGTCAGCGTGACGCCCTCGGGCGTGTAGTGGACAATGAGCTCGCCGCCGGCGCAGCGCACCGAAACGTCGCAGTCGGCGTCGCACAGGCCGTTGGCGACCGCGGCGGCCACCGCCGCGCAGGCGCCCGTGCCGCAGGCCATCGTCTCGCCGCAGCCGCGCTCCCATACGCGCATCTTGATCGTGCGCGGGTTCACCACGCGGACGAACTCCGTGTTGATGCGCTCCGGGAAGCATGGCGCGCACTCGAACTCCGGCCCGACGCCGGGCACATCGACGGCGTCCACGCGCTCGCAGAAGACGACGCAGTGGGGGTTGCCCATGTCCACACAGGTGATGCGCCGCGTCTCCCCGGCGATCTCCACGGGATAGTCGACAAAGCGCCCGCCCGGCAGCGCCACGGTCTGCTGCGCCATGTCAAAGGAAGCCCTGCCCATGTGCACGCAGGCCGAGGTCACGCGCCCGTCCGTCGTGTAGACCTGCACGGTCTTGATGCCGCCGGCGGTCTCAATGGCGATCTCGTCGCCGCCGGCGTAGCCGTGGTCGTGCAGGTATTTTGCCATGCAGCGCAGCGCGTTGCCGGCCATGGCGCCCTCGCTGCCGTCGGCGTTGAACATGCGCATCTTTGCCGCGGCCGCGGGATCGTCGGCGCGCTCCATCAGAATGATGCCGTCCGCGCCGATGCCGGCGTGCCGGTCGCAGAAGGTCACGCACAAGCTCTCCGGGCAGGTGATCGCGCCGTCAAAGTTTTCGAGGAACACATAGTCGTTGCCGCAGGTCTCCATCTTCGAAAAGGGCAGCTTCCGGCGCTGCGTGCGCAGATGGCAGATATCCACGAGCTCGGTATTGTACAGCGTATAGCGCGAGGCGAGGATGTCCGCAAGCGCCCGCGCCGTGTCGAGGCTCGTGAGGCAGGGGATGCCGAGCTGCACGCAGCGGCGGTTCAAGTGGATGAAGTCCCTGATATAGTCCGGGTGCGCCGAGCCGGTCAGGATCACGTAGTCGATCTGCCCCGTCTCCAAAAGCTGCAGCACGCGGTCGTCCCGCCCGAGCTTGCCGACGATCTCCACGTCCGTCCCGAGCCGGGCGATCTCCCGCGCGGTGCCGTCCGTCGCGTAAAGCCGGAAGCCCAGCTCGTCGAGCCGCCGCGCGATGTCCACGATCTCCGGCTGGTCGCGGCGGTTCACCGAAATGAGCACGCCGCCGTGGCTGTGCTTCTCGACATGGTAGCCCGCCGAGATGAGCCCCTTGTAAAGCGCTTCTCGAAGGTTCTTCCCGACGCCCAGCACCTCGCCGGTGCTCTTCATCTCCGGGCTCAGCGCCGCGTTGGCGTCCGCGATCTTTTCAAAGGAAAAGACCGGCACTTTCACCGCCACATAGGGCGGGCGGCGGTAAAGCCCCGTACCGTAGCCGAGGCTGCGCAAGGGCTGCCCCACCATGACGCGCGCGGCAAGGTCGACCATCGGCACGCCCGTGACCTTGCTGATGTACGGCACGGTGCGCGAGGCGCGCGGGTTTAACTCAATGACGTAAAGCTCGCCGTGGTAGATGAGGTACTGGATGTTGACGAGTCCGCGCGTGCCGAGCGCCAGCGTCAGCTTCTCCGAGCACGCGACGATGGTTTTCAGCATGCGGTCGCCGATGGAAAAGGGCGGATAGACCGCGATGGAGTCGCCGGAGTGGACGCCGGAGCGCTCGATGTGCTGCATGATGCCGGGGATCAGGACGTCCTCGCCGTCGGAGATGACGTCCACCTCCAGCTCCTTGCCCATCAGGTACTGGTCGACGAGCACGGGGTTTTCGATCTTCCCGCGCAAGATGACCTCCATGTAGGTGCGCACGTCCGCGTCCGTGTGGGCGATCACCATGTTCTGTCCGCCGATGACGTAGCTGGGGCGCAGCAGCACGGGGTAGCCCAGCGTGCGCGCGGCGGCGAGCGCCTCGTCCATGCCGGTGACGGCGCGCCCCTGCGGGCGCTTGATGTGGAAGCGCTCCAGCAGCGCGTCGAACTGCTCGCGGTCCTCGGCCATGTCGATGCTCTTTGCGCTTGTGCCGAGGATGGGCACGCCCTGCGCGTCGAGGAATTTGGCAAGCCGGACGGCGGTCTGCCCGCCGAAGGCGACGACGACGCCGACGGGCCTTTCCGCTTCGATGATGTGCAGGACGTCCTCGCCCGTCAGCGGCTCGAAATACAGCCGATCGGCGGTGTCGTAGTCGGTCGAGACCGTCTCGGGGTTGTTGTTGACGATGACCGCCTCATAGCCGAGCGCCTTGAGCGTCCGGACGCAGTGGACGGAGGAATAGTCGAATTCGATGCCCTGTCCGATGCGGATGGGCCCCGAGCCGAGCACCATGACGACCGGCTTGCCGCTGCGCGGAAAGGCGCGGGCCTCGCAGGTCTCGTCATAGGTCGCATAGAAGTACGGCGTCTCGGCGTCGAACTCCGCGGCGCAGGTGTCCACCATGCGGTAGACGGCCGCGCGCTTTGCACAGGGCAGCGCGCCGGCGCCGCTCAGGCGCAGCAGCGCCGCATCCGTATAGCCGAGGTCCTTGCCGGCGCGGTAGCGCTCCGGCGTCAGGCCGCCGCGCAGCGCCAGCTCAAAGTCCGCCAGATGCCGGAGCTTGTGCAGGAAGAAGCGGTCGATGCGGGTGATCGCGTGGATCTGGTCCACATCCACGCCCGCCTTGAGCGCCTCGAAAATCGTGAACAGCCGGTGGTCGTCCACGCGCCGCAGCCGCTCCTCCAGCGGCGCTGCATCATCCGGCGCGCGGTTCAAGGTATCCAGCCCGATCTCCGCGCCGCGCACGGCCTTCATCAGCGCGGCCTCAAAGCCGGGCGCGATGGCCATGACCTCGCCGGTGGCCTTCATC
This sequence comes from uncultured Clostridia bacterium, assembly GCA_946407675.1. GTDB lineage: Bacteria > Bacillota > Clostridia > Oscillospirales > Oscillospiraceae > SVKR01. The sequence continues at coordinate 5,630 of CAMJPK010000056.1, forward strand.
TGCGTGCCGAGCGTCCGCGAGGCGTCCGCGAACTTGTCAAAGGGCCACTTCGGGAACTTGACGACCACGTAGTCCAGCGCCGGCTCAAAGCAGGCGCAGGTCTTTCCGGTGATGTCGTTGCGGATCTCGTCGAGCGTGTAGCCGAGCGCGATCTTCGTCGTGATCTTCGCGATGGGATAGCCCGTCGCCTTGCTCGCCAGCGCCGAGGAGCGCGACACGCGCGGGTTGACCTCGATGACCGCGTATTCAAAGCTGTCGGGGTTCAGCGCCAGCTGCACGTTGCAGCCGCCCACGATGCCGAGCGCCGCGATGATGTCGAGCGAGGCGCCGCGCAGCATCTGGTATTCCCTGTCGCTGAGCGTCAAGGTCGGCGCGACGACGATGCTGTCCCCGGTGTGGACGCCGACGGGGTCGACGTTCTCCATGGAGCACACGGCGATGACGTTGCCCGCGCCGTCGCGCATCGTCTCAAACTCGATCTCCTTCCACCCGGCGATGGAGCGCTCGATCAGAATCTGCGTGATCGGCGAGGCCTCCAGCCCCGTGTGGGCGATGAGCTTCAGCTCCTGCGCATCGTGCGCCGTGCCGCCGCCCCCGCCGCCGAGCGTGAAGGCCGGGCGGACGATGACCGGGTAGCCGATGCGTTCCGCCACCGCGAGGGCTTCCTCCTCCGTCACCGCGATATCGGAATCCACGACCGGCTGCCCGATGGCCTGCATGGCCTCCTTGAACAGCTTGCGGTCCTCCGCGCGGGAGATGGCGTCCGCGTCCGTGCCGAGCAGCCGGACGCCGTACTGCTTCAAAATCCCGGCCCGGCTGAGCTGCATCGCGAGCGTCAGCCCGGTCTGTCCGCCGAGGGTGGCGAGCAGACTGTCGGGGCGCTCGGCGCGGATGATGCGTTCAACGGTCTCCGCCTTCAGCGGCTCAAGGTAGACCGCGTCCGCCGCGGCGGGGTCGGTCATGATGGTGGCCGGATTGGAGTTGCACAAAACGACCTGCACGCCCGCCTCCTTCAGCACGCGGCAGGCCTGCGTGCCGGCGTAGTCGAATTCCGCGGCCTGGCCGATGACGATGGGGCCGGAGCCGATCACCAAAACCTTGCGGATGCTCTGATCCAGCGGCATCAGACCTCGCCCCCTTCCATCAGCGCCGTGAAGCGGTCAAAGAGAAAGGCCGTGTCGTGCGGGCCGGCGCAGCCCTCCGGGTGAAACTGCACCGTAAAGGCCCGCATTTCCGGGTAGTCCACGCCCTCGCAGGTGCCGTCGTTGGCGTTGACGAAGGAAACGCGCCCGCCGGGCACGCCGTCGGCCACCGCGTAGCCGTGGTTCTGGCTCGTGATGTAGGTGCGCGTCCCGCCGACGGCCTTCACCGGCTGGTTGACGCCGCGGTGGCCGAATTTCAGCTTATAGGTGCTGCCGCCCGCGGCCAGCGCCGTGAGCTGATGGCCGAGGCAGATGCCGAAAAGCGGCACCGCGCCGAGCAGCTTTTTGATCTGCGCGATCTGGTAGGCGTTGTCCGCCGGGTCCCCCGGGCCGTTGGAGAGCATGACGCCGTCAAAGCCGCCGGCCAGGATCGTCCGCGCGGGCGTGTCCGCCGGGAATGCCGTCACCTCGCAGCCGCGCGATCGCAGCTCGCGCAGGATGTTCCGCTTCATGCCGTAGTCGAGCAGCGCCACGCGAAAGCGCGGCGTGCCCTCCGCCGGGAGCGTCTGCGGTGCTTTGCAGGTGACCTCCGCCACCGCATCCGCGACGCGGTAGGCGCGGAGAAGCGCAAGATCCGCCGGCGGGCTGTCGCAGAGCATCGCGTTCAGAACGCCCTGTTCGCGCAAAATGCGCGTCAGGCGCCGGGTGTCCACCCCGCAAAGGCCGGGGATGCCCCGCGCCTTCAGAAAGGCGTCGAGCGTCCCCTTGCTGCGAAAGTTCGACGGATCGTCGCACTTCTCGCGCACGATGTAGCCGCGCACATGCGTCTCCCCCTCAAAGTCCGCCGGGATCACGCCGTAATTGCCGATCAGCGGAAAGGTCTGCGTCACGATCTGCCCGGCGTAGCTCGGATCGGTCAGCGTCTCCAGGTAGCCGCACATGCCCGTGGTGAACACCAGCTCGCCCACGCTGTCCGTCTGGGCGCCGAAGCGCTCGCCCTCAAATACCTGCCCGTCCTGCAGGACCAGATAGCCCTTTTTCATATCCGATTTCCTCACTGAAAAACAAAAGAAAGAGCAAAGGCACCCTTCCTCACTCATATTCCACCGTCGCGGGCGGCTTGCTCGTGATGTCATACAGCACGCGGTTGACGCCCGGCACCTCGTTGACGATGCGCACGGACACGCGGTCCAGAAGCTCATAGGGCAGGCGCACCCAGTCCGCGGTCATGAAGTCCTCGGTCTGCACGGCGCGCAGGGCCACGGCGCGGTCGTAGCTGCGGCCGTCGCCCATGACGCCGACGCTGCGCAGGTTGGTAAGCGCGGCGAAATACTGGCTGCTTTGCGCGGCGTAGCCCGCCCTTGCCATCTCCTCGCGGAAGATGGCGTCGGCCTGACGCAGCGTGCGCAGCTTTTCCTTCGTGACCGGGCCGATGATGCGGATCGCGAGCCCCGGCCCCGGGAAGGGCTGGCGGGAAACCAGCGCCTCCGGCAGCCCCAGCTCGCGCCCGAGGGCGCGAACCTCGTCCTTGAACAGCATGCGCAGCGGCTCCACGATCTCGCGGAAATCCACGTCCGCGGGCAGCCCGCCGACGTTGTGGTGGCTCTTGATGACCGCCGCGGCCCCGCCGCCCCCGCCGGACTCGATCACGTCCGGATAGATCGTGCCCTGCGCGAGAAAGTCCATGTGCCCAAGCGCGTTGCTCTCCGCCTCAAAAACGCGGATGAACTCCTCGCCGATGATTTTCCGCTTTTGCTCCGGGCGGCGCACGCCGGCGAGCTTTTCCAGGAAGCGGTCCTCCGCGTTGACGCGCACGAAGTTCAGCGCGCGGCCGGCAAACGCGGCCTCCACCGCGTCGCCCTCGCCCTTGCGCAGAAGCCCGTGGTCGACGAAGACGCAGGTAAGCTGTTCGCCCACGGCCTCGGACAGCAGCGCGGCGCACACCGAGGAATCCACGCCGCCGGAGAGCGCCAGCAGGACCTTGCCCGTGCCGATGCGCGCGCGCAGCGCGGCGACGGCCTGCGCGCGGAAGCCCTCCATCGTCCACGTCCCCGTAAGGCCGCAGACGCGGTAGAGGAAGTTTTTCAGGATGTCAAGGCCGCGCGCGGTGTGGCGCACCTCGGGGTGAAACTGCACGCCGTAGAAGCGCCGCGCGCGATCGCCGATCGCGGCGTTGGGACAGGCGGCGCTGTGCGCGAGCACCGAAAAGCCCTCCGGCACGCGCGCCATGTAGTCCCCGTGGCTCATCCACGTGACGCTCTGCGCCGGAAGCCCCGCAAACAGGGGGCTTCCGGTGTCAAATTCCGTATCGGTTTTGCCGTACTCGCGCGCGCTGTCGCTTTGCGCGGGGACGACGGCGCCGCCCAGCCGCGCGGCCAGAAGCTGGCAGCCGTAGCAGATGCCGAGGATGGGAACGCCGAGCGCGAACACCCCCGGATCGACGTCCGGCGCGTCCGGCTCATAGACGCTGTGGGGCCCGCCTGTGAAGATGATGCCGGACGGCGCAAAGGCCCGGACGTCTGAAAGCGCCATATCGTGCGGGCGCACCTCGCAGTAGACGCGGCACTCGCGCACGCGGCGGGCGATGAGCTGGTTATACTGCCCGCCGAAGTCGAGGATCAAAACGCGTTCCTTCTCCATTTCCGACACCTCAGTTCGCTACATACATCTGCTTGTAGGGGTTGGCGCTGTTCGGCGTCACCACCGTGAACGGCGCGTCGAGGATGCTGCGCGCATCCAGCCCGAACAAGCCGCAGTACTCCTGCAAATATGCCTCGATCTCCGCCATGTCCTCCGGCGCCGCCGCGCGGGGCGTCACCTGCTCCGGGAACAGCACATCCTCGCAGCGTGCGCGCAGGAAAAGCTTGCCGCCGTGCATGCCCGTGCAGGGGAAGTTGCTGACGATCGGCCGGCCGTCGGTGTGCAGGCCGAGCACGATGATGAGCCCGCCGGCCTGGTATTCGCCGAGGAAGGTGCCGGCGCGCCCGCCGATGATGATAACGGGGACGTGGTCCTGATAGGCCTTCATGTGGATGCCCGCGCGGTAGCCCGCGTTGCCGCGGACGTAGATCTTCCCGCCGCGCATCGCATAGCCCGCCGTGTCCCCGATGCTGCCGTGCACCAGAATGGTCCCGGCGTTCATCGTGTCGCCGACGGCGTCCTGCGCGTTGCCGAACACCTCGATCTCCGCGCCGTTGAGGTAGGCCCCCAGCGCGTTGCCGGGTACGCCGTGCAGCCGCAGCTTGCGCTTGCCCATGCCCGCGGCGATGAAGCGCTGGCCGAGGCAGCCGTCCACCTCCACATCGTCGTGGCTTTCGCGCAGCAGCGCATTGAGAACGGTAAAGTCCATGCCGCTTGCGTCGATGCTTCGCATCATACCACACCTCCCAGTTTCTTCGTTCTGTAATCCTTCCCGAGCGGGAGCAGCGAGGGCTCCCGGCATACGGCGTCAAAGTCGATGGCATCAAGCGGCGTCCGCTCGCGGATGAGGGCGGTGTAGATGCCCGCCCGGGCGACGTCGCCGACGAGGATGAAGCCCGTCAAAACGCCGTCCTTTGCGAAAAGCTTCTTGCAGCCGGTCTGCGTCACCTCGCTGTAGACAAGCTCGGTATACGTCCCGGCGCTCATGATGTGCAGCCCGAAAAAGCCGATGGAGTTGAGCTTCATGCCCTTGTCGAACACCCGGCGCTGTCCGGCCATGTTCTCGCCGGCACATTCGCCCTGCAGCGCCGCCATCGGCAGCACGGCCAGCACGCCCGCTGCGCCGGCGCTGACGTCGAAGCCCTCGGTGCAGTCGCCCGCCGCCCAGACATCCGGCAGCGAGGTGCGCAGCGTCTCGCCCACGAGGATGCCGCGGCCGACCGCGCCGCCCGCCGCGGCGAACAGCGCCGTCTCCGGCCGGACGCCCACGGCGATCACGAGCACGTCAAAGCCGATCGCTTCGCCGCTTTGCATGTGCGCCGTGCCGCCGTCAAAGCGCGCGACGGTATTGCCGAGCAGCAGCCGTATGCCGTTTTGCTCCAGATGCCGCTCCAGGATGGGCGCGCTGTCGGCGTCCAGCGAGGCGCTCATGGCGTGCTGCGCCAGATCGCAGACGGTGATGCTCCCGGCCCTGTCGCGCAGCCCCTCGGCGCATTTGAGCCCGATGAAGCCCGCGCCGATGATGAGCACGCGCGTTTCCTTCGTCACCGTGCGCTCCAGCGCCTTCGCGTCGGCCAGCGTCGTGAAGAAGTGCCGCTCCGGCACCGTCTCCAGCCCCTCGAACCTCGGGCAGACCGGCGACGAGCCGGTGCACAGGCACAGCGCGTCATAGCCGAGCGTCTCCCCGCTTGAAAGCGCCACGGTGTGCGCCGCGGTGTCGATGGCCTCCGCCCTGGTCCCGTGCAGGACGCGCACGCGCATTTTCTCATAGAAGTCCGCGCCGCGCCAGCTCATGCGCGCCTCATCCGTCTTTCCCTCCAGATAGTAGGAGATCAGCGGGCGGCCGTAGTTGGAGGTCTCCTCCGCGGTGACGAGGGTGATCTCCCCCTTCTGATCGACGCTGCGGATGCCCTCGACGCAGCTCACGCCGGCGATGGACCCGCCGATGATGGCATATCGCTTCATGCCGTCTCCCCCCGTTCCTCATAGACGATCGCCCCGTTGGGGCAGCCGGCAGCGCACGCCGGCGCGCCGCAGCTGTTTTTCAGGCACAGCTCGCACTTCATCGCCGCGCCGTCCGGACCGGGCTGCACCGCCCCGTAGGGGCACACGAGCACGCAGGTCAGGCAGCCGACGCATTTTTCATGGTCGATGCAGACCGCGCCGTTTTCGATGTGCAGCGCCCCGGAGATGCAGCCCTTGACGCACAGCGGGTCGGTGCAGTGGCGGCAGGACACCGCATAGGTGATGGCGTCCGCCCCCTCCACGCGGATGCGCGGGTACATGGGCTTGCCCTTCAGCGCCTCCACCATGTCGCGCTTGCCGGAGTTGGCGAAGGCGCAGTTATACTCGCACAGGTGGCAGCCGAGGCACCATTGTTCATTCACATAGACACGTTTCAATCTTTCCACCCCGTTCTTTTGTAGGGCGGGACCACCGGGCCCGCCGTTTCCTGAATCGTCCACGCTTCGGCGCGCCGGGTCGTCGCGCCCTACACAGCATTGACATAGACACGTTTCGATCATTCCGCCCCGCGCTCTCGTAGGGCGGGACCACCGGGCCCGCCGGGTCGTCGCGCCCTGTTCTATTCCCCTGCGTGGGCAATGCCCAGGATCCGAAGTTCCGTTTCGTTCAGCCCCACGCCGCGTAGCATCAGGCGGTTGCCGCGCAGCGCCTCGATGGAGTTGATGCCCATGCCGCCCA
>CAMJPK010000057.1 GCA_946407675.1 uncultured Clostridia bacterium
AGGGGACGGCGGACGACATTTTCGCAACGCCGGAGCATCCCTATACCCGCGGGCTTCTGAAGGCGATCCCGCGGCTGAACGATCCGAAGGACCGCGTGCTGGTCCCCATCGACGGACTGCCGCCCATGCCGCAGAACCGCCCGACGTACTGCCCCTTCTACGACCGCTGCCTGTACCGCTGCGACCGCTGCAGGGAGCTTCCGCGGCCTCAGCTTGCCGAGGTCGCGCCCGACCACTTCGCGGCCTGCCATCTGACCGCGGAGGAGAAGGCCGCGCGCCTCGATGCGCTGGAGCACACGCAGCAGCGCGCCCGCCCGGAGAAAAAGGTGCTTGACGAGGTCTGCCTTGAGGTCTGCCATGTGTCGAAGCGCTTTGACATCCGCAAGGGCATGATGCAAAAGAAGATCGCCACGCTCAGCGCGGTGGACGACGTTTCCTTCACGCTGCACCGGGGCGAGACGCTGGGCATCGTCGGCGAAAGCGGCTGCGGCAAGACCACGCTGGCCCGCACGATTTTGCGGATGTACGCGCCGTCGGAGGGCGAGATCAAGCTGTACGGCACGGACATCGCGCACCTGAAGGGCCGGGCGCTGGTCCCCTACCGCAAGAAGATGGCCATGGTCTTTCAGGATCCCTTTTCCTCGCTGGACCCGCGCATGACGGCGGGGGACATCGTGGCCGAGCCGCTTGTGATCCACAAAACCTGCGCCAGCCGCGCCGAGCTCAGCGAGCGCGTGGACGAGCTGTTCCGCATGGTCGGCCTTGATCCGCTGCTGCGTGAGCGGCTGCCGCACGAGTTTTCCGGCGGCCAGCGCCAGCGCATCGGCATCGCCCGCGCGCTGGCCTCGGACCCGGACATCATTTTGTGCGACGAGCCCATCAGCGCGCTGGACGTCTCCATTCAGGCGCAGGTCATCAATTTGCTGGAGGACCTGCAGGCCAAGATGGGGCTGGCCTATCTCTTCATCGCGCACGACCTGGCCGTGGTCAAGCACATCAGCGACCGCATTCTGGTCATGTATCTCGGCAAGGTCATGGAGGTCGCCCCCAGCGACGAGATCTATGAAAACCCGCTGCACCCCTATACGAAGACGCTGCTGTCCGCCGTTCCGATCGCGGACCCGGCGGTGGAGCGCACGCGGGCCTTCACCGGGCTCAAGGGCGAGGTGCCCAGCGTGCTGGAGCGTCCGAAGGGCTGCCCCTTCAGCAACCGCTGTCCCTATGCCTCGGATCGCTGCATGGAGGAAACGCCCGCGCTCAAGGACCAGGGGAACGGGCACACCGTGGCCTGCTTCCTCTACTGACAGGCATGCGCCGGGGCAAAGCCCCGCGTAAATAGAACGCGACAACACTTTATAAAATGAAAAGGAGCGACTAAGATGAAAAAGCTGCATCGCATCATCCCCATCCTGCTTGCCCTCGTCATGATGCTCTCTCTGTGCGCCTGCGGCGGCAAGACCGAAGCACCCAAGACCGAGGCACCCAAGACCGAAGCGCCCAAGGACAACCCCGTCGTTCCCACGCCGGAACCGGCGCCCGAGGCGACGGAGCCGCCCAAGAGTGCGGCCACCAATGACACCGCAAAGCGCAACCCCGACGCCGTGTACGGCGGATTCTTCACCAACAACCGCGCGGTCTCCCCGGCGGGCGGCATGTTCGGCATCTACCGCTCCTGCGGCGACGTCTACGTCGCGCCCGCGATCGAGCGCCTGATCCGTCTCGACCCGCTGACCAACGAGATCGTCCCGCTGCTGGCCGAGTCCGTCGAGGCCGACCTTCCGAACAACAAGGTCACCGTGCATCTCCACAAGGGCGTCAAGTTCCACGACGGCTCCGACATGACCGCCGATGTCGTGAAGTGGAACATGGAGTTCATGATGGAAAACGGCCAGGGCGCCACGATCCGCAACCCGAGCAAGATCGAGTGCCCCGACGACTACACCCTCGTGATCACCTATCCCGGCTTCACACTGGACGCGCCGGAATCCCTGTCCGCCGTGCAGGTCTACTCCAAGAAGGCCTATGACGACAACGGCCTGGAGTGGTGCACGCAGCACCCGATCGGAACCGGTCCGTTCATCTTCAAGAGCTACACCCCCGACGCCTCCATCGACTATGTCCGCAACGACAACTACTGGCAGGAGGGCCTGCCCTATCTGGATGAGTGGCACTGCTTCATCACCAACGACCAGCAGCTGCAGATGTCCGCCTTTGCCACCGGCGAGATCACCTGCATGAACCTCGGCAACCCGCTGGTCGCCAATCAGATGGTCAAGCAGGGCTACGCGGTCAAGACCGCTGACGTCCACTCCACCCGCGCCTTCTGGACCTGCTTCGTCAACAACAAGGTCGAGGGCGATCCCTGGAGCGACCTGCGCGTCCGCCAGGCGGTCCTGCTCTACGGCCTGGACTATGAGGCCATGACGAAGAACATGGGCTATCCCGTCGAATGGACCACGAAGCAGATCAACGGCACCGGCGCCCTCTGCTATGATCCGTCGCTCGACGGCAACACCTTCGATCTGGAGAAGGCAAAGAGCATGCTGGCCGAGGCCGGCTATCCCGACGGCTTCAAGACCAACATCTATGCGCAGAACTCCACGCAGTTCGCCGCCACGATCTATCAGGCGGAGCTGAAGAAGCTCGGCATCGAGGCGGAGATCATCACGGTCAACAGCGCCGACGACCGCCAGTATGACGGCACCACGCCCGGCATGTTCATCATGTACTTCATCGGCGCCTACGACGCGGTCAGCAGTCTTGTCACCCGCTACTTCCCGCCCGATCCCCAGACCAAGTGCTACGGCCAGCACTTCCAGCACCTGCCCGAGTACGCCGAGGCCTATCAGAAGGCCATGGACGCCAAGAGCTGGGAGGAGCGCGCCGAGTACGGCAAGCGCCTGATGCAGATGCTCATCTACGATGAGTGCGTCCTCGTCGGCGGCTTCTACAACTGCGCCTTCCACTTCATCCAGGATTACGCCCACGACTCCGGCTTTGAGTACAACACCTATCTGCCCGAGGTCACCTGGGTCGAGCCGCATTGATCGCAGCGATCTGAAAACCCAAACGGGGCTGCCGCGGTGAACGGCAGCCCCGCCCAAGAAGAGAGGGACCCATATGAAAACAAAGCCGAAATGGTACAGAAAATGGGATCTGGACGTCAGCCGCGAGGTGATCGAGGCGGCGGTTGCAAAATACGGATCTGATCCCGAAAACTATGCACATTCCTCCGTGGCCGGCCCCTATCTGCCCGAGGATTCCGAGGCGCTGTGCGGAAAGACGCTGGTGTTCCGCGGGGAGGGCCATGTGTTCCGCTTCGCCTTCGGCGCGCTGCATGAAATGCGCTTTTCCGAGGACGGCGGCGAGGAGAAGGCGTGCTGGTGCAACGTCAAGACGATGGACGGGGAGATCTTCCTCGTCAACCAGCTGATCCCCGGCTACGCCTGCTCCCGGCAGGTGACGCTGATTGCGGACATGCAAAGCGGCAACGCGACGGTCTGCGACGCGCACGTCGGCACGGAGCACTCCAACATCGACGTTGGGCGGGAGTTCATCTTCGGGAAGCTGGACGGCGAATTCCCGCAGTCCGCGCCGATGCATGGCTTCACGGACGAGCTCGTCGGAACGGCGATCGACTGGGACTACGGCAGGATCGTCATCAAGCACATGTACGTCTCCAACCTCTATTATACCTACAGCCATCCGAGCAAGAACTACGGCGCGTGGATGGCGACCAACCCCGCCGACTATGTGAAGCTTCGCGACAACGTTTTCCTGTTCTCCTTCGTCGAGGAGCGGCAGCACGGCCTGCAGGCCCTGTTCGTCATCGACCTCAACCGCTATCACGACATCGGCTGCTTCTACGGCGTCAGCGCGGATCACATGACCAGCGCCTGCATCGGCGCGAAGGGCACCCCGGCCGAGCTCACCACCATTTTCTGAGCCGCCGGGCACGGACATTACGACGAAACGGCAAGGTGATGCAATGGCGACCAGACAATACACGGACCGCGAGCTCCGGGAGCTGCACGAACAGCGCGAGCGGACGCTCTCCGTGACCCTGAAGGGCCAGCGGCGGCACGCGATTTTGTTCGAGCCGTACAATATCTCCCATACGGAATACCGCGTCCTCGTCCTGCTGTTTTTCTCCAACGGCTGCGAGCCGTCGGTGATGGCGGATCGGCTGATGATCCTGCGGCAGACGATGACCAAGGTGATCGACTCTCTGGAGACGAAGGGCTACGTCGAGCGCACGATCCACCCCTACGACCGCCGCAAGGTCTACATCAACCTGCTTCCGGCGGGGAAGATGCTCGCGCGCGAGCTGCTGTGCGTGGAATCGGACTACCTCAGCCGCGTGGACGGACAGTTCACGCCCGAGGAGCTGGAGACCTATCACGCGCTCTCCGGACGCATACAGGAGGCCCGCGCCGCCGTCATGGAGGAGATCATCAGCGAGCGCGCGGCAAACAAGCAGGACGCATAGAACAAAAATGCGGGGGCTGTTGCGCAAACAGCCCCTGTTTTGAACCGTTCCCCGGCAGAGAGGAGACAAGGCAATGGAGTATCAGTATCTGATCGACTTAAACGACGAGAAAAACTGGCTGTTTCCCATCGTGAACCGCGAGCCGAACGGCAACGTCTGGGAGGAGGCGCGGACGATCCATTACCCGGTGGGAAAGGAGAGCCTGATGCGCGTGACGGACTCTGTCTTTCACCCGCAGCCCTCCGCGCACTGCCACTATCACCGCGCGGCCTACGAGATCTTCTTCTGGAGCATGGCGCCGCTGGACTACTATGCCGCCGGAAAGGTTGCCGAGGTGCCGCCCGGCTGCATCACGCTGCACCGCCCCTATGAGCCGCATGGCTTCGGCTTCCACGCGCTCACGCGCAAGGTGGGCTTCTTCCACCGGATGGATATGCCGCTGGAGGACGGGATCTGCAGCGCGCTGCTGCGGGAAAAGCAGCCCGACGCGCGCCGGCGCCCGGACTTCCCGAAGGCGGGCGCGGTGATGACCGACATCGTCCGCGCGGAGGACCCCGTCGATTACCGGCGCGTGCCGTGGCAGGAGATGGACGGCGTGCGCAGCATCGACCGCCCGCTGGCCGTCGAGCGCTTTGACGGCGTTACGATGAAGATGCTGATCGCCCGCTGGGAGACCGGCGGCGTCAAGGAAGTCTGGGCCGCCGAGATGGAGAAAGGGTTCACCGCCGCGTCGAACCCCTGGCCGCTCCGGACCGAGATGCTCTATGTGACGAAGGGCGAGGTGCGCTTCACGGTCTACGACGATACGTTTATCGCGTACAAGGAGTGTATCGTGAAGCTGCCGAAATACGGCGAATACCGCATCGAGGCGCTCAGCGACGCCGTCGTCTACGATGTGGGCGGGCAGACCGAGTGGTTCCTGCTGTTCCGGGACCGCGGCTCCATTTGCGCATCGGACGGCGCGCGCCTTGCGGACGCGGAGGCGATGCGGGAGCTGAAGGCCCGCCACGGCTGCGAGATCCGGACGATCGGGAAGAATTGAATTGGACGAAAAAACAGCAACCCGGAGCATTGGCTCCGGGTTGCTGTGCTGTTGTCGCTCATATCAGCCAGAGGACGACGCTGACGGCGAAGGCGCCGATCAGCATGGCGGCGCAGCTCGGCGGCCATTTCCCGCCGCGGGTGAAGCCGTAGAAGTCCTTCCAGCGCCGCGCCTCCGGCGCGTAGAGGACGCGATAGATGTACATGACCGTGTAGAGCGCGACGGGGAGCGTTCCGAGCCAGACCACCCGGAACGGCATCGCCGGCTTGTCCCAAAGCAGCAGGGAGATGATCGCCAGCGCGGGGCAGACGGCGTGCAGCCACAGGTCGGGGCCGGTGAACATCGTCTTGTAGCCGATGGTCGGTCCGAGAAAGCATACGACGGTCAGCATCGTGACCGTGACCGCCGCGGTGCCGACATACTTGAGCACGCCGACGGCGTAGGGCAGACCGCCGCCCAGCCGGCAGACGGCCACCGCAAGCGCCGCGAGCGCGCACAGCAGGTTCGACAGTTCGGTGAAGTAGCGCAAAATGACCTTCAGCGGTGCGCTTTTCGTGTGGCCGGCAGCGGCCAGCACGACGAGGAGTGCAATGGCGAGATTGACAAGAATAGAGACCATTTTCAAGCCTTCTTTTCAAACGCGCCGCTGGTCTTCATAAAGATCAGGCAGACGATGGCGGCCAGGAGCATGCAGACCAAGGCGAGGATGAAGTAGGTCAGCAGGTTTCCGCCGCCGAGCGGCACGATGATGTAGGTGGGAACGACGACGTTGCCGATGAGCTGCAGCGTGATGATGAAGCCGCCCGCGGTGCCGGCGTTGCGCGGGCCGATCTCCTTGAGCAGCACGGGCGTCATCATCAGCGTGGCGATGACGCCGGAGCGCAGCGCGCCGTTGATGAACGAGCAGATGTAGATGCCGGCGGCGGGCAGCGCGATCATGCCGTAAGCGGTGACGGCGGAGATGAGCAGCATGACAAAGACCACGGCGGGGGCCTGCGCCGGCTTCTTCGTCACGAAGATGGGCAGGAATACCGAGCCGAGGATCGCGCCGACCATCAGCACGGAGTTGAAGCTGCCGGCCATGGCCTCGGAGTAGCCCTTGAGCGTGGTGAGCGCGGTGACGTGGAAATTGGTGAGCACCATCGAGCTGCCGAGGATCAGGAAGAGCGTCAGCCCGGCCAGCCACAGGCTGCGGCTGCGAAAGCACAGCTTCAGCGACGCTGCGATGCTCGCCTTCTCCTCCTCGGGCGCCTTGTTCTGGATAAAGAGGGAATCCTTTGCGAACAGGCACCATAAGAGCGCCGTCACAACCGCGGCGACCGCCGGGATCAGGAAGATCACGCGCAGGGAGGGGAGCATGGACGTTGTGGCGAAGGCCACCGCGGTGGCGGCGTTGGCGCCGGCCATCAGAATGCCGACGACGCGGCTGACCTTGTCCATCGGGTAGAGGGCGGAGGCGAGCTTGGCGATGTTGGCGTTCACGATCATGCAGCCGCAGCCGGACAGCGCCATCGCGACGAGCATGACGGGATAGCTGACGGCGAACAGACGGAGGATGAAGCCCGCCGCGGCGAGGATCATCCAGATGCCGACGATCTTCGGGATGCCGAAACGGTCAACCAGCAGCCCGATGACGATGCTCAGAAAGATGGACGGGAGCATCGGCGCGGTGAGCAGACTGGAAAACTGCATGTCGGTCAGGCCAAACGCGGCATAGACGCGCGCCGGGATCGCCGCAAGCTGAAAGTCGCCGTAATTGCCGATGAACTGCGCCGCAAAGAGCAGCGCGGTCATCAGAAAGATCAGGTTTTTACGCGATTGCTTCATAGTGCCTCCTGTCGCTTGTTTGCGTATAAAAACAAGATACCATAGATCCCGGAACATTTCCATAGGAAAACAAACGTTTTTCCTATGGAAAAACGCGGCGCGCTGTTGTAAAATGGCAGCAGAAATACGAGGAAGGGAGAACCCCCCATGCGCAACATCGTCGATCATGTCCGCCTGAGCGCGGACGAAACCAAGCTCGTCATCCTCGACCAGCGGCGGCTGCCGCTGCACCGGGAGTATCTGGTGCTGGCCACAAAGGAGCGGATGTACGACGCGATAAAGTCCCTCGCCGTGCGCGGCGCGCCCGCCATCGGCATCTTCGCGGGCTTCGCCATGTATGTGCTGGCACAGCGCATGCCGGAGGCGCGCCCGGAATTTGACGCGCAGTTTCGCGAGACGGCCGACTATCTCAATTCCTCGCGCCCGACGGCGGTGAACCTGAGCTGGGCGCTGCGGCGCATGGTGCGCGTCGTGGAATCCGACCCGACAAGCCCGGCTGCCGCGCTGCTGCCGCGCCTGCGCGACGAGGCGCAGGCGATCCTCGACGAGGACATCGCCATGTGCCGCGCCATCAGCGAGCACGGCCTGTCGCTGCTGCGCGACGGCGACGGCATTTTGACGCACTGCAACGCCGGTCCCATCGCCACGAGCCGCTACGGCACGGCCATCGGCCCGATGATCCTCGGCGCGCAGCAGGGCAGGAAGTTCCGGGTGTTTTCCGACGAGACGCGCCCGCTGCTGCAGGGCGCGCGCCTGACGAGCTGGGAGCTCATGAACGCCGGCATCGACGTGACGCTCATCTGCGACAACATGGCGAGCATCGTCATGAAAAACGGCTGGGTGCAGTACTGCTTCACCGGCTGCGACCGCGTGGCCGCCAACGGCGACACCGCCAACAAGATCGGCACGAGCGGCGTCGCGATCCTCGCAAAGCACTACGGCATCCCGTTCTACATCCTCGGGCCGAGCTCCACGGTGGACCTCAATACGCCCACCGGCGCGGACATCGTCATCGAGGAGCGCGATCCCAACGAGATCCGCGAGAAGTGGTACGCAGAGCCGATGGCGCCCGAGGGTGTGAAGTGCTACAACCCGGCCTTCGACGTCACCGACCACGAGCTCATCAGCGGCATCATCACCGAGAAGGGCATCTGCCGCCCGCCCTATACCGAGAGTCTGAAAAAGCTTTTTGAATGATTGGAGGAACGACCTATGGCCATTTTGGAATCCCCCTCCGCCTGCATCAAGGCGGACCCCGACCTGATCGCGAAGATCGTGCTGTTTCCGGGCGATCCGCTGCGCGCCAAGACCGTGGCGGAGACCTATCTGGAAAGCCCCGTCTGCTTCAACACCGTGCGCAACATGCTGGGCTTCACCGGCACGTATCGCGGCCGGCGCATCTCCGTCATGGGCAGCGGCATGGGCATCCCCTCCGCGACGCTGTACGCTCATGAGCTGTTTGCGTTCTACGGCGTGGAGCGCATCATCCGCATCGGCTCCGCCGGCGGCATCGGCGACGATGTAAAGCTGCGCGACCTCGTCATCGCGATGACCGCCTCCACCAACTCTAACTACGCCGCGCAGTACGGCTTCCCCGGCCTTCTGGCCCCGCAGGCCGATTATGAGATGCTGCGCGCCGCCGTCGCAGCGGCGGAGCGCATCGGCGTGAACGCCCGCGTCGGCCAGGTGTTCACCGCGGACATGTTCTACAACGCCAACGACAAGGCCGGCGCGGCGTATAAGGATTTCAACATCCTCGCGGTGGAGATGGAGACCGCCGGCATCTACTGGGAGGCCATGGCGTCGCACAAGCACGCGCTGAGTATGCTGAGCATCTCCGACCACATCTTCACCGGCGAGGGGCTGACCGCCGAGGAGCGGCAGGACAGCTTCCGCCAGATGATGGAGACGGCGCTGGAGACGGCGTGGGAATTTGCGGAGGAATGAGCGCATGATCCGATTTTTCAACGGAAAGCTGCTCTCGCTCGACGGCGGCTTCGATGTGACGGAGCAGGAGGTATGGATTGACGGCAGCAGGATCGCCTACGTCGGCCCGGCGAAGCCGGACATGCCCGGCTTCGAGCGGGAGATCGACCTGCGCGGCAATCTCCTGATGCCCGGCTTCAAGGACGCGCACACCCACTCGGCGATGACCTTCTGCCGCTCGCTGGCCGACGACGTGCCGCTGCAGCCGTGGCTGTTTGAGCAGATCTTCCCGCTGGAGGAAAAGCTGACGCCGGAGCGCGTCTACGCCTTCACGAAGCTGGCGATCCTCGAATACGTCAGCGGCGGCATCACCTCCGCCTTCGATATGTACTTCTTCCGCCTTTCTAATGCGCAGAGTGCGGTGGACTGCGGCTTCCGCTACGTCGTGCAGGGTATGAACTGCCCGCCCGAGCAGGCCGAGGAGGAGTACGTCAAGTGCAACGCCATGAGCCCGCTGGTCTCGCTGATCCCCGGCATCCACGCGGAGTACACCACGAGCGTGGACGAGATGAAGATCGTCGCGGACATCGTGCAGCGGCACCGCGCGCCGTTTTTTACCCACATTTCCGAGACGAAAAGCGAGCAGGAACAGTGCATCGAGCGCCATGGGCTCACGCCGACGGAGCTGTTTGAATCGCTCGGGCTGTTCGAGTACGGCGGCGGCGGCTACCACTGTGTCTGGGTCTCCGAGCACGACAAGCAGATTTTCAAGGACCGCGGCCTATCCGTCGTGAGCTGTCCGGCGAGCAATGCCAAGCTCGCCAGCGGCGTCGCGCCGGTGCAGGAATACATCGACATGGGGCTGAACATCGCCCTCGGCACGGATGGGCCGAGCAGCAACAACGGCCTCGACATGTTCCGCGAGATGTACCTCGCCTGCGTGCTGCAAAAGCTGAAATGCTCTGACGCCGCGGCGGGCAACGCCGAGGCGATCCTCCGCGCGGCCACCGCGGGCGGCGCGCGGGCCATGGGCCTGACGGACTGCGACTGCATCGCCGTGGGCAAGCAGGCCGACCTCATCGTCATCGACCTGCAAAAGCCCAGTATGCAGCCCGTGATCAACATCCCGAAGAACCTTGTCTACTCCGGCGCGAAGGACTGCGTGAAGCTCACGATGGTCGCCGGCAAGGTGCTCTACGAAAACGGGGCGTTCTTCCTCGGCGAGGACCCGGCGCGCATCTACGAAACCGCGCAGAACGAGCTTCAAAAGATGCTTGCGGAGTGACGGCATGGGCTCCCGGATCATGCACCTCGCGATCGCAAACGAGCTGCTGACGGAATACCCCGACCTCGACCGCAACCGCTTTCTGTTCGGCACATTGCTGCCGGACGCGGCCACGGAGGGAAACAGCCACGCAAGGATCGATGTCTGTGACGGCGGCATGCGGACCTATGATCTCACCGGCTTTCGCAGGCAGCATGCCGGGCGCCTCAACACCGATGCGCTCTATCTGGGCTTCTATCTGCACCTCATACAGGACATGGTATTCCGGCAGTTCGTTTACGGCGCCTGCCGCTGGGACCCGGCGCCACCGGGGAACATTGAGCGGCTCCACAGGGACTATGCGATCCTCAACGGGCATCTCATCGGGAAATACCGCCTTTCGCCCGACGTGGCAATCCAGCCCGGCGTCGAGGCGGAACCGCTTTTGCGCGATTGCAGCTACGACCCCGACGCGCTTGTCCGGGAATTGAAGGCGGATTTCGCGCAGAAGGAAAGCGGAGCGCTCTTTTTCTTCCGACGGGACATGGCGGACGAATACATTGCACAGTCCCTTCCGTACTGCCGCAGGGAGATCGCGGCAGTGCAGGCGGGCAGCGGCTTCATGGACGAGTTATCCATGGCCTGGGCGCGGAAAGGGCTATAAATGGATTTACCGAGACGCAAATCCAACCGTTTGCCGGAATATGATTATTCCGCGCCCGGGGTATACTTCGTTACCGTCTGCACCCACGACAGACGCTGCATCCTATCGCGTATTACCGTAGGGGCCGACGCCCTCGGCGGCCTGCGCTTGCAACTGACGGACATAGGAAAAACCGTAGAGCAGTACATCTTATCTACGGATCGCATACCCGGCTGTCGTGTAGACAAGTATGTGATCATGCCCAACCATATCCACATGCTTTTGCGGATCGACAGCGACGATACACATTCTGAAAACGGGCCGCCGAGGGTGTCGGCCCCTACAGTTTCCGAAGCAGTCGGAGCGTTGAAGCGGCTTGTGAATCGGGAAATCGGTCACGACATTTGGCAGCGGTCTTTTCACGAGCACGTGATCCGCAACGAGAACGACTACCGCGAAATTTGGGAATACATCGAGAATAACCCCGCCAAATGGGCAGAGGACCGCTATTATGCGTAGAGGCCGACGCCCCGCGCCCGTGCCTGCGTTTTTCCTCCATACGAAGCAGCATCCCGGCAGCCGAGGCTGCCGGGATGCTGTTTACGATTCTGATGCGTTCAAACGGCTCACACCACGCCCTGGGCGAGCATGGCGGTGGCGACCTTCAGGAAGCCGGCGACGTTGGCGCCGACGACCATGTTGCCCTCCGCGCCGCACTCGACGGAGGCGTCGAAGGCGTTGTGGAAGATGCCCTCCATGATGCCCTTGAGCCGCGCGTCGACCTCCTCAAAGGTCCAGCTCAGGCGCATGGAGTTCTGGCTCATCTCCAGACCGGAGGTGGCGACGCCGCCGGCGTTGGAGG
>CAMJPK010000058.1 GCA_946407675.1 uncultured Clostridia bacterium
GCCGTGCGCTTGATGGCCTCCAGCCGCATCTTGTAGGCTTTGGCCCGCTCACTCGGCAGCACGTCCTCGCGCTGGGCGTTGGAATCCACAAGCTGAATGATGGCCTCGTCGTCGGTGAGGTTTCGGATGATGCAGGGCATATCCGTGAAGCCCGCCTGCTCGGAGGCCAGCTTGCGCCGGTGTCCGGCGACGATCTCATAGCCGCCCTCGGCGCGGGGCCGGACGATGGCCGGGACCACGACGCCATTCTGCTTTACGCTGTCCACCGTGTCCTGCATGGCCTGATCCTCCCGGATGCCGTAGGGGTGATCCGGGAAAGGGTGTAGTTCGATCAGCGGAATACGGACGATCTGCTCCGTGGTTTGCATCGGCTCCACCGGCGCAGGCTGTTTCGGTTTTCGTCCCCGCTTGGGCGGGGAGGTTTCGGTTGGCATATCGTTTCCTCCTTGTCTGTTCTCTTGTTTTTGGGCATGAAAAAAGGGCGTTTCAAATTGCTTGATAGCAGATTGAAACGCCCGCAGGGTGCCGGGAGATGCCCCGGCCGCTATGAAATTATTTGTCGTTAATGAAACACCCCCTACGGTTCGACAATTCTCGCGGCTTGATTTTTGGGTTGGAAAAGGATCAAAAATCAGGCTTGAAACCTTGAAACCCCTTGAAAATACGGGACTTTTCCGGTTTGTCGTTATTATACCGTAAGGGCACTCCTGCGCCAGCTTCCTGGTGTCCAGCGGTATCCCCATGAAGCAGGTCCAGCTCTTTCTGGGCCACTCCAACTACTCCACCACGGCGGACATCTACGCCCACCTGAGCCCCAACGCGCTGGACGCCTCCGGCGCCACGATGCAGAGCCTGCTGGCCCCCAAGCCCGCAGAGAATGGGAAGGAGGCGGTGTCGGTTTGATGGTATAACAGCGGCGCCCGGTGCAAAAAAAGTCGTCGCAAGCGATATGCAGCTTGCGACGACGTGGCGGAGGATCAGGGATTCGAACCCTGGCACCGGGATTGCCGGCCTATCGCATTTCGAGTGCGACCTCTTCGACCACTTGAGTAACCCTCCGTATTCAGTTTTGACCCTTCGAAATCGCCTTAATTTCGTGGGGTAAAAAACTCAAAGGAATGAAGAAAACGGAAAAGAACCTGCTTTCAAAAAACCGGAAAGCCTCGAAAATCAAGGGAAACGCCAAATTTTACAGACGGCAAAAACCAGACCTTTCGAGTCGAGCTCGTTATGACCACTTCGATAACTCTCCACGTGCCCGACTATCTTAGCATACCCCGATGCGCTTTGCAAGACATTTTCGCGTACGGCGCGATACCGCGGACGCGACTGCGGCAATCCGCCCTTGCCTTCCCCTTGAGGGAATCGCGTCGTGCGCCGCTGCCAGTGGCAGATGCAGGCGGGGCGCAATTTCCGCAGCCGCGCCGTTGGCGGGCCGATCGCGAAGCCGGCCCGGGAACGGCATTGCGGCAAGGCGGGCAAGAGGTGTCACGGCGCAGCCGTGACGGATGAGGTGTCGTTTTCCATCACCGATTGCGGCGCGATGTGGGCATCGCGCCCTACGGCCCCACCCGCTGATCGCGGCCGCTTGCGCGGCTTCGCAATGACAAGGCGCCGCGTTTCACAATTCTTTGACGGCTTATCTTGCGTCGCGGCCCTCCATGCGCCGCTTGACCTCGTACATCCGCGCGTCCGCGCGCTCGAACACGGCGGCGACGCTGCGGTCGCCCTCGGCGTAGCGGGCCATGCCGGCGGCGATGGTGATGTCCCCGAGCGCGGCATTGCGGCGGTTGTGCTCGTCAAACTGCGCCATCTGCGCGTCGATATCGTCGTAGTCCTGCCCCTGGATCAGCACGGCGAACTCGTCGCCGCCGACGCGGAAGACGGGGCTGTTGCCGAAGATGCGGCAGATGATGGTCCGCGCGCGCTGCAGATAGCGGTCGCCGGCCTGGTGGCCGTGCGTATCGTTGACGCCCTTGAGGTCGTTGACGTCGCAGATGACAAGCGCGAAGCGCACCGGCTCGCCCTCCTCAATCTGGTGGTTGAGCCGCGCCTCCACGTCGACGTAGGCGTGCTTGTTCTTCACGCCGGTCAGCGCGTCGAAGTTGGCGCGGTCGCGCTCCGCGGAGAGGGTGCGGGCGTACTCCTGGTCGCGCTTGACCTGATCGTCAACATTGACGACGCCGACGATGAGCTGCGGGCCGTCCTTCTCCTGGACCATGGCGGCCTTGAAGCTCACATAGGTCGGCGCGCCGTTCATCATCAGGCGGTAGGTGAAGGAGAAAACGCCGTTGCGCTCGATGGCGCCGAGAATGTTCTCCCGCGTCATGACGGAGAGGTAGAGGTCGAGGTCCTCCAGATACAGCGTGCGGGCGCCGTCGGTGCGCGCCTGTGCGAAGAAGTCCTCGCCCTGCTTGGAAAAGCCCATCTCGTCGTAATCGCGCGTGGCGCTGTATTCGGTGTAGTGCCCGGTCGCCGGATCGACGGTGTAAATTGCAATGTAGTCGCCGGAGAGGGCGGAGATGCGCGCATAGGTGATGCGCTCCTCCTTGACGCGCTCCAGCATCTCCTGATGGCGCATCTGCGCGTCAACGTCGCTGACGCCGATGATGATGTGGCGCTCGTCGCCCTCCATGCGCGCGGCCTTCATGTTGACGTAGGTGGGTATGCCGTTCGCCATCAGGCGATAGGTGAGCGTGAACACGCCGCGCTGCCCGAGCGCGTAGAGGATGCCCTCCTTCGTGAAGACGTCCAGGACGCGCTGCTGGTCGTCCGGGTAGACGATACGGAACACGTCGCGTCGGGCGGTCTCGAAAAAGTGCTGCGACTGGCGCTCCACCGCAAGGTCGTCGGCGGAGGTGTGGGAGCTGTACTCCACAAAGCTGTCGGTCTCCAGATCAATGTAATAGATGTAGATGTAGTCCTTTGACAGCGCCTGCGCGATGTGCGCATAGGTCAGCGAGGAGCTGCGCGCCCGCTCATACGCCGCCTTCTCGCGCATCTGCGCGTCGATGTCGCTGACGGCGAAAAGGGCGCCGTGCCTGCGGTCACGCATGCGCGTGGCCTTCATGTGGACGTAGCGCGGCGCGCCGTCGACCATCAGACGGCAGGTGAGCGTAAACACGCCGCGCGTATCCAGCGCGTCGCGCAGCTTTTCCAGCGTGATGGAGCTGCGCACCAGGTCCTGATCCTCGGCGTAGACGACGCGCGGGGTGTTGTGGGCGATGAAGGCAAAGAAATCGTCGCCCGTCCGATCAAGTTCCAGCTTCCGATAGACCTCGGAGGCGCTGAAGACCGTGAAATGGTTTGTCTCGTCGTTGATGTAGTAGATGCACAGATAGTCGTTGGCGAGGGCGCGGGCGACGGAGTTGGCCGATACGCTGTGCAACTCCTGCTCGATGGCGCTCTCGCTGCCGAAATCTATGGTTTGCGCGCTCTGATCGCGCACGGCGATGACGATGTCCGCCGCGGCGATCGCGCCGGTCACCGGGTTGACCGCGAGCTGCTTTACGAAGCAGTGCAGGATGAAGCCGCTGTCCTGCTGCCGGTCGAACTGCACCCAGTCGCCGGTGACGCCGCTGCGGCGCACCGCGTCGAAGAAGTCCTGCTCCGGCTGCTGGTCGAAGGAGGTGTCGTGGATGCCCTCCTCCGGGATCTCAAAGCCGAAGACGCGGCGGAGCATATCGCGGTAGGAGTGGTTGCAGCGGATGACGGACGCCTCCTCGCCGCGCATCTGCATGACGGCCATCGGGATGGTGTCAAAATACTGCCGGTAGTTGTCGGACCCGCCGCCGCTGAGCACGGTGGGGTTGTAGAGGTTGACGCTGCCGACGGCGGCGTAGTAGTCCGCCTCCTCGGGGTTCTCAAAGCCGATGCCCCTGCCCTCGGCGTAGCGGGTGATGATCTGGCGCACGCTGAGCGGGCGGGAGTAGAAGTAGCCCTGCAGCATCGTGCAGCCGATCTCGTGCAGGAAGTCCGCCTGCGCGCGCGTCTCGACGCCCTCCACCACGGTGTCAACGCCGAGGCCGAGCGCCATCTTCATCAGCTCGGTCAGGATGATGCGGCTATTCTCGGAGTGGTCGAACTTCTGCATGAAGTGCATGTCGAACTTGATCGCGTCAAAGCGTAAGCTCTGCAGCAGGTCCAGCGAGGAATAGCCGCTGCCGAAGTCGTCCATCCACACCTGGAAGCCGAGGTCGCGGAAGCGGTCGATCTGCGCGGCCATGAACGCAAAGTTGTTGCCGAGCATGCTCTCGGTGATCTCAATGATGATCATGCGGCGGCTCTGGCCGGATTCGTCCACGCGGCGGCGGATCTCCTCCACCATGTCGCGCCCGTCAAAGTCGGAGCGGGAGAGATTGACGGAGATGGGCACGACGTAGTTGCGGCTCGTGGCCTGCTTGATCTGCCGGTCAAGCGCGAGCTCGAGGATGTACAGGTCCAGCTTGTACGCCAGCCCCGCCTCCTCCAGCACCGGGATAAACTCGGCGGGGGAGAGAAGCCCGCGCTCGGGATCGTTCCAGCGGGCCAGCGCCTCCTCATGGCAGACGCGCCCGTTGGCCGCGCGGACGATGGCCTGGTAGTAGGCCTCGATCTGCCCCTGCGCGATCGCGCGGTCAAGGTTGTCGAGGATGTGCTGGCGGTTGAGCGCCTCGGCCATCATGCTGTCGTCGTAATAGTGCCAGCAGGAGACGGCGGTCCTGCGGACGCGGTCGCAGGCGGCCTTCGCGCGGTCGCACGCGCCGCTGACCTCCAGATCGCCGAAGCGGTCCAGGTAGATGCCGGCGCGGACCGGCAGCGTCTTCCCGCCGTTGACGTGCCTGCATTTCTCAAAAACGTCCTCCAGCGCCGCCTCCAGCCCGTCCTCCACGGAGAACACAGCGAAGTGGTCCTGCGCGAGGCGGCAGCAGTTCTCGTTCCCGAAGCGGCGGATCAGCACCCCGGCCACCGCGCGGATGAGCTTGTCGCCCTCGGCAAAGCCGTTGTTGCGGTTGTACATGCGCATGCCGCACAGATCAATGAAGACCATCGCGGGGCACCGCCCCCGTGCGATCTCCTTCTCCCGCGCGAGGGTGGCCAGCTCGAAGAAATACGACATCGAGGGCAGCCCGGTCAGGGTGTCGAAGTGGTTCTCGCGCAGAAGCGTATTTTCGTGCAGCACGCTGTTCAGGGAGCGGTGCAGGCGGCTTTCATAGGTCGAGCCGTCCGGCGTATAGGCCCCCTCGTCCGTGTACCAGACCACCGCGAGGCGCACGCCGGTCTTCGACTGGATGTGCCGCCCGTGGGCGTGGACGATGCGCCACTCGCCGCGCGAAAGCGTGCGGTAGACGCAGTCGTACAGCCCGCCGCGCGTGGCGAACTGCACCGCGGCGTCGGCGATGCGGGCCTTGTCGTCCGTGTGCGCGTCGCGGTACATATCGTTGTCCATGACATAATACGCCTCCGCGCGGTCGTCAAAGCCGAACAGCTCGCAGAAGCCCGCCGAGAGAGCGAGCGTGACGACGCGCCGGTCGACGAACTGGTAGACCGCGACCGGGACGCAGCTTTGCTCGATAAAGGCAAGGTCGTATTCGCTCAGACGGTATTTTTCCATCGCGGATTCCTCCAGACAAAATGGGGGGAAATGTTGCATATAATTATCCAATTTGGATTATAACACACCCCGCGGCGCAGTGGCAATATGTATTCTTTATAAAAATGCATATCCGGCTTTTCCCTTGTGATAAACGAACGCGGAAACCTCACCTTACACTGTAGGGGCCCGGCCATGGGCTCCTCGGCGGCCCGCGGGCAGCAATCCGTATTCTTTCCCGCCCGGAATGCTTGCTTTTTCCATCGGAGAATACTATGATAGAAAGCCGAAAGAAGGGAGTTTCCTGCCATGAAGGTTTGTCTTCTGAACGATTCGTTTCCGCCCGTGATCGACGGCGTTGCCAACGTGGTCACGAACTACGCGCAGTATCTCACGCAGCGCCACGGCGCGGACGTGGTCGTCGGTACGCCGCGCTACCCGGACGCGGATTACAGCGTCTACCCCTACAAGGTCGTGCCGTATCAGAGCTTTGATACCGGCGCGCTTTTGTCCGGCTACCGCACGGGCAACCCGTTTTCGGCGAAGTACGTGGCGGAGCTGGCCGACTTTGCGCCGGATGTGATCCACACCCACTGCCCGGCGGCCTCGACGATGCTGGCGCGGCTGCTGCGCGAGCAGACCGGCGCGCCCGTGATCTTCACCTACCACACGAAATACGATGTGGACATCGAGCGCGTGCTCAAGGTCAAGCTGGCGGCGAAGGAGGCCATCCGCACGATGGTCAGCGCGGTCGAGGCCTGCGACGAGGTCTGGGTGGTCAGCCGCGGCGCGGGGGAGAACCTCAAGGCGCTGGGCTACGGCGGCGACGTGATCGTCATGCAAAACGGCGTGGACTTCGCCAAGGGGCGCGTGGAAGATTCCGCCGTGGCGCAGGCCACGGCGGGCTACGACCTGCCCGCCGGCGTGCCGGTCTACCTCTTTGTCGGGCGGCTCATGACCTACAAGGGCCTGCCGCTGCTGCTGGACGCGCTGGGCGCGCTGCGCGCGAAGGGGCGCGACTTCCGCATGGTGTTCATCGGCAAGGGCCCGGACCGCGCGCTGCTGGAAAACCGGGCCGCCGCGCTCGGCATCGCGGACCGCTGCATCTTCACCGGCGCGATCTGTGACCGCGACGTGCTGCGCGCGTGGAACACCCGCGCCGACCTGTTCCTGTTCCCCTCCACCTTCGACACCAACGGCCTCGTCGTGCGCGAGGCGGCGGCCTGCGGCCTCGCCAGCGTGCTGATCGCGGGCTCCTGCGCCGCCGAGGGCGTCACGGACGGGCGCAACGGCTTCCTCGTGGAGGAGACGCCGGAGGCGCTGGCGGCGCTTCTGGAGCGCGTCGGGGCCGACCTGCCGCTGCTGCACACCGTCGGCCGGCGCGCGATGGACGAGATCTACCTGTCGTGGAGCGACGCCGTCGCGCAGGCCTACGCGCGCTATGAGGCCGTGCTGGAGCTCAAGCGCGCCGGCCGCCTGCCCGAAAAGCGAAAGCAGCCGACCGACCTGTTCTATACGATCGCCGCCAGGAGCATCGAGGAGCAGGAGCGCCGCCGGCAGATCTGGAGCGCCATGCTGGAGAGCTTCCGCGAAAGCGCCGTCGGCATGGCGGAGAACACGGGCGAGGCCGTCGACACGCTGCGCGAGCGCCTGCGGCAGGACCTTGAGGGCCTGCGGAAGAGGTGAGCGGAGATGGAACAGTTCGATTTCCGGCGGATGAGCATTTACCAGATCTGGGTGCGCAGCTTCTGCGACGGCAACGGCGACGGCATCGGCGACCTCTACGGCGTCTATGACAAGCTCGACTACATCGCCTCGCTGGGCGTGGACGCCATCTGGTTCAGCCCGATCTATCCCTCGCCCAACGCGGACTTCGGCTACGACGTGGCCGACTACAAGGACATCCACCCGGACTACGGGACGCTGGAGCAGTTCCAAAAGGTGCTGCACCGCGCCCACGAATTGGGGCTCAAGGTCATTCTTGACCTCGTCATCAACCACACCTCGGATCAGCACCCGTGGTTTCTCGAAAGCCGCAAGGGGCGCGACAATCCCTACAGCGACTATTACATCTGGCGCGATCCGATCCTCAAGCGCCGCGGGAAGAAGCACAAGCTGCCCAACAACTGGTCCAGCCAGTTCGCCGGCCCGGCGTGGGCCTTTGACGCGCAGCGCGGGCAGTACTACCTGCACCTGTTCTCGAAAAACCAGCCCGACCTCAACATGGACAACCCGCGCGTGCGCGAGGAGATCCGCGCCGTCATGCGCTTCTGGCTGGATATGGGCGTGGACGGCTTCCGCGAGGACGTCATCACCTACATCTCCAAGCACCGCGACCTGCCCAACGGCCTGCCGTGGCTGCCGGTCATCAACGGCATGCCCTACTACAAGGACGGGCCGAACATCATGCGCTTCCTCGGGGAATACCGCGCCGTGGCGCGCGAGTACGGCGCCGTGCAGATCGGCGAGGCGCCGATGACGAACGTCAAAAGCGCCCTGCGCTACGTCAGCGGGGAGGACCGCGTGCTCGATATGCTCATCGAGTTCGACCACATGATGGCCGACTGCTTCCTCACCGAATACCTGCACCACGCGTTCTCGCTGCGCAAATTAAAGCGCGCCTTCTCCCGCTGGCAGTACGGCCTTGCGGGGCAGGGCTGGAACGCGCTGTATCTGGAAAACCACGACCACCCGCGCGTCATCAGCCGCTACGGCTCGCTGCGCTTCTGGCGCGAGAGCGGCACGGCGCTCGCCGCGGCTTACCTTTTCCAGCAGGGCTGCCCCTTCGTCTACCAGGGGCAGGAGATCGGCATGACGAACATCAAGCTGCACTCCATCGAGCAGTACCTCGACGTGGCCTCGAAAAACCTCTACGCCATGTTCCACAAGCGCGAGAGCCAGGAGAAGCGCATGCAGCGCATCCACGTCTCCAGCCGCGACAGCGCGCGCACGCCCGTCCAGTGGAGCGACGCGCCCAACGCCGGCTTCACGACCGCCGCCGAGCCGTGGTTTTATGTAAACCAAAACTACCCGGAGATCAACGTCGCGCGCGAGGAGGACGACCCGGACAGCATCCTGAATTTCTACCGCCGCGCGCTGGCGCTGCGCAAGGGCAGCGATACGCTGCTCTTCGGCGATTACCGCGAGTTCTTCCCGCGCAGCGCCTCGCTTTACATGTACGAGCGGACCTGGCGCGGCGAGCGCGTGCTGGTCGTCGTCTCGTTCTGGCACTTCAACCAGCGCTGGCGTCTGCCGGAGGCGCACTTCCCGCAAGGGGCCGAGCTGCTTTTGTCGAACTATCCGGACGCCGCGATGGGCACGCTGCGCCCCTACGAGGCGCAGGTCTGGCGCTGGCGGGCGAGATGACCGGACGCTGAAAAACCGAAACGGGCGCGCTGCAAACCGCCGGACTTGCATGTTGCAGCGCGCCGTTTTTTGCCCAATGACTGTAAAATAATGGATATTGCCACTTGTGACAATGCCAAACGCAGGCAATGGTAGACAAGCACAAGCGTTTTCTTATATAATGTGCAAAACAATTGGCAGTGCATGGGCATGAGTGCAAGAAAGGAGCGCGCGGCGCGATGGAGATCGGGGAAATCCTCAACGAATATATCCTCCGTCTGGACTGCACGGCGAAGGCGCTGGCGGATGCCGCCGGCGTGTCCGAGATCCAGATCAGCCGCTGGCGCAAGGGCACGCGGCACCCCTCGCAGGAGTCGCTGCCGCGTCTGGCCGCGGGCATCGCGCGTCTGTCCGGCGGGACCTGCGCGGGGGAGGACGTGCTGCGCGCGCTGCGCAGCGCTTCGCCAGAGCGCGGACGGGAGCGCAGCGAGGTCGGCAGCCGGCTGGACCAGCTGCTGTCCGTTATGAAGATCCGCACCTCGGACGCCGCCCGCGTGCTGAATTTTGACCCGTCCTACCTCTCGCGCATCCGCGCGGGCAAGCGCAACCCGGCCAACACCGAGCCGATCATCGAGGGCGTCAGCCGCTACGTCGCGCGCCGCTGCGTGTCGCACACGGAGCGCCTCGCCGCGGCGGAGCTCATGGGCGTGAACGCCGAGACGCTGTCCGACGGCGCCTCCTACGCGGCCATGCTCGCCGCGTGGCTGCGCGGCGGCTCTGTGGCGCCGGCGATCCGCGGCGCAGACGTCAGCGCCTTCCTCAAGGCGCTGGACAGCTTCGATCCCAACGAATACCTCCGCGCCATCCGCATTGCGGACGCCGCGCCCCAGGCGGCCGATACGCCGCAGGCGCGCTGCGTGACCGGCCTGAAGCAGATGATGGCGTGCGAGCTGGACTTTCTGCGCGCTACGGCGCGCGCGGACAGCATGGAGCCGCTGCTGATCTACACGGACATGCCGCTGACCGAGCTGGCGAAGGACCCGGACTACCCGAAGCAGTGGATGCAGGCCGTGTCGGACGTGCTGAAAAAGGGCCTGCAGATCGTGATGGTCCACAACGTGGACCGTCCGCTGGAGGAGATGATGCTCGGGCTGGAGGTCCACATCCCGATGTATATGACCGGGCGGATCACGCCCTACTATCTGCGCGACAGCAACAGCGGCCCGTTCCGCCACCTGCTGGAGGTGTCCGGCGCCGCCGCGCTCTCGGGGGAGGCCATCTCCGGCCACCACGCCGAGGGGCGCTATACGCTGTGCTTTGACCCGGCGGACCTGCACTATTACCGCCGCCGCGCCTCCGCGCTGATGGAGAAGGCCGCGCCGCTGATGGAGGTCTATACCGCCGTGCGCGCCGGGGAGCTGGAGCAGTTCCTGAAAAGCGAGGCGCTGCAGGGGCACGAGCCCGCCGCGCTTGACATGCCGGCCTTCCGCAACATCACCGTGCGCGTCTGCCATGACCGCTGGGCCGTCGTCTCGAAGGAGCGCGCGCCGCGCATCGACTTTGTGATCCGCCACCCGAAGCTGGTGGATGCCATCGAGCGCTTCGCCGCCCCGCTGGTCGATGAATAAAAACCGATTGCAAACACGAAAACCGGGCTGCCGACAGGCAGCCCGGTTTTGCATTTCGTCTTATTCTTCTTCAAAGAGCGGCGTGGAGAAGTACCGCTCGGCGGTGTCGGGGAGGACGGTGACGACCGTCTTGCCCGGCCCGAGCTCCTTCGCCAGCGCGATCGCGGCGGCGACGTTGGTGCCGCTGGAGATGCCGCACATGATGCCCTCCTCGCGGGCGAGGCGGCGGGCGGTGTCCAGCGCGTTGTCGTCGCTGACGATGTAGATGCGGTCATAGATGCTCTGGTTGAGGATCTCCGGAATGATGCCGTCGCCGATGCCCATTTGCAGGTGGGTGCCGATGTTGCCCCCGGCGAGGATCGCGGCGTTCTCCGGCTCCACGGCCCAGATCTCGATGTCCGGGTTGTGCGCCTTGAGCACCTCGCCGATGCCGGTGATCGTGCCGCCTGTGCCGATGCCGGAGCAAAAGCCGTGGATCGGGCGGTCCGCCTGCGCGAGGATCTCCTCGGCGGTGAACTGCTTCTGCGCCTTGACGTTGTTGGGGTTCACGAACTGCTGCGGCACAAAGACGCGCGCGTCCTCTTTCTGCATGCGCAGCGCGGTGGCGAGGCATTCCTCGATGCACGCGCCGATGTCCCCGGCGTCGTGGACGAGCACGACCTCGGCCCCGTAGTGGCGGATGAGCTTCCGCCGCTCCTCGCTGACGGAATCGGGCATGATGATGACGGTGCGGTAGCCCTTCACCGCGCCGACCAGCGCCAGGCCGATGCCCTGGTTGCCGCTCGTCGGCTCGACGATCACGGTGTCCGGGCGCAGCAGCCCCGCCGCCTCCGCCTGCTCGATCATGTGCAGGGCGGTGCGCGTCTTGATGGAGCCGCCGACATTCAGCCCCTCGAACTTCACGAGGATCTCCGCGCTGCCGGGCAGCGGCATCCGGTTCAGGCGCACCAGCGGGGTATGGCCGACCGCCTGCAGAACATTGTCATATATCATAAACGTACTCCTTTGGCATATCGGTTTTACAGTATACCACATTTTTCGCATATGACAAGCTCCCTTTTCTGCTTTGTTCACTGCCTGCGGTGATTTCGCACAAGAAACGTAACGCCTTGTCATTCCGATGTGCAGCGCGCACGCCGGCGTGGGAATCCGCGTCCCCTGCGGTAAGAATACGGATTGCCACACCAGTCTGCGGACTGGTTCGCAAGGTAACGCTTTCGTATCCTTCCCCCAGCGGGGGAAGGTGGCCGAAGGCCGGATGAGGGAGAACCTGACGGCTTGATGATCGCTGCGTTCTCCCTCACCTGCCGCTGCGGCGGCACCCTCTATGCGCTGGGGGAGGGAAAGATTTTGGCGGTTTCGACGAAGTCACTTTCATCAGCATTTATCCGAGCTGGGACGCGGCAAGCGCGCTTGCGCTCGGCAAAGCGCTGTGGTATACTGTATTCCAGTCTATGTATCACACGGGAGGGATGCGAGATGACGCTGGAGCAGGCG
>CAMJPK010000059.1 GCA_946407675.1 uncultured Clostridia bacterium
TACTTCGTCGATTTGACCAATCACATTGAAAGACGGTTGTTCCAGCGTAAAGATATATACACACGGCAAAAGAGTGCTTTTCATTTTTCGTAATAAGGTATATAATATCTCTATTACAGTTTTGTGAGGACGAGCCATGCCGGACTTCAAGGTGAAAAGCGCATATTCCCCCTCGGGCGACCAGCCGGAGGCCATCGAAGCGCTGTCGCGGGGCTTTCGCGACGGCCTGCGCGAGCAGGTGCTGCTCGGCGTGACGGGCAGCGGCAAGACCTACACGATGGCGAAGGTCATCGAGCAGGTGCAGCGTCCGACGCTCGTGCTGGCGCACAACAAGACGCTGGCGGCGCAGCTCTACAGCGAGTTCCGCGAGTTCTTCCCGGACAACGCGGTGGAATACTTCGTCTCCTACTATGACTACTACCAGCCGGAGGCCTATATCCCGAGCACCGACACCTATATCGAGAAGGATTCCTCCGTCAACGACGAGATCGACCGGATGCGCCTGTCCGCCACGGCCTCGCTGCTGGAGCGGCGGGACGTGATCGTCGTCGCCTCCGTGAGCTGCATCTACGGCCTGGGCGAGCCGGACGATTTCATGCACATGATGGTGAACCTCACGCGCGGGGCCGAGCTGCCGCTGGAGACGCTGCTGCACAAGCTCATCGACATCCGCTATGAGCGCAACGACCTTGCCTTTGAGCGCAACATGTTCCGCGTGCGCGGCGACACCGTGGAGATCTGGCCGGCCTACTGGTCGTCCAGCGCGATCCGCGTGGAGTACTTCGGCGACGAGATCGAGCGCATCAGCGAGATCAACCCGCTGACCGGCGCGGTGGTGCGGCGGCTCAACTCCATGCCGATCTGGCCGGCGAGCCACTACGTCACGACGCACGAGAAGATGGAGCGCGCCGTGCGGGAGATCCGCCGCGAGTGCGACGAGCGCGTGGCGTATTTCAAGGAAAACGGCAAGCTCATCGAGGCGCAGCGCATCGCCGAGCGCGTCAACTACGACATCGAGATGCTCACCGAGCTGGGCTACTGCTCCGGCATCGAGAACTATTCCCGCATCATCTCCGGCCGTCCGGTCGGATCCCCGCCGATGACGCTGCTGGACTATTTCCCGAAGGACTTCATCCTGTTCATCGACGAAAGCCACGTCACGCTGCCGCAGGTGCACGCCATGTACAACGGCGACCGGGCGCGCAAGGAAAGTCTCGTCAGCTTCGGCTTCCGTCTGCCCTCCGCCTTCGACAACCGCCCGCTGAAGTTTGAGGAGTTTACGCAGCGCGTCCATCAGGTCTGCTACGTCTCCGCGACGCCCGGCGACTATGAGCGGCAGCGCGCGCAGCAGATCGCGGAGCAGGTCATCCGCCCGACCGGCCTGTGCGACCCGGAGATCTTTGTCCGGAGCGTGGAGGGGCAGATCGACGACCTCATCGGCGAGATCAACCTGCGCGTGGAGCGGCATGAGCGCGTCCTCGTGACGACGCTGACGAAGAAGATGGCGGAGGATCTGACTGACTACCTCACGGACGTCGGCATCCGCTGCCGTTACATGCACCACGACATCGACGCCATGCAGCGCATGGAGATCATCCGCGATCTCCGCCTCGGCGAGTTTGACGCGCTCATCGGCATCAACCTGCTGCGCGAGGGCCTCGACCTTCCGGAGGTCTCCCTTGTCGCCATCCTCGACGCGGACAAGGAGGGCTTCCTGCGCAGCGAGACGAGCCTGATCCAGACCGTCGGCCGCGCGGCGCGCAACGCAAACGGCACCGTTATCATGTATGCCGACACCGTGACGCCCAGCATGCGCGCGGCCATCGCGGAGACGGAGCGCCGCCGTAAAAAACAGACGGCCTACAACGAAGCGCACGGCATCGTGCCGCGCACCGTTGCCAAGGACGTGCGCGATCTGCTGCGGCTCGGCGAGAGCGGAGAGGATGCGCGTGACAAGCGCAGCGGCATCCGCATGACCGAGGCCGAAAAGCGCATGGAGATCGAGCGGCTCGAAAAGCAGATGAAGGAGGCGGCGCGGATGCTCGAGTTCGAGATCGCCGCCGACCTGCGCGACCGCATCATTCAGCTCAGAGGGAAGCCGAGGACCAAATGAAGAAGTATCTGCCCCACATCTGCGTGCTGGCCTCGGGCGTCCTCTGGGGTCTCATCGGCATTTTCAACCGCCGCCTGACGGGGGCGGGGCTTTCCGTCGGCAGCATCGTGCTGATCCGCAACTTTGGCAGCATGCTCGAGCTGGGCGTGCTGTTCCTCCTCAAGGACCCGAAGATCTTCCGCATCAAGGCCAGGCACATCCCGATCTTCCTCGGCACCGGCGTCGTCAGCGTGCTGCTGTTCACGCTGTGCTATTTCACCTGCCAGAAGCTCTGCTCGCTGGCGGTCGCGGCGGTGCTGCTCTACACCTCGCCGGCCTTCGTCGTGATTTTGTCCGCGATCCTGTGGAAGGACAAGATCACGAAGCGAAAGCTGATCGCGCTGCTGCTGGCCTTCCTCGGCGCCACGCTGGTGACGGGGCTTTGGAGCGGCGACGCATCGGTGACGGCCTGGGGCGCGGCGCTCGGCGTGGCCAGCGGCCTTTTCTACGGGCTGTACTCCATCTTCGGGCGCTATGCGCTGGCGCACTACAAGCCCTTTACCGTGACGTTTTATACCTTCCTCTTTGCGGGGCTCGGCGCGCTTGCCGCGCTGCGCCCGGCGGAGCTGGCCGCGGGCTTCGCGACGCCCGGCGTCGCGCTGACGGCGTTCGGCCTCATCGCCGTGTGCACCGTCGCGCCCTATCTGCTGTATACCTACGGTCTCGCGGGCATGGACAGCGGCAAGGCCGCAATCCTGGCCAGCGTCGAGCCGGTGACCGCCGCTGTCGTCGGCGTGCTGGCCTTCGGCGAGCCGATGCGCGCCGCGGTGCTGCTCGGTCTGGCGTGCATTCTGCTGTGCGTCTATATTCTGAAGTGAGAGGGAATCGGACGATGAGGAGATCCTGTCTGCTTCTGCTGCTTGCGCTTGCGCTGCTGCTGAGCGCCTGCGGCGCCGCGCCGGCTGCCGTTCCGACGCCGACACCGGAACCCACCCCCGCGCCGACGCCCGAACCCACGCCCGTGCCGACGCCCGAACCCACGCCTGAACCCGCCCCCGAACCCACGCCGGAGCCGACGCCCGAGCCCACGCCCGAGCCGGAGCCGCTGCGGGCAAAGCTGACGGTCGGCGGGGATGTCGTGCTGCATCTGGCGCTCTATGACGAGGCGCTGCAGCCGGACGGCAGCTACGATTTTTCCTACCTGTTCCGGGATGTAGCGCACTACATTCAGGAGGCGGACTACGCCAGCTGCTGCTTTGAGGGCGCCATGTGCGGCGAGGGCGTACAGTATCGCGGCTACCCGCTGTTCCTCACGCCGGACGGCGTGGCGGACAGTCTCAAAAAGGTGGGCTTCGACCTCGTGGCGCTGGCCTCGAACCACGGCATGGACGGCGGCAAGGCGGGGCTGGACCGCACGCTGGATGTCTTCGACGCCGCGGGGCTCGACCACGTCGGCACCTTCCGCACGCAGGAAGAGCGCGACGCGCATAACGGTGTGCTTTTGAAGGAAATCAACGGCATTCGGATCGCCTTTCTGGATTACACCTACGGCACCAACGGCATCTCCATCGAGAAGTTTCCCTATGCGATGAACGTCTTCAATTCCGACTACATGAGCGCCTGCCGCAAGGTGCGCAAGGACATGATCGAGGCGGATATGGCCTACGCAAAATCGCTGGAGCCGGACCTGATCGCGGTCATCATGCACTGGGGCGCGGAGTATATTTACACGCGCCAGCCGGCCCAGACGGAGATGGCGGACTACCTCTTCTCCCTCGGCGCGGACCTCGTGCTCGGCGGCCATCCCCATGTGCCGCAGCCGATGGAGACCGTCGAGATCGACAACGGCGACGGGACGACGCGCACCGGCTATCTGTGCTACTGCCTCGGCAACCTCGTCGCGCACATGCATGAAAGCTCGCACAAATACTGCACGCTGACCGCGCTGGTGCAGATCGACGTGGAAAAGGACCCGCTCAGCGGCAAAACCACGCTGCAGCGCGTCGCGTATGTCCCGATGGTGATGCTCGATCAGCTCGATTACTGGGTGCAGGGCCCGTGGCGCTTCCGTCTGCTCGACCTGCGCCGGACGCTCGCGGACGTCGCCGCCGGGGACGACCACGGCCTGAACGACTATATGCTCCGGGATCTCCGCAAGTATCTGCAAAGCATCGAGGAGATCATGGGCCCGGAGCTGGTGTATGACGCGGCAATGAAGGAGTGACGCTTCCCTTGCAGGAGGTCAAAGAAGTCAAAAACGATTTTACGAAGGGGCCGATGTGGCAGGTCATCCTGAAGATGTCGATCCCGATGATGATGGCGCAGCTCGTCAACGTTCTCTACAACGTGGTGGACCGCATGTACATCGGCCACATCGAGCACGTCGGCGCGATGGCGCTGACCGGGCTGGGGCTGAGCATGCCCGTCATTTCGCTGATCACCGCCTTCGCCAACCTCTGCGGCAACGGCGGCGGACCGCTGTGCTCCATCGCCCGCGGCGAGGGCGACAAGGCCAAGGCGGAGCGGTACATGGGCAACGCCTTCGTGCTGCTGCTGGGCATCGGCATTGTGATCACGGTGCTGCTCTCCGTGTTCCTGAAGGAGCTGCTGTTCTTCCTCGGCGCAAGCGAGCAGACCTTCCCCTACGCCTCGGAATACCTGCGCGTGTATCTTCTGGGCACCCTGTTCGTGATGATCTCGCTGGGCATGAACGCCTTCATCAACGCGCAGGGCTTTGCGAAGATCGGTATGCTCACGGTGGTGCTCGGCGCGCTTGTCAACATCGTGCTCGATCCCTTTTTTATCCTCGGCGCGGGCGAAAAGCTCTTCGGCGTGATCACGATGCCCTTCGGCCTCGGCCTCGGCATCAAGGGCGCTGCGTGGGCGACCGTGATCGCGCAGTTTTGCTCGGCGGTCTGGGTGCTGCAATTCCTGTTCAGCCGCCGCGCCATCCTCGATCTGCGGCCGAAGTGCATGCGCCTGCACGCGCAGACGGTCGGGAGAATTCTCGGCCTGGGCGTCACGGGCTTCGTCATGGGCGTGACCACCGGGCTGGTGCAGAGCGCCTGCAATGTCCAGCTCCAGCGTTACGGCGGCGACCTCTACGTCGGCGTCATGACCGTCATCAACTCCGTCAAGGAGCTCGCCTTCCTCGTCGTCCACGGCCTGGCCTCCGGCGCACAGCCGGTGCTGGGCTACAATTACGGCGCAAAGGCCTATGGCCGGGTGCGCACCGGCATCCGCTTTTTCTGCCTCGGCTCGCTGCTCTACGCCTGTACGGTGTGGCTGTTGAGCATGACGATCCCCGGCGCGCTCATCCGCATCTTCAATCAGGACCCGGCACTGCTGCGCGCGGGCATCCCGTCCATCCGCATCTACTTTTGCGGCTTCATGTGCATGGCGCTGCAGTCCGCCGGACAGTGCGTGTTCGTCGGGCTCGGCAAGGCGAAATACGCCGTGACCTTCTCGCTGCTGCGCAAGGTGGTCATTGTGCTGCCGCTGGTCTACCTGCTGCCCCTGATCCCCGGCATGGACGTGAACGGCGTGTTCTGGTCCGAGCCGATCTCCGACCTGCTGGGCGGCGGCGCCTGCTTCCTGACCATGTGGCTCACGGTATATAAACGACTTGGCAGGGAAGAAGCCCTGTCCCGGAATGAGGAAACGATATGAAACTTCTGCTCATCGACGGCAACAGCATCGTCAACCGCGCCTTCTTCGGCATCCGCATGCTCAATGCGCCGGACGGCACGCCGACCAACGGCATCTACGGCTTTCTGACCATTTTGCAGCGCATTATGGACGAGGAAAAGCCGGACGCGCTGGCCGTCGCCTTTGACCTCAAGGCGCCGACCTTCCGCCACCGGAAGTACGAGGGCTACAAGGCCCAGCGCAAGGGCATGCCGGAGGAGTTGGCCGTGCAAATGCCGATCCTCAAGGACGTGCTGGACGCCATGGGCATTTATCGCATGGAGCTGGAGGGCTACGAGGCCGACGACCTGCTCGGCACCGTCGCGCGCCGGAGCGAGGCCGCGGGGGACGACTGCGTGATCGCCACCGGCGACAAGGACAGCTTCCAGCTCATCACCGACCGCGTCCGCGTGCTGCACATCAAATCCCGCATGGGCCAGACGGAGACGATCGACTATACGCCCGCGCGCTTTCGCGAGGAATACGGCTTTGACCCCATCCGCATGATCGACCTCAAGGCGCTGATGGGCGACGCGAGCGACAACATCCCCGGCGTCGCCGGCATCGGCGAGAAGACCGCGCTCGATCTTCTGCGGCGCTATGGCAGCGTGGAGCACATCTACGCCGACCTCGGCGCGCTGGACGTGAAGGACGGCGTGCGGAAAAAGCTGGCCGAGGGCGCGGAAGCGGCGAAGATGAGCTTTGATCTTGCCACCATCGTCACCGACGCGCCGTACACGCCCGAGCTGGCGCGGATGCGCTGGGACAAGGATTGCTTCCGACCGGAGCTCTACGATATCCTGCTGCGGCTCGGATTCAGCAAGTTTATCGAAAAGTGGGGAATTAAACAGAGCAATCAACAAAAAACCACGATGAAAGTGGTAAAAACATGCGACTATACAGAGATATTATCCGACCAGGTGGCGCGCGCTGCTGCGGATGAGATCGCGGAAAACCCGGCGCGCGGCGCGCTGTGCGTCTTTGCCGCGCCCGATTTCGACCGTTTTGCGTTTTATCAATCCGGCGCGCAGGGCGAGCCCAAAGCGTGGATCCTGGACCGGGCGCGCTATGCCGGCGACTGGAACACGGCGCTCACCGCGCTTTTCGATGCGCGCATCCCGAAGGCGGGGCATGAGATCAAAGACCTCCAGCGCTATCTGCTTGACCGCGGACTTCCGATGGAAGCGCAATGGGTGTTCGACACGGCGCTGGCCGGCTATCTGCTGGACGCCACCGCCGGGAGCTATGAGCTGAACCGCCTCGCGGTGCAGTATCTCGGCTGCGAGCTGCCCACCGCGGACGCGCAGGCGCAGGGGCAGATGTCCCTGCTCGACGCGGCGCAGGAAGACTGCGCGACGCAATATGCCGCCCTGACCGCGCAGGCCGCCGCGATCGCGGCGCTGCAAGAGCCGATGCGGGACCGGCTGCGCGCGCTGGGGATGGAGAAGCTCCTTTCCGACATTGAGCTGCCGCTGTGCCCGGTGCTGGCGGAGATGGAGCACACGGGCTTTCTCGTGGACCGCTCCGCGCTGGCCGGCTTCGGCGCAAGCATGACCGCGCGCATCGACGCGCTGCAAACGGACATCTGGGAGATGGCCGGGGGAGAATTCAACATCCTCTCGCCCAAGCAGCTCGGCGCGGTGCTCTTTGAGAAGCTGATGCTGCCGGCGGGCAAGAAGACCAAGACCGGCTGGTCCACCAACGCCGACGTGCTGGAAAAGCTGCGGGACAAGCACCCGATCGTCAACGCGATCCTCGAATACCGGATGCTCACCAAGCTGAAAAGCACCTACGCCGACGGGCTTTTGAAGGTCATCGAGCCGGACGGGCGCATCCGCACCCGCTTCATGATGACCGTGACGGATACCGGCCGCCTGTCCTCCCGCGAGCCGAACCTGCAGAACATCCCCATCCGCAAGGAGCTGGGCAGCCAGATCCGGGAGATGTTCGTCGCCGCGCCCGGCAACGTGCTGGTGGACGCGGACTACAGCCAGATCGAGCTGCGGCTGCTCGCGCACATCTCCGGCGACGAGAACATGATCGCGGCCTTCCGCAGCGGCGAGGACATCCATGCGGTGACGGCCTCGCAGGTCTTCGGCGTGCCGCTGGAAAGCGTGACGAAGCTGCAGCGCAGCCATGCCAAGGCCGTCAACTTTGGCATCGTCTACGGCATCTCGGCGTGGTCGCTGGCGCAGGACATCGGCGTGTTTCCCAACGAGGCGAAGGCCTATATGGACGCCTATCTGGAGAAATACCACGGCGTGCGGGACTATCAGAAGCGCGTTGTCGAAAAGGCGAAGGCGGACGGTTACGTCGCCACGCTCTGGGGGCGCCGGCGCGCGCTGCCGGAGCTGAAGAGCAGCAACTTTGCGCAGCGCTCCTTCGGCGAGCGCGTGGCGCTGAACATGCCGATCCAGGGCACGGCGGCGGACGTCATCAAGCTGGCGATGGTGCATGTTGCGCAGCGCATGGAGAAGGAAGGGCTGCGGGCGAAGCTGATTCTGCAGGTGCACGATGAGCTGATCGTCGAGTGCCCGGAGCATGAGGCCGAAGCCGTGCGGAAGCTTTTGACGGAAGAGATGGAGCGCGTCGCGCAGCTGAGCGTGCCGCTGGCCGCGGAAGCCGGCGTCGGGCACAGCTGGGCGGAGGCCCACTGAAGAAGGAACAAACGATGGTATCATTTGAAGAAGCCGGGAAAATGCTCGACGAGGCCGTTGAGCAGCTCCCGGAGGAGATATTCAAGGACTTGAACGGCGGCGTAAACCTGCTGCCGAAGGCAAGGGAGAGCGGCGACGGCCGCTGGACGCTGGGACTGTATCGCAGCGACGTGATGGGCCGGCGGGTGGAGATCTTTTACGGCTCGTTTGCCAAGCTCTACGGCGATATCCCGGCGGAGGAATTCCGCGCGCACCTGGTATCGACGCTGCACCACGAGCTGACGCACCACATCGAGGGGCTGGCCGGGGACCGGACGCTGGAGCGCTGGGACGAGGAGCAGACGGCGCTCTGGCGCGAGGGCGCGCCGCTGCGGGCGGACAGCGTCCTGTTTGCGGACGGGGACGGCAGACTGGCGCAGCAGGCCGACGCCTTGTTCCGCGACGCGGCGCAAGAGCGTGCGCTGGAGGTGCGCAGCGGCTGGTGCGCCCTCGGTACGGCGACGGCGGCGCTGCTGGCGCAGTACGATGCCGTCCTTTGCATGACGCTGGAGCAGGCGGACGCGCTGGCGGCGCGTTTTCCGGAGGCGGACGAGAAGATCCTCTGCCTCGGCGAGAAGGACATCCTGCCGGACCGCCCCAAGACGAACCGCGTCCTTCGGCGGGAGATCGCGTATCTTGCCGATGAGCTGTGCGCGGAGGACTGAGACACATGGAGATCACGATTGCAGACGCTTCGGAGGCGCTGCTTCCTCAGATCCAGCGCATCGAGCAGCAGAGCTTTTCCGTCCCATGGACCGAGCAGATGCTGCGCATGCAGCTTGCGCCGGACAGCCACGTGTTCCTCACCGCGCAGACGGCGGACGGCGTGATCGGCTATGTCGGCATGATGTACGTGCTGGATGAGGGCTATATCTCCAACATCGCGGTGCGCCCGGACTACCGCCGGCGCGGCGTAGCGGATGCGCTGCTCAGCGCGCTGGAGCAGCGCGCGCGGGCGCTGATGCTCAGCTTTTTGACGCTGGAGGTGCGCGCGCACAACGCTCCCGCCATCGCGCTGTACGGCAAGCATGGCTACCGCGTCGCGGGGCGGCGAAAAAACTACTATGAAAAACCGACGGAGGATGCGCTTTTGATGACGCTGAACCTGTCGTGAGCGGAAAGAGAGATGCGCAGTTATGATCATTCTGTCTGTGGAATCCACCTGCGATGAGACCGCCGTGGCGCTGGTGCGCGACGGCCGCGAGGTGCTGACCGATCAGATCTTTTCCCAGGCCGACCTGCACGCCGTGTACGGCGGCGTCGTGCCGGAGCTCGCGTCCCGCAGCCACGTGGAGGTGATCTACCAGCTGGCCGACCGCGCAATCGCTGTGGCGGGGATACAGAAATCGGAGATCGACGCCGTGGCGGTGAGCTATGCGCCGGGGCTGATCGGTGCGGTGCTCGTGGGCGTCAATTTTGCCAAGAGCGTCGCCGCGGCGCTCGGCGTGCCGCTCATCCCGGTGCACCACATCCGCGGCCAC
The DNA here is from genome assembly GCA_946407675.1 of uncultured Clostridia bacterium. Classification (GTDB taxonomy): domain Bacteria; phylum Bacillota; class Clostridia; order Oscillospirales; family Oscillospiraceae; genus SVKR01. The sequence continues at coordinate 9,957 of CAMJPK010000059.1, forward strand.
ATGGCGGCGAACTACCTGGCCTATCCGGAGCTGGAGCCGCCCTTTGTCTGCCTCGCCATCTCCGGCGGCAACAGTCTCATCGTGGATGTGCGCGACTATACGCAGATGTATGTGATGGGCGCAACGCGGGACGACGCGGCGGGGGAGTGCTTTGATAAGGTCGCCCGCGTGCTCGGCCTCGGCTACCCCGGCGGCAAGCCGCTCGACGCGCTCAGCCGCGGCGGGGACGATTCGAAGTATCATTTTCCCGTGGCGAAGGTCGAGGGCCACCCATACGATATGAGCTTTTCCGGACTGAAGACCGCGGCCATCAACCTGATCCACCACGCGGAGCAGACCGGCGAGACGCTGGATCTTCCCTCGCTGTGCGCCAGCTTTGCCAAGGGCGTGAGCGATTCGCTTGTACCGCGCGCGATTGCCGCGGTACGCGAGCGCGGCTACCGTCAGCTCGTCGCCGCCGGCGGTGTGGCGGCGAACAGCCGCATTCGCGCCGATCTGGAGCGCGCCGCCGCCGCTGCGGGCGTGCAGCTCTTTGTGCCGCCGCTGCGTCTGTGCGGGGACAACGGCGCGATGGTGGGCGCGCAGGCATATTACGAATATCGCGCGGGGCACACCGCCGGCAGCGATTTGAACGCCTATGCCAGCATGGAGCTCGGGGCGTTGAATGAGGGGCAGCCATGATGGAGAATGTGCATCAGGGGCATCGTGCGCGCCTGAAGGAGAAATACGCAGCCCACGGGCTGGAGAGCTTCACCGACATCGAGGCGCTGGAGCTGCTGCTCTTTTTCGCCATCCCCCGCGCCAACACCAACGAGCTGGCCCACGCGCTGCTGGACCGCTTCCACAGCTTCCGCGGCGTCATGGAGGCGGATCTGAGCGCGCTGCGTGAGGTCCCCGGCATCGGAGAAAACGCCGCAACGCTGCTGCGGCTCGTGACCGACCTCAACAGCCGCTATCAGCGCGCGGGCAGCATCCGGGGACAGCAGATCCGCTCGAATGACGACGCGGGCAAATTCCTCCTGCCGCAGTTCCAGTACCGCAATGAGGAGCGCAGCGTCCTGCTCAGCATGGACACCGCGGGGCGCGTCATCGACTGCCAGGTGCTGGACGAGGGGACGAGCAGCGCAGTGGGCGTGGCGGCGCGCAAGATCGCAGACATCGTGCTGCACAACAAGGCCGCCCGCGTGATCCTTGCCCACAACCACGTCTCCGGGATCGCGCTGCCCTCCGCGGCCGACGTGGAGACCACCGCGAAGGTCTACCGCATGCTGCAGATGATCGGCGTGGAGCTTGTCGACCACATCATTTTCGGCGAGGACGACTTCGTTTCCATGCGCGCAAGCGGGCATTTTGACCGATTCTGATCCGGCGGCTTCCGGCGCTGCGTGACAGGGCGGGAAACCGGACGTTATGCAAACCCAACGCCGCTTGTGAAAAACCCGCAAAACTGCGTTTGCGGGATAACCATGTATTTCCAATAATTCCGAAAGCGATTGAAAAACCGAAGGAATTTTCGTGTTGATAAGTCTGTTGGAAATGTTGATAACGCCTTGCTATTGACCGGTTGCGCTTGATTTATTTTTCTTCGCGGAGCGCCCGATCCGTGGAAAGTCGGGGGAAGCACAGGGCAAGTCAAGTCATTTTTCGGACCGCGTTTTGAGAAAGATTTGAAATAACTTTGTACAATTTCACGACTTGACATGACACGAAAACCGAAGCCGCGAAATGCGTCGAAAGAACGATTACAGATAGTAATTTTTAATTTTCAAATCATCACATTTGTGATTGACATTAAAGAATCCCTGTGTTACAATTGGGGACGCTCGGCGGTCGCCGGGCGGGTTTGCTGGATTAGCTCAGCCGGTAGAGCGCCTGATTCGTAATCATGAGGTCGCGAGTTCGAATCTCGCATCCAGCTCCAG
>CAMJPK010000060.1 GCA_946407675.1 uncultured Clostridia bacterium
ACCCGGAGGACCCGCTGGGCTGCGGCATCGAAATTCGCGTCCAGCCCCCCGGCAAGGCGGTGACGACGATCTCCCTGCTGTCCGGCGGCGAGAAGAGCTTTGTGGCAATCGCCCTCTATTTTGCGATCATGAAGGTCCGGCCGACGCCGTTTTGCATCATGGACGAGATCGACGCCGCGCTGGACGAGGCGAATCTGGAGCGCTATGCCGACTACATGCGCACGATGGCCGGCGCGACGCAGTTCATCGTCATCACCCACCACAGAGCCACCATGGAGGAAGCGGATGTGCTCTACGGCGTGACGATGCAGGAAAAAGGCGTGACAACCGTTCTGAACGTCGACCTGGACGAAGCGGAACGGACCATCGAGGCCGGCTGAAACAAAGCCGATCAGTGAGGACACAATATGGGATTCTTTGAAAAAATCAAAAACGGTCTTGCCCGGACAAAGCAGAGCATGACCATTTCCATGAACAATATGTTTGCCTCCTTCACGGGGGAAAACGAGGAGTTCTTTGACGAGCTGGAGGAGACGCTGATCCTTGCCGACGCGGGCGTGGAAACAGCCGAGCGCGCCGTGGAGCGGCTGCGCGAGGTCGTCCATGCACGCGGGCTGCGCGGCGGGGCGGAGGTCCAAAGCGCGTTTGTGGAGATCATGGCGGACATGCTGACCTCTGACGACATCGCGCTGAAGCTGGAGACAAAGCCGTCCGTCATCCTGATGGTCGGCGTCAACGGCGTCGGAAAGACCACCACGATCGGGAAGCTCGCGGCAAAGTTCACCGAGGAGGGCAAGCAGGTGCTCCTGTGCGCGGCAGACACCTTCCGCGCCGCCGCCGCGGAGCAGCTCACCGTATGGGCGCAGCGCGCAAGGTGCGACATCGTGCGCCATGAGGAGGGCAGCGATCCGGCCGCCGTCGTGTTTGATTCGATCGCCGCGGCAAAGGCGCGCGGCAAGGATATCATCATCGTCGATACGGCGGGGCGTCTGCACAACAAGCAGAATCTCATGAACGAGCTTGCGAAGATCCGCCGCATCATCGGCCGTGAGCTGCCGGATGCCGACGTGGAAACGCTGCTTGTGCTCGACGCGACGACCGGACAGAACGGTCTGATGCAGGCGAAGAGCTTTCAGGAGACCGCGGAGCTCACCGGCGTCGTCCTCACGAAGCTGGACGGCACCGCGAAGGGCGGCATCGTCTTTGCAATCGCGAGCGAGCTCGGCCTTCCCGTGAAGTACATCGGTGTCGGCGAGCAGCAGGACGATCTGATGCCCTTTGCGCCGAAGGCGTTTGCGGAGGCGCTGCTGAAATGAAGCTTGTGCTTGCGTCCAACAACCCGGGCAAGCTGCGCGAAATCCGCGAGATCATGTCCGGCAGCGGGATCGAGGTGCTGTCCCAGCGCGAGGCCGGCTGCGATTTTGAAGCGGAGGAGACCGGGACCACCTTTGACGAGAACGCGCGCATCAAGGCCATGGCAGCCATGCGCGCGACCGGGCTGCCGGCTGTCGCGGATGACAGCGGGCTGGAGGTCAACGCAATGGGCGGTGCGCCGGGCGTCTATTCCTCCCGCTATTGCGCAGACCGCTCTTATGCGGAGACCTGCCGGGACATCATCGCAAAGATCGAGGGCTGCCCCGACCGCGGCGCCCGCTACTGCTGCGCGGTGGTATGCTGCTTTCCGGATGGGAGAGAGATCCACTGCTTTGCGACCACGCAGGGGCAGATCGCCCACACGCTGCGGGGCACCGGCGGCTTCGGCTACGATCCGATGTTTCTTTTACCGGACGGCCGAACCATGGCGGAGCTGACGGACGACGAGAAAAACGCCATTTCCCACAGGGGCAGGGCGTTTCGCCAGCTCATGGAAAAACTGAAGGATGGGGAATACGATGTTAAGCAGTAAACAGCGTGCACAGCTCAGAGGTATGGCCTCGACCATAGACACCATCGTGATCGTCGGAAAAGGCGGGATCACGCAGCAGGTGATCGCGCAGATGAACGACGCGCTGAAGGCGCGGGAGCTCGTCAAGGGCAAGGTGCTGGAAACCTCGCTTCTCACGGCAAGGGAGGCGTGTGAAGCGCTTTCGGAGGCGTGCAAGGCGGAGCAGGTCCAGTGCATCGGCAGCAAGTTCGTGCTGTATAAGCGCAACGACGCCGAGCCGAAGATCGAACTGGTAAGGACAAAAAAATGAGAATCGCGATCTTTGGGGGGAGCTTCAATCCGCCCCATCGTGGACATCTGAACAGCGCGGTATATGCACAAGCTCAGCTGCAGCCGGAGCACTTCCTCGTCATTCCGGACCATCAGCCGCCGCACAAATCGCTGGAGGTCGGAAGCCCGTCTCCGGAGGAGCGGCTGGAGCTGTGCCGCAGAAACTTTGCAACGGTTCCAAACGTGGAGATTTCCGATATCGAGATCCGCCGCGGCGGGAAGAGCTACACGGTTGACACGCTCAAGGCACTGCTGCAGCAGTATCCGGACGCGGAGTTCTATCTTCTGCTCGGCACGGACATGCTGCTGGATCTCGGACGCTGGTATCGCGCGGAATTCATTTTGCAGCACGTCACCGTCGCGCCGTTTCAGCGCTGCGCGGAGGAGCTGCCGTATATCGAGGCAAAGGCCGCGGAGCTCAAGGAGCGCTTTGGCGCGCGCGTCGAGATCATCCGCTCGGAGCCCTTTCCCGCCGCCTCCACGGACATCCGCGCCCTTCTGCGTGCGCGCGGGGGGACGCCCTTGCTTACAGACGACGTATACGCTTATATCATCAAGCGCCGTCTGTACGGCGCCAAGGTCGATTTTGCGTGGCTGCGGGAGAAATCCTACGCCATGCTCAAGCCAAACCGCGTTGCGCACGTGCGCGGCTGCGAGCAGGAGGCGGTTTCGCTTGCAAAGCGCTGGGGCGCGGACGCAGACGACGCCGCGGAGGCCGCGATCCTGCACGACTGCACGAAGAAGGAAAAGCTAGAGGGCCAGCTCGCGCTGTGCGCAAAGTACGGCTACGAGCCCGATCCGCTGGAAAAGCTAAGCGAAAAGCTCCTGCACGCAAAGACAGGCGCGGCGCTTGCCCGGGAGGAATTCGGCGTTTCCGCACAGGTGGAGGATGCCATCCGCTGGCACACCACCGGCCGCCCGGGTATGACGCTGCTGGAAAAGATCATCTATATGGCCGATTACATCGAGCCGACCAGGGAGTTTGACGGCGTGGAAACGCTGCGCGCGCTTGCCTATGCGGATCTGGACCGCGCCATGCTGCTCGGCCTGGAAATGAGCATCGAGGAAAACGAACGCAACGGCAATCGGATCCACGCAAACTCCGTCGAGGCGCGCGATTGGTTTGCCGGCCAGGTGCAAGAGAAGGAAGATACGCAATGAAGCTGTTCGGAGACACCGGAAAGCATCTGCACGAAAATCAGGAGCGCAAGCCAAAGCAGCCGCGCAGCTTGGACCTGGGCGCGCTCTCCCACGCGCCCATATGGAAGAAGCTCCGGGTTCCGGCCATCGTGCTGGGCTGCATTATCCTTCTGGTTTTGCTCGTGGTGCTGATCTATTCGATCTGGGAAAAGCCGCCGGAAACCCGGCAGGACAAGCCGAATGTGCAGCCGACCGTCGCGCCGGCCGTCACAGAGCCGACGAAGGAGACGGCAAAGCCCGTCGTCGTCCCGGTGGAGACCGTATCGCCGGCCGCCGCCACGCCCGACCCCACGACGCAGCCGACCGAGACGCCCGCAAAGACCGGAAGAAAAGATAACTGCTATACCTTTGTGATCCTCGTCTATGATCAGATCTATGCGAATACGGACGCGATCATGGTCGGCCGCTTCGACACGGACGCGGGCACGCTCGACATGGTCAACATCCCGCGCGATACGCTCGTCAACGTCGAATGGGGCGTCAAACGGCTGAATACCGTTCTGCCGAGTGAGGAAAACAACATCGACCGCTTCCTGGAGCACCTCGGCAACATCGTCGGCTTCACAGCGGACTGCTATATCGTGGCGAACCTGAAAGCACTGGAAAAACTGGTTGACTGCTTCCATGGGGTGTATTACAATGTTCCGCGTGACATGGATTACGATGATCCAATGCAGGATCTGCACATCCATATCCAGAAGGGCTATCAGCTTCTCGACGGCGAAAACGCGGTCAAGGTCATGCGTTACCGCATGGGGAATGACAATTCCGGTTATCTGAACGGAGATCTGGGCAGAATCGCTACACAGCAGGATCTTTTGATGACGATGGCCGCCCAGTTCCTGAAGCTCGGCAACATTCCCAACCTGGATGATGCAATCAAGATCCTTCAGGACAATATGAAAACCAACCTCGATGCGAGCAACATCGCATACTTCGCACGGGAATTCCTGGCGATGGACAAGGAAAACATCACGTTCCATACGGCGCCGGAGCGCCTCATCAGCGTGCGCGGCGGTTCCTATATGGAAATCGAGATTGATGAATGGGTTGAAATCGTCAACGAGTATCTGAACCCGTTCTATCAGGAGATCACGGCGGACAATCTCAACATCCTGCAATACATGGGAGCCGAGGGCGCGGTATCCACGACCGGCGAAGTCATACCGCTGTCGTCCTTCCTTGACTATAATCAGTACGTAAGAGATATGGAAAGAAAAAACAGCAATTAGCGGCACAGCAATGCTTGTTTGGATTTCACCGAATTTGGCGAAAGGAAAGAGAATCTATGATGACACCGAAAGAAATCGCGGAGCTGATCGTAAAGACCCTCGATGGCAAAATGGCGCATGATCTGAAGCTTCTCCGCACGACCGATGTGACCGTGCTTGCGGATTATTTCGTGATCTGCACGGCGACGAGCACGACGCAGATCAAAACGCTTGCAGACGAGGTCGAGGCGGTCTTAGAGGCGCACGGCGAGAACAAGCTGCACCGCGAGGGGTATCGCAGCGGCGGCTGGGTGCTGATCGACTTCGGCTGCGTGGTCGTCCACATCTTCATGGAAGAGGCCAGACAGTTCTACAATCTGGAGCGCCTTTGGGCGGACGCCGAGGAGATCGACCTCTCAGCCCTGCTTGGCCCCGAGCGCTGAGCCGTCGCGGACAAGCGGCGGACGGTTCGGCCATGGGGCGGTTCCGAAGAGCTTGATTCTATGAATACAAGAGAGAAGAAACAACAAAAATGAAATATGATTTTTCCGCAATCGAAAAGAAATGGCAGGCAAACTGGGAGAAAACGAAGCCCTATGCCGCCGTCACGGGCGATCCCAGACCGAAGTTTTACGGATTGATTGAGTTTCCGTATCCCTCCGGCGCCGGGCTGCATGTCGGCCATCCGCGTCCCTTTACCGCGATGGATGTCATTACGCGCAAAAAGCGCATGCAGGGCTACAACGTCCTGTTTCCCATCGGCTATGACGCCTTTGGCCTGCCGACGGAGAACTATGCGATCAAGAATCACATCCACCCCGCGATTGTGACGCATGACAACATCGCCAACTTCACGCGCCAGCTCAAGATGCTCGGTTACGGCTTCGACTGGGACCGCTGCATCAACACCTCCGATCCGGATTACTATAAGTGGACGCAGTGGATCTTCCTGCAGCTTTTCAAGCACGGCCTGGCTTACAAGGCCACGATGTCCGTCAACTGGTGTACCTCCTGCAAGGTCGTTCTGGCCAACGAGGAGGTCGTTGAGGGCGTGTGCGAGCGCTGCGGCGCGCCGGTCGTCCGCAAGGAGAAGAGCCAGTGGATGCTGGCCATCACCAAGTACGCCGACCGCCTGATCGACGATCTGGACGAGCTGGATTTCATCGAGCGTGTGAAGATCCAGCAGAAGAACTGGATCGGCAGATCGACCGGGTGCGAGCTGACCTTCCAGACCAACATGGGCTGCGATGTCACGGTCTACACCACGCGCGCGGACACGCTGTTCGGAACGAGCTATATGGTCATCTCCCCGGAGCATCCGCTGCTCAACGAATGGAAGGACCGCATCGGCAACTGGGACGAGGTCGCCGCTTACCGGGAAGCCGCCGCACGAAAGAGCGATTTTGAGCGCGGCGAGCTCAACAAGGACAAGACCGGCGTGCGTCTGCAGGGCGTTGAGATCCGCAACCCCGTCACCGGGAAGGATCTGCCGATGTTCGTCTCCGACTATGTTCTGATGGGCTATGGCACCGGCATCGTCATTGGCGTTCCGGGCCACGACCAGCGCGACTGGGATTTCGCCACGAAGTTCGGCCTGCCGATCATCGAGGTCGTCGCGGGCGGCGACGTGACGAAATGCGCTTTCGTCGCGAAGGACGATTCCGCCGTCATGGTCAATTCCGGCTTCCTCAACGGCATGACCGTCAAGGAAGCGATCCCCGCGATGAAGCAGTACGCGGTAGAGCAGGGCTTCGGCAAGGTCAAGACCAACTTCAAGCTGCGCGACTGGGTCTTCTCCCGCCAGCGTTACTGGGGCGAGCCGATCCCGCTGGTCTATTGCGAGAAGTGCGGCTGGCAGGCGATCCCCGAAAGCGAGCTGCCGCTGAAGCTCCCCAACGTGGAAAGCTATGAGCCGACCGACGACGGCGAGAGCCCGCTGGCCAAGATGACCGATTGGGTCAACACGACCTGTCCCTGCTGCGGCGGACCGGCGAAGCGCGAGACCGATACGATGCCCAACTGGGCCGGCTCCAGCTGGTATTTCCTGCGCTATATGGACCCGCACAACGACAAGGAGGCCGTCGGCAAGGACGCGGAGGCGTACTGGGGCCCGGTCGACTGGTACAACGGCGGCATGGAGCATACCACGCTGCACCTGCTTTACAGCCGCTTCTGGCATAAATTCCTCTATGACATCGGCGTGGTGCACACCAAGGAGCCCTATGCCAAGCGCACGAGCCACGGCATGATCCTCGGCCAGAACCCGCACTATGTCGGCAATGTCGACACGGAAGAGGAGAAGCAGGCGCTCATCAAGAAATACGGCAATCAGGCCCTGCGGCAGAGCGTCAAGATGTCGAAATCCCTCGGCAACGTCGTCAATCCCGACGATGTGGTGCAGGAGTTCGGCGCCGACACGCTGCGTCTGTATATCATGTTCATCGGCGATTTTGAGAAGACCGCCACCTGGTCGGCCAACGCCGTGCGCGGCTGCAAGAAATTCCTTGACCGCTGCTGGAACCTCATGGACATCGCCGCGGACGACGATGCGCTGAGCCCGAAGAACGAGGCCGTCATCCACCGCAGCATCAAAAAGGTCACCGAGGACATCGACGCGCTCAAGATGAACACGGCGATCGCCCAGCTCATGACGATGGTCAATGAGTTCTATGCCAACGGCCTGACGCGCGGCGACCTTAAAATGCTCATGCTGATGCTCTCGCCCTTCGCGCCGCACATGGTCGAGGAGATGTGGGAGCTGACGGGCTATGCCGCAAAGACCGGGAAAATGGCCATGCAGAACGATTGGCCGGTCTATGACGAGAGCAAGATGGTCGAGCAGGAGAAGGAGATCGCGGTGCAGGTCAACGGCAAGCTGCGCGCAACCGTGGTGATCCCGCTGAACGCCGACGATGAGACCGTGCTCGGCATCGTTTACGCCAATGAGAAGATCGCAAAAATGAAAGAGGGCATGGAGGTCGTAAAGACCATCATCGTCAAAAACAAGCTTGTCAATTTGATTCTGAAACCGGCAAAGTAATGGTTGACAAAGCCCGGCAAAACCTTTATAATACCGTTTGCTAGCCATAATGAATGGCCCTTGAACGCGCCGAGAGGCGTATTTGGAGGGAGGGATAATAAATGTCTGAGATCTACGTCAAGGAGAATGAGACTCTGGATAACGCGCTGAAGCGTTTCAAGCGCAGCTGCGCAAAGTCCGGCGTCCTGGCCGACCTGCGTAAGAAGGAGTTCTATCAGAGCCCCAGCGTGAAGCGCCGCAAGAAGAGCGAGGCAGCGCGCAAGAACAAGAACAAGCGTTATTATTGATGAAATATCCCGGTGCAGCTGCACCGGGATTTTCATATTTCATATCCGATGATCAGTTGATCGTGCCCTGATTGGCCGCGAACAGCTGCTGTACGCGCGCGTTTAAGCGGGCATGCGCCGGCGCGGAAAGCGAGGGATCGGAAAGAAGCAGCTCCTTTGCCGCGGTTTGCGCGGTGTCAAGGATCTTGACGTCGCCGCAGAGGTCGGCAATGTGCATTTCCGGAAGTCCGTGCTGGCGCGAGCCGAAAAAGTCTCCCGGACCGCGCAGCCGCAGATCCTCCTCGCTGATTTTGAAGCCGTCGTTGGTATGGCACATGGCGTTGAGCCGCGCCTTTGCCTCGTCGTTGTTCGCTTCGGAGATCAGAATACACCAGCTCTTGTGCGCACCGCGCCCGACGCGCCCGCGCAGCTGATGGAGCTGCGACAGTCCGAAGCGTTCCGCGTTTTCCACGATCATCAGCGCCGCGTTCGGCACGTCAACGCCGACCTCGATCACCGTCGTGGACACAAGGATATCGACCTTGCCCGAAACGACGTCGGACATGATGGCGTCCTTTTCCTTTGGCTTCATCTTTCCGTGGATGCATTCCACGCGAAACGCGGGGAACGCGGCCTTCAGCGCCTGAGCATGCTCCACAGCGGATTTCAGCGAGGGATCAAATTCCTCATTTTCCTCTACCATCGGACAGACGACGAAAACCTGACGGCCTTCTTTTACGAGCTTGTCGATGAAACCGTAAAGCCGCTGCCGATAGGTCTCATCCACGGCGAAGGTATCGACCTTCTGGCGTCCGGGCGGGAGCTCATCAATGACGGACACATCCAGATCGCCGTAAATGATGAGGGCGAGCGTGCGTGGGATGGGCGTGGCGGACATCACGAGGACATGCGGACGGACCGCCTTTGCGGACAGCGCGCTGCGCTGATTCACGCCGAAGCGGTGCTGCTCGTCGGTGATGACAAGGGCGAGATCCTTGAATTCCACATCCGCAGTGATGAGCGCGTGCGTTCCGACGACGAGATGGACCTCGCCGGCGGCAAGCGCGGCCTTGATTTCCCGCTTTTCCTTTGCAGTCATCGAGCCGGTCAGCTTTTCCACACGGAAGCCGAAGGGCTCCAGAAAGCCGCGCAGCGTCGTGAGGTGCTGCTCTGCCAGGATCTCCGTCGGCGCCATGAAGGCCGCCTGCTTTCCCGCGGCGCATACCGCCCAGGCGCAGGCGGCGGCCACCATCGTTTTACCGCTGCCGACGTCGCCCTGCACCAGACGGTTCATCGGACGGCCGGAGGCCATGTCGTCAAGCGCCTGCTCGACCGCGCGGCGCTGCGCATTTGTGGGGGAAAAGCGGAGCGACGCATAAAAGGGGGCAATGTCGGGGCGGGGAAGGCAGATGCCATCCAAAGCGACTCTTGCGCTGCGGATGCGCTGCATCGCGCAGGCAAGGACAAACAGCTCCTCAAAGATGAGCCGGCGCCGCGCAAGCTCCAGTGCACCGAAGTCCGCCGGAAAATGGATATTTTCATACGCGTAGCGCGACTGTGCCAGCCGGTACTTTGCGCGGATCTCCTCCGGGAGCGCGTCCGGCACCTCTTCGCCGAGCGCGTCAAGCGCGTTGCGGACGTAGCCCATGAAAAGCTTGTTGCTCACACCCTGGCACAGCGGGTATTTCGGCAGGATCCGGCCGGTTTTGAGCCCTTCCCGCGTCTCCGGCTCCCAGTCCGGGTTTGTCATCGTGCGGTGCGTGAGATTCCCGGAAAGCTTGCCGTAGAAGATATAGGTCTCGCCCTGCTTGATCTGATTGCGGATCCATGTCTGGTTAAAGAACGTGATATCCACGCTGCCGCTGTCATCCACGGCGCGGAGCTTTACAAGCTGCATCCCGCGACGTACCCTGGCAAGGGTGGGTGGGGAGGCGACCATCGCGCGGATGCACACGGCCTCATTCAGCGGCGACGCCATGATCAGAGAGAACTGGGTGCGGTCCTCATAAGCGCGGGGAAAATGGTTGACAAGATCCACAAACGTCGAAATGCCGAGCTTCTCCAAGGCCTTGGCACGCGCCTCGCCGACGCCCTTCAGGTATCGGATCTCTTTTTCCGCGATTGACATGACGATTCACCGCCTTTCAAAGTATAGTTCAATTCATATAGTATCATAGAATTTGAGAAATTGCAAAACCGGGCAAAAGCGCGTATAATGATATGCAGAAAAAACGGAAGGAGGAAAGGTATGCTGACTGTGATCCTGACCGGCGGATCATCGCGCCGCATGGGGCGGGATAAGGCCCTGCTGCCGTTTGGCGGAAGCACGCTGATGCAGACGCTGATCGACCGCTACGCCGCCTGCGGAACGGTGGGCGTCTCCGTCGACCGAGCGGAGCGTTTTCCATTTGAAAACGCGCTGGAGCTCGTGGACGAATACCCCGGACAGGGGCCGATGAACGGCATCCTTTCCGGCTTCCACAAGACAGATGCGTCGGAGCTGCTGCTGACGGCTGTGGATCTGCCGTACGGCGATCCGGCGCTGGCGCTGCGGCTGCGGGAGATGCGCGCAGACGCGGACGTGTGCGTCCTGCGCCGCGGTCCAAAGGGCATCGAGCCGCTTTTTGCGCTTTACGGGAGAAGCTGCGCGGATGTGGCCGAGGATTGCCTGCGCAGCGGCAGAAAGTCGCTGTTCGCGCTTTATGACCGCGTGAAGGTGCGATACGTCGCACCGGAGGAGCTGCCGGAATTTGACCTTGCGCATATCTTTACCAATGTGAATACCCCGCAGGATTATCAGATGCTGAAATGAAGAAAGCTCTGGCAGCGCCAGAGCTTTCTTCATTTCCAATGCACCTTACTTGAGCAGGCCAAACAGCTTTCCGAGCAGACCGGTGGGCTTGTTCGCTTGCTGTGCGGGCTGCGCTGCGGACTGCTGTACCGGCTGCGCAATCTCCTGCAGCGGCTGGACCGCGGAGGCGCCGCCGCCGAGCAGACTTCCGAGCAGGCCGGTCATGTCGCCGCTGCCCATCAGACTGCCCATGAGAGAGCCGATCCCGGCGGCGTTGTTGTTGCTGTTGCCGGCTGCCTGCTGGCCGAGCAGGGTGAGAAGCAGGGGGGCTACAGCGGCAAGGATGTTGCCGGTCTGCTGCTGGGAAACACCGGTCTGCTGCGCGACAGACTGCGTCTGCGTGGCGGTGTTGGCGCCCAACAGGTGCGCGATGATCTTGGCGCCGTCAGCCATGTCGACGCCGCCGAGGAAGGAGCCGATGTTCGAAGCGTCATCCTGAGAATGCTGCTGCAGCGCGCCGACAAAGCCCGCGGCGGTCTGCTGGTTCGTGGCCTGGGCGTTTGCGCCGCCGAGCAGGAGGGGCAGCGCACTGCCGAGAACGCTGCGGACCTCTTCGGGGGAGGACTGCGTCTTCGCGCCGAGGTTTTCAATGCTTTCATCACTGAGCATGGTGCTCATCAATGCGTTCAGGTCCATATGAATGCTCCTTTGCATTTCAAGATACCAAAATTATCGCGCCGTTTTCGTCGGAAGTCAAGGAAAACAGATGTTTTCTATTGAAAAAACTCTCAAGAGTGTGTATAATGTAACTACAATATCTTGTGTAGGAGGGTTCACATGGCCGAGAAGAAAGTACATAATATCGTCGCTGCGGAATCAAGCGGCGAGGGCAAGGTGATCCATCAGGCAAAGCCGGTCGGCAATGCTTCGGGTCTGCGTGCCGGGGCGATCGTGCTTTGGGTCGTTGCCTTTGTATTTGAGATACTCGCATATCTCGTCCTCATTGGAAAAATCAACCTGAACTTCATGCCGACGCTGTGGCAGCTCATCGCATTCCTCGTGCTGGATCTCATCTGCGTCATCATCGGCTCCCAGCTCTGGAAAAAGGCCAACCAC
>CAMJPK010000061.1 GCA_946407675.1 uncultured Clostridia bacterium
TCCAGCTTGATGGCGAGGGCGGCCTCTTCGATCAGCTCCGTGGCGCTGGGGGCCAAGATATGCACGCCCAGGATCTCGCCGTACTTTTCGCCCGCCAGGATCTTGATCATGCCGTCCGTGTGTCCGGCCACCAGGCTGCGTCCGCTGCCGCTGGTGGGGAACTTGCCGACCTTATAGGCGATGCCCAGCTCCTTGGCCCGCTCCTCGGTGTAGCCGACGCCTGCGAACTCCGGTCCGACATAGGCGCAGGAGGGGCTCATCTCCGGCTTGAAGATGCGGTCGCCGCCCATGGCGTTCTCCGCCGCCACCTCGCCCATGGCCATGGCCGCATGGGCAAGCATGAGTTTGCCGGTGCAGTCGCCCACGGCGTAGACGCCGGGGACATTGGTCTCCTGCTTCTCGTTGGTCTGGATGAAGCCGTCCTTGACCGTGATGCCCGCCTTGTCCAGGCCGAGGTCTTTGGTGTTGGGGCCGCGGCCGACGGCCACCAGGATCTTCTCGGCATCCAGGACCTTCTCCCCGTCGGGGCCCTTGACCTTGACCTTCGCGCCCTTGCCGGTATCCTCCACGGAAACGACGGAGGTGGAGGTGAGGATCTCCAGACCCTCGCCCCGGAGCTTGGCCTCACAAAGCATGGTCAGCTCCCCGTCCATCAGGGGCAGCACCCGCGGCTGCATCTCGACCACGGTGACCCTGGAGCCGTAGCGGCAGTAGACGCTGCCCAGCTCCAGGCCGATGACGCCGCCGCCGATGACCACCATGCTCTCGGGAATGTGATCCAGGGACAGGCAGGCGGTGGAGTCGATGGTGGCCTTGCTCCCCTTCAGGCCGGGGATGCCCGGAATGATGGGATAGGAGCCGGAGCAGATGATGACCTTCTCGGCGCTGTATTCCTTGTCGCCCACCTTGACGGTCTTGGGGCCGGTGAAGACGGCCTCGCCCGTGACGGAGGTGACCTTGTTGAGCCGCAGCAGGGCCTTGACGCCGGAGGTGAGCTTCTCCACGACGCCGGCGCGGAAGCCCTGGACCTTCTCCCAGTCCACTGCCACGTCCTTGCCGATGATGCCGATGCCAGCGCTGCTTGTGGCGGCCTCATAGATCTCGGAGGTGTGGAGCATGGCCTTGGTGGGCATGCAGCCGCGGTTGAGGCAGGTGCCGCCGAAGGAGTCCCGCTCGATGATGGTGACCTTGCCGCCCAGCTGCGCGGCGCGGATGGCAGCCACATAGCCGCCGGGGCCGCCGCCGATGACCAGGACGCTGTTGGCCTCTCCCGCAGGAGCTGCCGCGGCTGCGGCGGCAGGAGCCGCAGCCGCGGCGGGGGCCGCGCTGACAAGACCGCTGATGTCCTCATCCGCCGCGGCAATGATCGCAACCTTGTCCAGCACGGGGACGGTCACGCCCTCCTCCACGAAAATGTGGCGCAGGACACCCTCGGCGTTGGCCTCGATGGTGTTGGTGAGCTTGTCGGTCTCTACTTCAAAGAAGGGCTCGCCGGACTTGACCGGATCGCCGACCTTCTTGAGCCATTTGCTGACGGTGCCCTCGGTCATGGTCAGGCCGAGTTTCGGCATTACGACTACTTTTGCCATTGTTTTTCTCCTCCCTTACGCAAGCATCAGCGCGGGATTCTCCAGCAGGGCCTTGACTCTCTGCAGGAATTCCGCCGCCACGGAACCGTCCACCACACGGTGGTCAAAGGTCAGGCTCAGCGTCATCATCGGGCGGATGACAATCTCACCGCCGCGGACCACCGCGCGGTCCTCCATTGTGGTGACGCCGAGGATGGCCACTTCGGGCTGGTTGATGATGGGCGTGAAGCTCTCGATTCCGTACATGCCGAGATTCGTGATGGTGAAGGTGCCGCCCCGGAGCTTCTCCATGGGCAGGCCGCCCTCGCGGGCCAGCTTTGCCAGCTCCTTGATCTCCTTGGAGATCTCGGTCAGGCTCTTCTTGTCTGCGTCGGGGACGTTCGGCACCACAAGGCCGTTATCCAGGGCGACCGCGACGCCCATGTTCACATAGTGCTTGTAGACGATCTTGTTGTCCTCCACCGAGCAGTTGAGGAGCGGGAACTCCGTCAGCGCCTTGGCTATGAACTTCACCAGCAGGTCGGTGTAGCTGACCTTGATCTCCTTGGCCTTGAGCTGCTCCCGGTAAGCCTTCATGGCGCTCATGTCCACAGAGAGGTTGGCCGTGACGGTGGGGCTGGTCATGTGGGAGTTGAGCATGTTCTTGGCAATGGCCTTGCGCATGCCGTTCATCGGGACGACTTCTTCCCGCGGGGCTTCCTCGGGTGCCTTCTCGCGGGTGCTCTCCAGGTAGCGGAGAATGTCTTCGGCAAGGACCCGGTCTTTCGCGCCGATCTTATCCAGATCAATTCCCAGGTCCTTGGCCACCGCCGCCGCCAGCGGCGAGGCTTTGGTCTTCGGAGCTTCCTCCGCAGCGGGGGCGGCGGGGGCAGGCTTCCAGTTCTTCACATCGTCCAGGGTGATGCGGCCGTTGGGGCCGGTGCCGGGGACCAGGGCCAGGTCGATACCCAGCTCCTTGGCCAGCTTCTTGGCGGCGGGAGCGGCAACGACGCGCTCGCCCGGCGCTCTGACCGGAGCCGCAGAAGCGGCGGGAGCGGCGGCGGCAGGGGCTTCAGGCGCGGCGGCGGCAGCGGGGGCGCCGCCCAGCAGGGCGCTGATATCCTCATCCGCAGCGGCAATGATGGCGACCTTGTCCAGCACGGGGACCGTCGTGCCCTCTTCCACAAAGAAGTGGCGCACCACACCGTCGGTGTTGGCCTCGATGGTGTTGGTGAGCTTGTCGGTCTCCACCTCGAAGAACGGCTCGCCGGACTTGATCTCGTCTCCGACCTTTTTCAGCCACTTGCTGACGGTGCCCTCCGTCATGGTCAGACCCAGCTTGGGCATTACGACTACTTTAGCCATAACAATCCTCCTTGTATATTATCATTGAAGTGTGTTATATCGAAAAAGGGCTTACGCCCTGAACCAGCCGAGTTTCTGTGCCTTCGACAGCGCTTTGCGCGGCAGGACGCGCCACGGGCCGTCGTCCGTGACAATGAAGTCCGCCTGATCTCCCGCGAAGAGCTTGACCTCGCGCTCGCCGTCAAGGGCGATCATGCAGGGCTTGTCCGCAACGACCGTGTACTTTTCACCCAGGGCAAGCTGGCGCTTGTCCTTGATAAACATGGGCGTGAGGATGCCGGCTGCGATGGGTGCCTTGACCGGGATGCCCTCCTCCCCCAGGGCCACGGCATAGCCGAAGGGATCGCTGTCCTCCACAATGTGGTAGGCGCCGGGCACGGCGGAAAAGCCGATGGACGCCGGATGGCAGCGGGAGACGATGATGTGTTTCATCTTCTTCGGATCCCAAATGGCCTTGGCGCCCGCAAACTCGTCGTCCGAGATCACCGCGTCGATCAGGGCCATGTCGCGGTATACGCCGTTGACGAAGACCTGGATGCGCTTGTCGTGGATGCAGACGTCATAGGGGTCGTCCATCAGGGCGGTGGCCGCGGCGGCCATGCCGGCGACCGTGCCCTCCATCATCTGGGGGTAGACGTTGTTGGTGCCAGTGGAGATGGACAGCATCGGGGTCTTCTTCAGAGACTTTGCAGCCGCGCGGGAGGTACCGTCGCCGCCGAGCACGACCACGCAGCCGACACCGCGCTCCTCCATGAGCCGGGCCGCCTCAATGGTGTCGATCATGGAGGCGTCAAAGGGGAAGTCGAGCACCTCGATCTCACAGCAGGGCATTTTGTCGTCCTCCAGCTGATACTGTACGCTGTAGCCCATGGTGAAGGTATCCGGCATATACACGGCCTTTTCGATGCCCAGGCCGTAGGCGGCAAGGGTGATGCGCTTGCAGATATTGACCTTCTCGTTGTTGTCAATGGTGGTGGCATAGGACACAAGTCTCCGGATATCCTTTCCGGACTGGGGATTTGCAATAATGCCTATGGACGCCATGATCATTCCTCCTTGCTTGTGCTTACGCGCTCTTTACAAGCTGTGCTGCGGCAGAAAGCCGCAGCACAGTTTGTGGGTGTCCTTTGCTTCGGCAGGAATCCGGAGGGCGGGAAATGAATTAGAACATCTTCTTCGCGGCAACCACGATGTCCACGTCGTTGGGCATGTAGTACGCCTCAAGGTTGGGGGCGAAGGGGACAGGGGTGTCGAGAGAGCCGATTCTTGCGACGGGAGCGTCGAGCAGGTCGAACATCTCCTCGGCGATGGTGGCGGAAATCTCGCCGCCGTAGCCGCCGCGCTTGGTCTCCTCGGTGATGACGATGGCCTTGTGGGTCTTCTCCAGGCTCTCGCGGATCATGTCCTTATCCAGCGGGAAGAGGCTGCGGATGTCGATGACCTCCGCCTTGATGCCTTCGGCGGCCAGCTTCTTGGCGGCGTCGAGGGCGGTGTAGACCTGGCGGCCGTAGGTGATGATGGTCAGATCCTCACCCTCGAGGGCGATGCGGCCCTTGCCGAGGGGGATGGGATCGAAGTTGTCGACCTCGCTCTTGGTGGCGTAGAGGCACTTGTTCTCGAAGAACATAACGGGGTTGTCGTCGTCAATGGAGCTCAGCAGCAGACCCAGGGCGTCCTGTGCGTTGCTGGGGTACACGACCTTCAGGCCGGGGACGTGGGTCAGCCACGCTTCAAGGCTCTGGCAGTGCTGGGCGGCGCCGCCGGTGCCGGCGCCTGCGGGCAGACGCACCACCATGGGCAGGGAGATGTTGCCGCCGAACATGAAGCGCATCTTGGCCGCCTGGTTGACCAGCTGGTCCATGGCGACCGTCAGGAAGTCGTTGAACATGAGCTCGGCAATGGGTCTGAGGCCGGTGGCTGCGCTGCCCACCGCCGCGCCGATGATGGCGCCCTCGGAAATCGGGGTGTCGCGGACGCGCTCGGGGCCGAACTCGTCAATCATGCCGGCGCTGACGCCAAAGCAGCCGCCGAAGGCGCCGACGTCTTCACCGAACAGGAGCACATTGGGATTCTCGCGCATCCGGATGGACATGGCCTCGCGGATCGCTTCGCCGTAAGTCATCATCTTACTCATCTCTCACGCACCTCCGCAACAATATCAGAATATACATCCACGACGGCGCTTTCCTCCGGGGCGAAGGGCTGAGCATCCGCAAAGGCGATCGCTTCGGCAATCTGCTTGTCGACAGCGTCCTTCACGCCCTTGATCTCCTCGGCGGTCATGACGCCGTTCTCCTCGAGGTACTTCTCGAAGCGTGGCATCGGGTCCTTGGCTATCCATGCGGCCTGCTCCTCTTTGGGCTTGTAGGTGGCGGGGTCGCCTTCGAAGTGGCCGCGCTGACGGTAGGTCTTGCACTCGATGAGCGTGGGGCCCTTGCCGGCTCTGGCTCTGGCGACGGCTTCCTCGGCCGCCTCAAACACCGCGATGGGATCGTTGCCGTCAACGGCGACGCCGGGTATGTTGTAGGCCGCGCCGCGATCGGCGATGTCCTTGATGGCCTGGTGGCGATCCTGGCTCATGGAAATGCCGTAGTGGTTGTTCTCGCAGACGAAGATAATGGGGAGCTTCCAGATCGAGGCCATGTTCAGCGCCTCATGGAAAGTGCCCTGGTTGGTGGAGCCGTCGCCGAAGAAGCAGGCACAGACCTGATCGGTGCCGCGGATCTTGGCGGACAGGCCAGCGCCGACCGCGATGTTGTGGCCCGCGCCCACGATGCCGTTGGCGCCCAGGATGCCCAGGTTTCTATCCGCAATGTGCATCGAGCCGCCCTTGCCCTTGCAGTAGCCGGTGTAGCGGCCGAAGAGCTCGGCCATCATGAGATTCAGATCGCCGCCCTTGGCGATGATGTGGCCGTGGCCACGGTGGGTAGACGTGATGAAGTCATCATCCCGCAGGCACTCGCACACCGCCGGAGCGATCGCTTCCTCACCCAGATACAGGTGGGCAAAGCCGTAGATCTTGCCCTCGGCGAACAGATCCTTGGCTGCCGTCTCGAAAGCACGGATGCGGCACATGCGGGTATAGATGTCTTTCATCTGTTCTCTGCTTACTGCCATTTGAAAACCTCCTATCGTAATACGCGGCGGCGGAGCAGATCGCGCCGGCCGCTTTTCCGTGGGACAAAAGCCTTTGTCCTCTGTGAATAGTATACAATTATCTCGCAAGATTCTCAATGCAGAAATGGGTTGTTTGGTCATTTTCTACGATACAGTCATTTTTTGGAGTTTCTTTTGGACATTATTTAAGGATTTGTTAAACAACGCCCAAAGTGTGGCTCTCAATCATTCCCAATTTTGAGACAAAATCTCACGCGTCTCATTTCGTCTCACCATCCATGCAAAAATGAGAAAAACGCTCCGACTTTCGGGGCGTTTTTCTCATGTCTCTATGTGCAGTTTGCCGGATGATCCTTCCACCGGGACAGGGCGCTTACCGGCCTGTCCCGCGACAGGCTGCGCCACCGTGCCCTTTTGCCGCTGTGGGCATCCTGCATAAGCGCCCGCTCAGGGCTTCTGCTTGATCAGGCGCGGGATGATGCCGTACTTCTTCATGCGGCGGTAGAGCGTGGCGCGGCTGATGCCGAGGCGCTCGGCGGCGGCGTCCACATCCCCGTTGCAGATGGTCAGCGCGGCGATGATCCCCCCCTCCCCCGCATTGGACAGGAGGGTCGCGTCGGCTGGGGCCTCCGGCTCTCGCCGCTCCAGTGACAGGACAAGGTTCTCGCTTGTCAGCGTGCTGCCCGCGCTGCTGTAATAGGCACGGGCAATGCTGTTTTGCAGCTCGCGCACATTGCCCGGCCAGTCATAGGCGCGCAGTCCCTCCAGAAATTCCGGCGTCATGCTCTTCGGGGTGTCGGAACTGCTCTCGTTCAGCCCGCGCAGAAAATACTCGGCATAGAGCGCAAGATCCTCCGGCCGCTCCCGCAGGGGCGGGATGTCCAGCTTGAGACTGCTCAGGCGGAAATACATGTCCCTGCGAAAGCTGTCCCGCTCGACAAGTCGACTCAGCTGCTGGCTGGTGGAGGCGATGATGCGGATGTCGAGCTGGATGGGCTGCGTGCTGCCGAGGCGCTGGATGCTGTGGGTTTCCACCGCCCGCAGGAGCTTCTGCTGCATCTCCAGCGGCATGTTGGAGACCTCGTCGAGAAACAGCGTGCCGTTGTCTGCCAGCTCAAAGCGGCCGGGCTTGCCCTCCGCGGCTCTGCCGGGGAAGGCGCTGGCCTCATAGCCGAAGAGCTCCATTTCGAAAAGCTCGCGCGGAATGGACGCGCAGTTGACCACGACAAAGGGCCCGTCGGCGTTCCGGCTTGCGTTGTGGATCGCCTGGGCCAGCACCTCCTTGCCGCTCCCGCTCTCGCCCTGGATCAGGATATTGCCCTCATAGCGGGCAAACTTTGCCGCCAGGGCCAGGGTCTTTTTCATGCTGTCGTTTTCGGTGAGAATGCTGCGGAAGGTGAAAACGGCGCGGTTGCCGGAGAGCTTGTTGACTGAGCTGATCAGCTGGGTCTGCGGGCGAAGCGTGACGCTGTAGGCCCGTTCATATTCCGTCAGCGGGGTGACAACGATGCTGCAGTAGATGGTCTCATCACCGATATGCAGGGCCATGTTGTCAGAGACGAAGGGTTCGCCGCTTTTCCAGTTTTTGTTTTCCAGGCCGACGCTCTTGACGATGCCCTCCAGTCCTATGCGGCGCAGTCCCGCAAGGTCGGTCTTCAGCAGTTTCTCCGCTGCGCTGTTCATCCAGAAGGGCTCGCGATTCTGGTCCAGGAACAGGATGCCGTCCCGGCTGCTCTCCAGCGCCGCGTTCATCATCTGAGCGTTGTAGGCCTGGCGGATCTGCCCCTCGATGCCGATGGCCGCCGCCTGTACCATGCCGAGCGTGTGCGGGTGCGCCTTGCCAATATCTCCGGAGATGTTGATGCAGCCCACGATTTCGCCGTTCGGCCCATGGATGGGCGCGGCGGAGCAGGTCCAGCCGTGGTGCGTGACGCAGTAGTGCTCCGGCCCCACCATCTGGATCGGGATGTCATAGTCCAGCGCCACGCTGATGGCGTTGGTGCCAACCTCCAGATTGCTCCACATGGCGCCCGGCATGAAGCGCATGTCCTGCGAGCGGGAGACGATCTCCTCGTCCCCCATCATCTCCAGCAGATAGCCCGCGCTGTCGGTCAGCACGACGAGAAAGCCGGAAGCGCGGATGATGTCAAAAACCTGCCGCATGACGGGGATGGCAATCTCCAGAAAAAGCTTGTTTGCCGTCCGTGCGCTCTCGAGCACGTTTGCGTCGATATGCCGCCCCTCGCCCCCGGAGGGGTTGAGCCCCGCCGCCCGGCATCTGCGCCAGGATTCGGCGATAGGGGCCCGGACCTCGGGGCTCATCTTGCCCTCAAAGACGTAGTCCGCCCAGAGCGCTGTCATTTTTGAAATGTCCATATTCCACCCCTCAGCCAAGTATTGTTTCCGTGATCTCTTTCGCCGTGATCGCGCCGAAGAGCGCGCCGATGTCAAAGCCCGCCAGCGTCTCCGCCAGGGCCTGCCGTGTCAGCGGGACGTCCCGCAGCGCCTCGCACAGGGCGGTGTTCGGCGCCGCTGCCATGTAGTCCCCGTAAAAGGCGATCTCCTGGATGCGCCCCTCGTGCGTGTTCATCCGCACTTCCAGGGTGCCGCCCGGAAAGCGCCGCCGGTTTTTCATCTCAAAGTCCGGGCTGCGCCCGTAGGTCCACTCCCAGCTGCGGTACTTCTCCTCCGCCAGCTTCCGCACGGCCGCCAACTCCTCGTCAGTGAGCGTCTCACGGAGCATACCGTCCTGCGTGAGCTCCCGGAGCAGCCGCTCCCGAAACTGCGCGAGGTCTGCGTCCGCGGGGAGATAGTCCCGGATGTTCCCCACGCGGGAGCGAACCGATTTGGCGCTTTTGGAGCGGAACTTTGCCGGGTCCGCTTTCAGCGCGCCCTCAATCATGGCCGGGTCGGAATCGAAGAGCAGCGTGCCGTGGTGGAGGATCCTGCCGTTCGTGATCCGCTGCGCCACACCGGAGACCTTTTTCCCGCCGACGAGAATGTCGTTTCTTCCGCTGGTCTCCGCGTCCACGCCCATGGCGGCCAGCGCCCGGCAGACCGGGTCGGTAAAGCGCCGGATCGTGAGCTCCTCCGCGTTCCCCACGTCGCAGATAAAGGAGTAATTGAGGTTTCCGAGATCGTGGTATACCGCGCCGCCGCCCGTCATTCGCCGCACCACGGTGACGCCGTGTTTTTCTACGAAGGCGGCGTTGATCTCCTCTGCCGTGTTCTGGTTCAGCCCGATGACGACGGTGTTGGCATTCTGCCAGAGCAGCAGCCAGTCGCCCTCGCGGAAGTGTTCCAGAACATACTGTTCCAGCGCGAGATTATAGCAAGGATCCACAGAACCCGTTTCCAGGTAATGCACGGGCATCGCGCGTTCCCTCCTTTCCTGCAGAGCGCAGACGGAGCGCCCCTCAGCCCTTCTTTGCTTCGGCTTTTTCCAGGAAGCGCTGCCTCTTGATGATCACGCGCTCGTGGGTTCCCTGGCCGATCAGGCCGCATTCGTCAAAGGCGCGGACCTCGAAGGTGAGCTTGCGGCCGTCGATCGCGGTGAGCCGGCTCTCCGCCCAGACCTTCATCCCCACGGGGGTCGCGGCCTCATGGCTGACGGAGAGCCCGGTGCCGACCGTGCTCTGCCCCTCTTCCAGTTCCGGCGCGACCGAGCTCTGCGCGGCCTCTTCCATCAGGGCGATCATGTAGGGCGTCGAAAAGACATGCAAATCGCCGGACCCGACACTGGCGGCTGTGTTCCGGTCGTTGACCGTACATTCCGCGTGTCCCTGAATGTTGATTTTAAGCATGACAAATCCCTCCGAATCCTTCATTTTTCTTGGTTACCTGCATTCTAACCGAAATATGGCAGTATATCAAGCCCTTGCGTTCAACTGATGTATTGCATGCAGAGGTCGCTCTGTAATGAAATCTGATGCAAGACAAATCAGGCGCTCCGCCACACGGTTGGGCGTCTTTGTTTTGCAAAGAAAACTTTGCAAATAGTATTGACAAGTAAACTTGGCATGTGTATAATACAACCATGCCAAGTTTACTTGTCAATTCACCGGGAGGTGCTAAGATGAACAGAGAAGAAATACTGGCAAAAAGCCAGCAGGAGAATCAAGGTCAGGACATCGCTGATCTGGAAGTGTCGAAAAACGGCATGCGGATCGGATGGCTCGTGGTCATATGTTTGCTGGCAATCGTAACGGTAGTCGATGCATTGGTATTTGAACGGATGAACAGCGAAGTGTTCTTTGCCGTTACTGCTGCGACCTCAATTATCTTTTTCTACAAATATGCGAAATTGCGCAAGAGACACGAACTCCTTGTTGCAATCATTGACGCGGTTGCAGCTGTTGGTTTCCTCATTACTTGGATTCTTCAGCTCGTCGGATAACGAGGTGCCATATGGAAGACAAACTGATACTGAAAAACCGACTTAAGGAGATCCGTTCAGAGAAAGGACTATCACAAGCACAACTCGCCGAGATGGTAGGTGTATCTCGAAACACGATCAGTTCTATTGAAACCGGGCAGTTTAATCCAACAGCAAAACTTGCGCTTGTCTTGTGTATTGCGTTGGAAAAGCAGTTTGAAGAAATCTTTTACTTCTGACCATAATTACGCTAAAATATGCAGTAGTCAGTCACCCCGGTTTTTACTACGTTTTGACTACGATTGAAGGCCAAGATATGCAAACTTATGCAAAGATACTGCAAGAACTGTAGTCGCATGGCGACTGTATCGACGTTACGAAACGCTTCAAAACGCTTCAAATCATCGCATTTCATCCGGAGGGAAGCCCATGACCAAAATCCTTTTCATTTGCCACGGCAGGAGTCCTGAGAAATGCGCAGGTTGCGCTTAGATTCGCTAAATCGCGGCAAACTGCGGCAACAGCGAGTATCGACTACTACCGTTTTACTACCAGATCCCTTAGTTAAAACGCTTTATGTAGTAGTTCGATTACTTAATAAACACAATATATAGTATTTAGTTTTTCGCAGATCACTGACTACGTTACAATATTTCGGACAAAATGAACCACATATGAGCCCAGACAGGGTCAAGAATACTGATACCCCGGAGCCGTAATGGCCCCGGGGCTTCGTGCGTTTATGGGGTAACGATGGTGCCGAGGAATTCGGTCACAAGTTCTTTGAGCTTGTCCGTGCGGGAGGTCACGGTTCCCCAGGCATCGCCCAGCTCACGAGCGGCTTCGCTCTTTGTGAACTCCAATGTCAGCAGTTCGGCCAGTGGCACCAGCTTGGGGTTCTGCGTCTGGATGAAGGTGATGAACTCCTCCCGCAGCTCCAGAAAACGATCTGCGGCGAGCAGATCCTTCGTGGCAGGGATTTCATAGCTTTCAAACTCGCCGACTTCGTTCTCATGGTCAAGGGCGCTGACCACGATAGTCGTATGAGCCTGCCGGAACTGCTCATACTGGCAGCCTTCACAGCGGACTGGCAGGGTCTTCGGCTGATCACCGCCGGGAACATACTCCGGATTCTTCACTCGGCACGGGCACCGCTTCACACCGCCGCGCCCATCAGGGATATGGCAACGGCCGTCTTGCTTCGCGGCGTCTTGGGCGGCAAGTTCGTCGCGGATGTACTCCAAGTAGCGCTGGT
>CAMJPK010000062.1 GCA_946407675.1 uncultured Clostridia bacterium
TTCTTCATGGCGCGGCGGTGGGAAATGCGCTTCTCGATCTGCTGCGCGATGTTCTCAGCGACGAGCTGCGCGTTGGTATCGGGGGTGCGGACCTCGACGATGCTCAGAGCGACCGGCTTGCCGATCATCTTCTCGACCTCGAGGCGAAGACGCTCGATCTCCGCGCCGCCCTTGCCGATCACGACGCCGGGACGGGAGCAGTGGATATAGATGCGGACCTTGGCGCTGTCGCGCTCGATCTCGATGGTCGGAACGCCCGCGCTGTACAGGGTCTTCTTCAGATAGGTGCGGATCTTGTGATCCTCGACGATCAGATCGCCGACTTTGTCAGGACGTGCGTACCAGCGGGAATCCCAATCTTTGATCACGCCGACGCGCATGCCGTGAGGATGAACTTTCTGTCCCATATTCTTCTGCCTCCTCCCTTACTCTTTTTCCGCCACGACGATGGTGATGTGGCTGGTTCTCTTGTTGATGCGATACATACGGCCCTGGGCGCGCGGCATACCGCGCTTCAGGATCGGGCCGGGATCGGCGTAAGTCTCGGAGACGTACAGCTTCTCGGGATCCAGGCCGAGGTTGTTCTCGGCGTTGGCGACGGCGCTGCCCAGCACCTTCACCATCAGCTCGCTGGCGGCCTTGGGAGTGTTCTCAAGGATCGCGCGGGCGACCTTGGCGTCCTTGCCGCGGATCAGATCGCAGACGATCTTGACCTTGCGGGGAGAGATACGCGCATACTTCAGTTGAGCTCTAGCTTCCATTTTCGTCTCTCCTCCTTACTTGCCGGTCTTTCCGCCGCTGTGGCCGCGGAAGGTGCGGGTGGGTGCGAACTCGCCGAGCTTGTGGCCGACCATATCCTCGGTGACGTACACGGGAACATGACGGCGGCCGTCATGGACGGCGATGGTGTGTCCGACAAAGGACGGGAAAATCGTGGAAGCGCGGCTCCAGGTCTTGACGACCTGCTTGTTGCCGGACTTGTTCATTTCATTGACTCTCTTCAGCAGCTCGGGAGCGGCGAAGGGGCCCTTCTTGATGCTTCTGCTCATTGCTCTTTTCCCTCCTTACTTTGCATTGCGGCGCTTGACGATGAACTTATCCGTGGCGTTCTTCGTCTTGCGGGTCTTGTAACCGAGCGCCGGCTTACCCCAGGGGGTCACAGGGCCGGGACGGCCGACCGGGCTCTTGCCCTCGCCGCCGCCGTGGGGGTGGTCGCAGGGGTTCATGACGGAGCCGCGGACCGTCGGGCGGATGCCCATGTGACGCTTGCGGCCGGCCTTGCCGATGTGGACGTTGGCGTGGTCGAGGTTACCGACCTGGCCGATCGTCGCCATGCAGTTCATGCGGACCTTGCGGAACTCGCCGGACGGCAGACGGACGGTGGCCATGTCGCCTTCCTTTGCCATGAGCTGAGCAGCAACGCCCGCGGAGCGGACCAGCTGCGCGCCCTTGCCGGGATACAGCTCAATGTTGTGGATGATCGTGCCGACGGGGATGTTTGCCAGAGGCAGCGCGTTGCCGGCGATGATGTCGGCCTCGGGGCCCGCGACGATCTTGTCGCCGGCCTTCAGGCCGTTGGGCGCCAGAATGTAGCGCTTCTCGCCATCCTCGTAGGCCACGAGGGCGATGAACGCGCTGCGGTTCGGATCGTACTCCAGGCGCTCAACCTGCGCGAACATGCCGAGCTTGTCGTTGCGCTTGAAGTCGATGACGCGGTACTTCTGGCGGTTGCCGCCGCCCTTGTGGCGGACGGTGATGCGGCCGTAGCTGTTGCGGCCGGAATTCTTCTTCAGGACCTCAACCAGGCTCTTCTCCGGAACGGCGTGCTTGTCAACGCCGTCGAAGCCGGAGACCGTCATCTGGCGACGGGCGGGAGTGGTCGGTCTGTAGGTTTTAATCGACATCTGTTCCTTCCTCCCTTATGCCATGTTCTCGAAGATCTCGATGTTCTTCGAGCTCTCGCTCAGCTTGACGACTGCCTTTTTCCAGCTCTTGCTCGTGCCCTGGGGGTTTGCGCCCACGCGCTTGGTCTTGCCGCGCATGTGGGTGGTGGTGACCTTGATCACGGTGACGCCGAAGATCTCCTCGATGGCCTTGGCGATCTCGACCTTGTTCGCATCCTTCGCAACCTCAAACACGTACTTCTTGATATCCATGTCCTCCATGGACTGCTCCGTGATGACGGGGCGGATCACGATGTCATAAGCGGTTCTCATTATGCGTACACCTCCTCGATTTTCTCAAGGGCGGCCTTATCAATGACCAGAAGACGGGTGTTCAGGACCATATAGGGATTCAGGATCGTGGCGATGGTGGTCTCGACGCCGGCGATGTTGCGGGCGGACTTGATCACCTTCTCGTCGACCGCGGCGTTGATGACCAGGGTCTTGCCGTTGGCGCCGATCTTGTCCAGGAAGGTCTTGAAGGTCTTGGTCTTGATCTCGTCCATCTTCAGGCCGTCGATCACGACGATCTCATCGGCCTGCGCCTTCGCGGAGAGGGCGCTCTTCAGGGCGAGACGGCGAACCTTCTTGTTCAGCGTGTAGCTGTAGTCTCTGGGCTTGGGGGCGAACGCTACGCCGCCGTGGTACCACACGGGAGAACCCTTGTAGCCCGCGCGGGCGCGGCCGGTGCCCTTCTGGCGCCAGGGCTTGATGGTGGAGTAGTGGACCTCGCCCTTGGTAAGAGCGCTCTGGGTCCCCTGACGCTGATTGGCCAGGTAGTTCTTGACGGAGTCGTGCAGGACGGACTCGTTCGGCTCGATACCGAAGACGGCTTCGGAGAGCTCGATCTCGCCGACCTTCGCGCCGGCCATATCATACATAACTGCTTTCGGCATTTCTGACTACTCTCCTTTCTTACTTGGTACGAGCGGAGGCCTTCTGCGGGTTGACACGCGCGGAAGCCTTCTGCGGGTTGACGCTGATGCCGGCGCCGGCCTGCTTCTCGACGATCGTCTTGACGGTGTTCTTCAGGTAGACGATCCCGCCCTTGGGGCCGGGGACCGCGCCGCGGACAACGATCATGTTGAGCTCGGGGTCGACCTTGACGACATCGAGGTTCTGCACGGTGACCTGATCGACGCCCATGTGTCCGGCGCCGATGTGGCCCTTGAAGATGCGGGAGGGGCTGGAAGTGGAGCCCATGGAGCCCGCATGGCGGTGGACCGGGCCGCCGCCGTGGCTGGTCGGGGTGCGCTGCGCGCCGAAGCGCTTGATGGCGCCCTGATAGCCGTGGCCCTTGCTCGTGCCGGTCACGTCAATGTGATCGCCGGCGGCGAAGGCGTCCGCCTTCACGATGTCGCCGACGTTGAGCTCGTCGCTGTTTTCCAGACGGAACTCTTTCAGGTGCTTCTTGGCCTCGACGCCCGCCTTGGCGAAGTGGCCCTGTTCCGGCTTGGAGAGCTGCTTGGCGGCAGCGTCCTCAAAACCGAGCTGGACGGCGGCGTAGCCTTCCTTCTCGACGGTCTTCTTCTGCACGACCACGCAGGGGCCTGCCTCGATGACGGTCACGGGAACGACCTTGCCCGCCTCATCGAAGATCTGCGTCATGCCGATCTTCTTGCCGATGATGGCTTTCTTCATTACTTATTTCCTCCTTGAAGGTTATTGGTTACCTCGCTTAATCCTGCCGGTGGGTTAATCCGTCACGGAACAGAGGCTGGCAACTTAACCCCTCCGCCTCACGCAAGGAAGCGGAATGTGGGTCATTTATAATATGTGTGCGGGGATTACAGCTTAATCTCGATCTCAACGCCGGCCGGAAGTTCGAGAGACATAAGTGCCTCAACGGTCTTCTGGGTGGGGTTGATGATGTCGATCAGGCGCTTGTGGGTGCGGCGCTCGAACTGCTCGCGGCTGTCCTTATACTTATGAACAGCGCGCAGGATGGTCACGATCTCGGTCTGTGTCGGCAGCGGGATGGGGCCGGAGACCTTGGCGTCGGTGCGCTTGGCGGTCTCGACGATCTTCTCGGCGGCTGCGTCGATCAGCTGATGGTCGTAGGCCTTGAGACGGATGCGGATCTGTTTCTTTGCGGTTGCCATGTGTGTTTTTCCTCCAAATTCGTACGATAGTCGGCAGCATTGGGTTCTGCCGGAATTGTGTCGTACGGATGAAATTTTCTTTCCACCATACCGTGCGTATCAGGCCCTGTCCGAAAAATGAACCGGCCGGCATGCCGGAGCGCAAGCCCCCGGACGCCGCCTTGGCCGGTCTCTTTCCCGTGCAGACGATATACGCGTTGATCTGTCTGGCGTTCGGAAAATCTCAGCCGCCCGATTGTGTACCGCCAAGAGAGGCGATACCGGACATACTCCACGGAAGTTACCTCCTCATCGGAGCAATCTCCCGCTTCATCGCATACGCGTTTTGGACAGAATCTGCCCACGCGCTTGACTAGGATAACAAAATTCCCCCTTGGTGTCAAGAGGGAATTTTGTATTTTTTACAGATTTTTTTGATTAATTTTTGTGCAAGTTGCATATTGTGGCTGCTGCCTGTTTACGGCACAAAATATGGGATTTCAGCCGCCGCTGGAGAGCACGGAGAAGTGCATGAAATCGTGCTTCTTGCCGCTGCTGTAGCCCTGGCCGCCCCAGCCCCAGCCGTACTTGGCAAAGGCCTTGACGACGCTGTAGCCGTATTCGCCCTCCCTGGAGCCGATGGAGTAGATGCTCGGCTCCTTCAGCGAGCCGGCATAGGCCGTCCAGTAGGTATTGATCGGCCACCAGCCGTAGCCGCAGGTGATCTTCATTGCGCCGGAATAGGTGTTGCACTCGCAGTTGTACAGCGCGTTGACGTCGATGGCGCAGCCCCAGGAATGGCGCATCGTGTCGGTGTAGCGCGCGCCGCCGGCGGACCAGCCGCCGTAGATCGGGAACTGCTCGGGATCGTCGAAGATCGTCTGGAAGATGTCGTGGACCTCCGCCGCGACGGCCTTGCTGACGACGATGCCGACGGTGGACGCGATCTTCTGTCCGGCCTTATCGACGGTCCAGATGGGAACGGAGACCGTCTCGAGGCAGCCGAGCTGCGATGCGTGCGAGGACGAGGTCAGGTAATAGACGCTTTCATAGCCGTAGAGCTTGATGCGCGCCTGGCTGTCCGGCATCGTCTGTCCGCCCACATAGGAATAGTGCTTGCCCTGTCCGGCGAAGTTGCCCGTGCCGTTAATCCAGTGCGCAAACGAATCATTCGGGTCGGCCATCCAGTACTCGCTGCCGCTCTTGACCACGGAATAGCTCGCCCAATCCTGCAGGCCCTCGCCCTGAATGGTATCGACAAAGAGGAAGCGGTAGATCACCGTGACCGCCTGCGCGCGCGTCAGCGTGTCCCAGCCGTTGAAATAGCCGTTCTCGTCGCCGGTGAGAAGTCCTTTGCCGTACATCTGCTCGACGGCGGTGACAAAGCGCTCCGGGATGTCCGCGTAGTCGCTGATGTGCTCCTCGGGGTGGTCCACGTTCACGGTCTTCTGCATGGCGATGTTGCGGCAGACGTTGTTGAGCACGACCGCCATCTCATAGCGGAACATCGGCGTATCCAGATCCGCCGCCGTGCACTCGAACATCTGCTGTACGCCGTTGCCGCTGGCATAGGGGTCGGCGATGAGGACGTTGTCCGCGGCGGCCATCGTATAGTATTTCCCAGACCAGTGGGCGTTCTTCTGCTGCTCGTTCACGGCCAACGAGATCTGGTTGCCGCTGGACGAGGCCGCCTCGAAGATCATCTTCAGAAACTGGCCGCGCGTGACGGGATCGTCGGGGTGAAAGACCAGCGTGTCGGGGTGGTCGTCGTCGTACATGCCGGTGATGATGTTGTTGACGCCCATCTTGCGCTGGGCTTCCATGATCGGGTTCAGATACTGCACATACCACGCGCCCTCCGGAACGTCCGGGAAGCCGGTTGCGCTGTCGGCAAGCGCGGCGACGGGCAGCGCCGCGAGGAGCATCAGCGCGCTCAAAAGCGCGGTGACGGCGCGTTTCAGCTTTCGTTTCTTCATACCGTTTTTTCTCTCTTATCAATCAAAAAAGTATCTCAGAAATTAAATGTATAGGGCATCAGTCGCGTCAACGGGTAGCTGACATAGCTGCCGCCGGCCTTGGCGCACAGCACCTCCATCTCCGGGGAAAACTCCGCAAGCACCTGGCGGCAGGAGCCGCAGGGCATACAGTAGCCCTTCCCCTCGCCGTAGACGGCGATGCGGACGAATTTGCGCTGCCCCTCGCTCACGGCCTTGACCAGCGCGGTGCGCTCGGCGCAGATCGTGTCGCCGTAGGCGGCATTCTCTACGTTGCAGCCGGTGTAGACGGTGCCGTCCTCGCACTCCAGCGCGGCGCCGACCGGAAAGCCGGAATAGGGCACATAGGCATTGAGGGACGCTTCCTTTGCGATGCGGAGCAGCTCTCTGTCATTCATGGCGCTCATCCTTTCTGATCCGAAATACGATCTTCTTATATACGATATAGTGTACGATCGTGATGAAGCCGGTCATGCAGACCTTCACAAGGATCATCGGCAGGGGGACGCGCCCCTCCGCCCACTGCATGGCCGCTCCGGTGAACAGCGCCAGCACGATGTCCACGCCGACATACTGGAAATACTGTCCTTTCGTGCGCCCCCGGCCCTCCTCGAAGGTGATGGTGCTGTTGAGCAGGTAGCCGTTGCTGCTCCCCGCAATGAGGCCGACGGCCTGCGCCAGCGCGACGGGCGCGCCGATCACATAATAGAGCAGCGCATACAGGCCATAGTCGATGGCGGTGTTGATGCAGCCGAAGAAGCCGTAGGTCCACAATCGGTGAAAGCGTTCGATGAAGCCCGTCCGGAGCTTTTGGGGGAAGATCCCGCAAATCCAGCGGAAAAAGCGGTCAATGCCGCCCATGACGGTTTTGACAAATTTCCTCATTCCAGATTGATCGTCCATTCGTTGAAGTTATGGAATACGTCGTACTGCGTGGCGCTGATGCCGGAGGCGACGCCGCGGTGGGTCAGCAGCTCGCGCTGCTCGAAGCAAAGCGGCAAAATGATGCCGGTCTCGGTGATGTAGCGGTTGACCTGCATAAGCGCCTCCGCGCGCGCGCCGTCGTCGGCGGCGGCGAGATACTTTTCGTAGAGATTGACATAGCCGTAATCCCGCGTCCGGGCGTAGTTCAGCCCCTGAAACGTCGTATCCTTCCGGCGATCCTCCCGCGGGCGGAACAGCTCGCTGAGGTTCCAGTCCGGCGTCATGCGGATCTCGCCGTAGTACAGATCAAACTCGCCGTTTTCCAGCGCGCTGACGTAGTCGGCCCAAGTCAGCTCGTAGAGCGTCGTTTTGATGCCGATGGCGTTAAGCTGCTCGGCAATTTTGCGGGCGGCCAGCACCTTTGCGGTGGAGTCGCTGTTGACGACGAAGCGAAGGTTGATCTCCACGACGATGCCGGTGATCAGCATCTCCGGCGTCCCATCGTTGTCGTAATCGCTCACGCCGGCGTTTTCAAACATCAGCTTTGCCTTCTCCGGGTCAAAGGCAAAGCCGCGGGCATAGGCTTCGTCGTAATAGCTGCTGTCCGGATGCACCGGCAGCGTCGCGGCGATGCCGCAGTCGTTCAGCAGTCCGGAAACGATGGCGTCCCGGTCGGCCGCAAAGCCGACGGCGCGGCGCGCCGCGGCGCTCAGGAAGTACATACTTTCGGTGTTGAAGCCGATGAAGTGCATATTGCTGGTGTTGAAATAGCGCTTTTCGTTGCTGCTGCCGTAGCCGAGGTTGTACATGCTTGTCGGGTCGTTCACAACCAGGTCGATGGCCGCCTCCTCAAACGCGCGGATGCGGGCGCTGGTATCCATGCAGTCGCGCAGCCAGATCGTGTCCAGCGGCATCTCGGCGGCGTGGCGGTTCCCCGTATGGAGAACCAGACGGTCGCCCTCCTCGGAAAGCATATAGGGGCCGGTGCCGATGGGCCGGTCCTCAAAGTAGTCGCCCTTTTTGATGATCGGGATGTTCAGCAGCGCGGGGAACTGGCTGTTGGCGTATTTGGTGGTGATGGCAAAGGTGTCCGAGCTGAGCGCACTGATGCCGTAGATGATGCTCAGGCGGTTGGCGTAATAGCTCGACTGCTGCGCGCGCTGTATGGAGTAGGCCACGTCCGCGGCGCTCAGCGTCGTCCCGTCGCTGAAAGGGATCGTGTCGTCGATGTGGAAGACCCACCAGGTGAAGTCGTCGGACTGCCAATCGGTGACGACCTCGCTGCTCACCGTCCAGTCCGGGTTTACGGTGAACACGCTGTCATAGAGCAGCGACCAGAACTGCATGTTGGCGGAGCTCTCCGCGCGCACGGGGTTCATGCTCGCGTTGGGATCGTAGTTCAGGGAAAACACGCGGTCCGCCGGCTGGCGCTCCTTGACCTCCGTACCGGGGATGACCTGATCGTAGACCGGCTCCGGCGTCTCCGTCAGCGGCGCGTTCGTGCGCACGCCGGCGCAGCCGGACAGCAGCGCCAGTGCGAGGATCAGTATCAGCGGTTTTTTTGCCGTCTTTCTCATGCGTATGCTCCGAATCAAAGTGAAATAAGTGCGCCCTGGTTGCCGCGCCGTCCGTGGGTGTAGCGGTGGGACCAGTATTTGTCCGGCAGGCAGAAGGTGCAGTCGTCCGAAACGGCGATCGCGTCCGCCGGCACGCCGAGCTGCGTCAGGCGGCGGGCGTTTGCGGCCTTGAGGTCGAGGAAATATTTCCCCTCTCTGCCCTCCGCCGGGGCATAGAGCCCCGCACTGTCACCGCCGAGATAGGCGTCGACGGCCTCGACGACCTCGCCGCCCACCTCGAAGCAGCAGCGCGAGATCGCCGGGCCGATCGCCGCGGCGGTCGTCGCGGGCAAGGCGCCGAGGGCGCACATGGCGTCCAGCGCGACGCCGAGAATGTCCGCGACGGAGCTGCGCCAGCCGCAGTGCACCGCGGCGATCACGCCGCTGCGGTCGTCGCACAGCAGCACGGGCACACAGTCGGCCGTGTAGCAGATGAGCGCCAGCCCCGGCTCGTTTGTCACCAACCCGTCCGCCTCATAGGGCACAGGGGTCCCCAGCACATGGGCGTCCGCCCCCGTGACCGTGCGCACGACGGCCCCGTGCACCTGCTTCGTGCGGGCCATATGCCCGGTGTCGATGCCGGTCGCTTCCCCGAGGCGGCGGTAGTTCTCCGCGACGTGCGCGAAAACCGGGTCCTTGTTCACGGAGAGATTCAGCCCCGCCTGATCGCCGGTGCTGACGCCGCCGATGCGCGTGGTGAACGCGTGGCGGCGGGCGATGGTCGGCGCGGTGAGATATACAACGCCGTTTTGCGCGGTGTGTTCAGCGAAATTCATGTTACTCCCTAATTGCATACAAATAGCAAACGAGCGGTTCCTTGTCCGTGCAGATTTTTCGTCCGAGACAAAAACGACGAGGCGCGGCAGTGCCGTGGGCACGGCGCGCAGAGGAGATGCGGTATCGGGCGAAAAAGCAAGCGGTCAGGCGTTGCGGCCACAGCAGTCTTTGTACTTCATGGGAAGTCCATTCGGGCGCAGCTTTCCGCAGGGACACGGGTCATTCCGGCCCGGCTTCTTCTCGCGCTTGACGGGCTGCTTTTTCACGGAGGCGTCGCCGCCGACGTTCGACACGGGGTTTTTCACGACGCTCTTGCGCTCCACGCCCTGCTCCTTGCGGACGCGGACGAGGTAGATGCGGCGCACGACCTCCTGCCTTATGCCGGCGATCATGGCCTCGAACATGTCGAAGCCCTCCTGCCGGTAGGCGTCCACCGGGTTCACGTTGCCGTAGCCGCGCAGGCCGATGCCCTTGCGCAGCTCGCTCATGGCGTCGATGTGGTCCATCCAGTATTCGTCCACGACGCGCAGCAGAATGACGCGCTCCAGCTCGCGCATGAGCGGC
Source organism: uncultured Clostridia bacterium (assembly GCA_946407675.1). Lineage (GTDB taxonomy): Bacteria > Bacillota > Clostridia > Oscillospirales > Oscillospiraceae > SVKR01. The sequence goes on from CAMJPK010000062.1 coordinate 9,900, forward strand.
GCGCCGTCGGGCATGAGCCCGAGCTCTTCCTCCCTGCGCGCATAGACCTTGTCGGCCGCCTCCTGCACCTGCGCGCGGATCTCGTCGCACTTCAGGCCGTCGCGGTATTTGATCGTGTTGCGGTAAAGGAACAGCGGATAGAAGATCTGCAGGATCTCCTCCAGCTCCTCCGGGCTGCCGGGATCGGCCGTGCCGACGCTGTCGCGGATGAACTCCTCGATCATGCTGTGGATCGAATCGCGCACGTCCTCGCCGTTGAGGACCTGATAGCGCTGGCCGTAGATGATCTTGCGCTGGGCGTTCATGACGTCGTCGTATTCCAGCGTGGCCTTGCGCGCCTGGAAGTTGCGGCTTTCGACGGTGCGCTGCGCCTGCTCGATGGCGTTGGACAGCAGCTTTGCGTCGATGGGCTGGTCCTCCTCCAGCTTCAGCGTCTCCATCATGCCCATGATGCGCTCGGAGCCGAACAGGCGCATGACGTCGTCCGTCAGCGCCAGGTAGAAGCGGCTCTCGCCCGGGTCGCCCTGACGGCCGGAGCGTCCGCGCAGCTGGTTGTCGATGCGCCGCGATTCATGCCGCTCTGTGCCGAGGATGAAGAGGCCGCCGGCGGCGCGCACCTGCTCGGCCTCCGCCTTTGTGACCGCCTTGTGCGCGGCCAGCTTTTCCGCATACAGCGCGCGGGCGGCGAGGATGTCCGCGTTGTCCGTCTCGGCATAGCCCGTGGCTTCGGTGATGACGGCGTCGTCATACCCGGCCTTGCGCAGATCGCTCTTCGCAAGGAACTCCGCGTTGCCGCCCAGCACGATGTCCGTGCCGCGGCCGGCCATGTTCGTCGCGATGGTCACCGCGCCGAGCTTGCCCGCCTGCGCGACGATCTCCGCTTCCTTCTCGTGGTTCTTCGCGTTCAGCACGCTGTGGGGGATGCCCGTGCGCTGCAGCAGCTTCGACAGGTATTCGCTCTTCTCGATGCTGACCGTGCCGACCAGCACCGGCTGGCCCTTTTCGTGGCATGCCACGATCTGCTGTATGATGGCGCGGTTCTTGCCGTTTTCGTTTTTGTACACCACGTCCGGCCAGTCCTTGCGTATGACCGGCTTGTTCGTCGGGATCTCGATGATGTCCAGCCCGTAGATGGAGACGAACTCCTCCTGCTCGGTCACGGCGGTACCCGTCATGCCGGAGAGCTTTTCATACATGCGGAAGTAGTTCTGGAAGGTGATCGTGGCCAGCGTCTTGTTCTCGTGCTGGACGTCCACATGCTCCTTGGCCTCGATGGCCTGATGCAGGCCCTCGCTGTAGCGGCGGCCGAGCATCAGGCGGCCGGTGAACTCGTCCACGATGATGACCTCGCCGTCCTTCACCACATAGTCGATGTCCCGCTTCATGACGCCGTGGGCGCGGATGGCCTGATTGATGTGGTGGCTCAGCGTGGAGTTTTCCAGATCGGAGAGGTTCTCCAGCCCGAAATACTGCTCCGCCTTCGCGATGCCGCGCGCCGTGAGCGTGACGCTTCTGGCCTTCTCGTCCACGACGTAGTCCGCGTCGATGTTCTCGTCCTCCTCGGCCTTCTCGTCGACGGAGGCGTAGACCTTCTTCTTCAGGCCAGCGACGAAGGCCTCCACCTGCCGGTAGAGGTCGGTGCTCTCGTCGCCCTGGCCGGAGATGATGAGCGGCGT
>CAMJPK010000063.1 GCA_946407675.1 uncultured Clostridia bacterium
TGAAGATGCTCTGATACACGTCGTCGCCGCTGGCGCTGATGACGCAGCCGTCGCCAAACTCGGGGTACAGCGTCACGTCGCGCTGCCTGGCAAGCGGCTCGAGCAGGTGGATCGTGCGCTCGGCGACGGCGGCCATATCCACCGGCTCCGGCGCGGCGGCGATGCCGGCGTCCATTTTCGTCAGGCGCATGAGCTTCTCGGTCAGGCGCTGCAGGCGCTCGGCCTCGGAGCCGATGTCCGTGACGAACTCGCGCATCGTCTGCTCGTCCATCTGCTCGCTCTGTACGATGCTGTCGGAGAGCAGGCGGATGCTCGCCAGTGGGGTGCGCAGCTCGTGGGACGCGTCGGAGACGAAGCGGCGGCGCAGCTCCTCGGTGTTCTGCAGCCGTCCGGTCATGTCGTTGAACTCCTCGCTGAGCTCGCGCACCTCGTCGCGCCCCTTGAGCGGGACGCGGTAGGCGTAGTCGCCCTCGCGGACGATGCGCATGCCCTGTACCAGCGTGCGGATGCGCTGCGTCAGCGCGCCGGAGAACAGCACGATGAGCGCCAGCGTCACCACGCCGGCGGTGATGGAGATGTTGCGCAATCGCGCCTGTATAGAGCCGATCAGCTCGGCCTGCTCCCTGTCCGTCTCCTGCACGTACACCGCGCCGATCACGCGGCCGTAGCTGATGACCGGGGCCGCGGCGCGGCTGACGAAGGCGTCGGTGCCGTAGTGGCAGGAAAAGACCGCCTTGCCGCCGAGCGCGCGCAGCAGCACGTCGTTGTCGCTGACCGCGCCGAGCATACGGCGCATCGGGTCGGTGTCGTAGAGGACAAGCGCGTCCTGATCGGTGACGACCACGCGGTCATAGTCGCCGGCGCTGACGAGGCCCATGACCTGCGCCACGCCCTCCGGCGTCAGGCGCTCCAGCGCGGCGAGGGAGGCGGACATGATCGAGCTGCGGCTCGTCAGGTCGCTCTGCTTCGTGGAAAAGACGATGTCCCGCGCCGTCGTGGTGGGGTAGATGTTCAGCATGCCCACGGCCACGACGATGAAGCAGAAGAAGATGGCGATGAATACCAGCCGGACGGAGTATTTGGTTTTCGGTCGTGCGTTGGTCATTGAACATTACCTGATTCTTCCGTCATTGCGAACCAGCCCGCAGGCTGGTGTGGCAATCCGTTTTCTTTTCGGTCGGGGACGCGGATTGCCACGACAGTGTGCGCACTGTCTCGCAATGACAATGCGCTATGCGTTCCCGGCGTCCTCACTCCTTGAAATAATACCCTACGCGCCGCGTCAGAAACGCCGTGAATGCTTCGCGTCGCCGCGAGGCGGCAACGCTCGGTGATTCCCGCCGTTTCTTCCTTTTCAACGCGGAAACGCTTCGCTGGTTTCCGCGTTGACTACTCCTTGAAATAATACCCTACTCCCCATTTTGTAACAATATGTGCGGGGTTGGCGCTGTCGCGCTCCAGCTTCTCGCGCAGGCGGCGGATGTGCACGTCCACGGTGCGCTCCTCGCCCTGGTAGTCATAGCCCCAGACCGTGTTCAGCAGCGCCTCGCGGGAAAAGACCTTCCCCGGCGAGCGCATCAAAAGCTCGCAGACGTCGAATTCCTTGACCGTGAGGTCGACCTCCTCGTCGCCGCGGCGGGCGACGCGCTTTTCGAGGTCCAGCGTGAAGTCCGCGCAGGACAGCACCGCGCCCTGCTCCTCCGGGACGGCGGACAGGGAGGAACGGCGCAGAAGCGCGCGGACGCGGGCCTTGAGCAGCAGAATGTTGAAGGGCTTGGTGATGTAGTCGTCCGCGCCGTACTCAAAGCCGAGCAGCTTGTCGGTGTCCTCGCTCTTGGCCGTCAGCATGATGATGGGCACGCCGGGGTCGTCCTGCCGGATGTGCATGCAGGCCTCCAGCCCGTCCATGACCGGCATCATGAGGTCGAGGATGATGAGGTCGTAACGGACGGCCTTCGCCTGCTCCACCGCGGCGGCGCCGTCGTAGCAGGCGTCCACCTGCCAGCCCTCGTTTTCCAGATTGAATTTGATGCCCTTGACCAGAAGCTGTTCGTCGTCGACGACCAGGATCCTCATATTCCGCTCCTTTTCCGCGGGCGGGAACGCCGCGCCCCCGCCAAGTTTGTGTTGCTTTTCCGATGCAATTTCACTATAATATTTAATAGACATGAACGATTCTTTGCCGTTTTTTACGCTTACACTCTATCATACCATAAATCGTGGGAGAATTACATGAAAAATTCAAAGTTTCTTCCCATAATTTTATCGCTGCTGCTTGCGCTCGGCGCGCTGGCCGTTCCGGCCGCCGCCGCGCAGCCGACGGTCGCCGCGCCCGCGGCGCTGGTGCTGGACCGCCACAGCGGGGATGCGCTCTTTGAAAAGGACGCGGACGCGCAGGTGTACCCGGCGGACACCGTCAAGCTGATGACCGCGCTTCTGGCGATCGAGGCCGTCGAGGACGGGAAGATCTCCGTGAACGACATGGTGACGGTCAGCGAGGCCATGAACACCGACCTGACCGAGGACAGCAGCCGCTGCGGCCTGCAGGTCGGCGAGCAGCTCACGCTCAGCGCGCTGCTGCAGTGCATGCTGATCGCCTCCGGGGACGACGCGGCGAACATGGTCGCGGACTACGTCGGCGGCTCCGTTGCCGCCTTCGTCAAGCAGATGAACGCGCGCGCCGCGGCGCTGGGCTGCACGCACACGAGCTTCACCAACGCCCACGGCGCGGACAGCGACGGGCAGTTCACCACGGCGCGGGAGATGTGCCGCATCGCGTCGGAGTGCCTTGCGCACGAGCGCATCAAGCGCATCTGCGGCACCGTCGCCGCCGAGCTGCAGGAGACGAACCTCACCGCGGCGCGGACGCTGCGCAACACGAACCCCCTCATCTGCGACGAATCGCCCTACGGCCCGGACTACCTCTACGAGGACGCCGACGGCCTCAAGACCGGCTGGAACAGCCGCGCCGGCTGCACCCTCGTCGCCACCGCGAGCCGCAACGGGGTCGATCTGCTGTGCGCCGTGTTCGGCGGCGCGCGCAGCGAGGCGGGGCGCTACACCTGCTTTGACGACGCCAAGGCGCTGTTTGACTGGGTGTTTGACAGCTACGGCTATCAGGAGGTGCTCAAGTCCACCGAGAACATCGCCTCGGTCGACGTGGCCCTCGGCATGAACGCGACGTATGTGAACCTGCGCCCGGCCACCTCGATCACGGTGCTGCTGCCCAAGGGCTTCAACGCCGACGACTTTGATAAGAACATCCGCGTCTACGCGCTGGAAAACGGCGAGCCGGTCACCGCGCCGGTCACGGCGGGGCAGGTGCTCGGCGAGGTGACGCTGACGCGCGAGGGCGTCAATTACGGCACCGTGAAGCTCGTGGCCTCCGCGTCCGTGCAGCTCAGCCGCATGCAGTATATCAAGCAGCAGATCCGAGAAACGACGCGCCAGCGCAGCTTCCGTACGGCGGTCGCGATCCTCGCGGGGCTGTTCCTGCTCTATCTGTGCTGGGTGATCGTCTACCGCGTCAAGCACCTCCGGCACGTCTACGCCGTCCGCGCCGCGGAGCGCGAGCGGGCGTCGATGCTGGCCGAGGCCGCGATGAAGCACGCGCCGGAGCCGAAGAGCCCTTCAATCCGCTTCTTTGACCGGGGCGGCCAGACCTCCGCGCCCGCGCCGCTGCCGGAGCAGGAGGAAGCCCCCGCCGCGCCCGCGGCGGACGACAGCGGCAAGGTCGTCTCGCTGTTCCGTGAACCCCCGGCCCAGACGCCGCCGCCGCCGGCGCCGAGCGCGCCGCAGGGAGACCTGCTCGCTTCCGCCGTGCTGGTCGCGCGCGTCGAGCCCCCGCCGCCCCCGCGGGAGGAGACCGCCCAGGAAAAGGCCGAGCGCGACTATTTCGAGGAATTCTTCCGCCCGAAGAAATAAACGAGAAAGAAACAAAAGCACTCCGAAGATTCGGAGTGCTTTTGCATGGCCTCGCAGAGTTCGCGCCCGCAGGCGCGAAAAAAGTCGGATCATTTTTCGCCGCGACATGTGCGTGGCGAAAAATTCTTCTCGCGGAGCGGACTGTGCGAGCGAAGCGAGTGCGGGGAGCGCAGTGAAGCTCTAAAAGCTCAACGCGCAACCCAGCGAAGCGGTTGCGCGTTGATTATCTCAGAACGTGATGGTTTTCGGCGCGGCGGTAAAGCTGGAGAAGGTGGCGGTGGCGTCCTTGAAATAGAACACCGCGGTGTTGCCGTCGTTCTCGTCGTACATGCGGCGCAGGTTGGGATAGGCGTCCAGCATGGCCTTCTTGGCCTCGACGCGCTCGTCGAGTATAGCCTTGCCGGCCAGGCGCAGCCAGGTGCCCTCGGCGAAGCAGCACAGCTCCACCTTGGGGTTGGCGAGCATCTGCTTGGCGCAGTCCTTCACGAGGCCGGTCTGGATGTAGAGCTTGCCGTCAAAGATGTTGACGGTGCCGAAGGGACGGACGCGCGGCTGATCGCCGTCCACGGTCGCGAGGTAATAGGTGCCGCACTTCTTGATGAACTCATAGACTTCCTGCATGGGGCAACAACTCCTTTTTTGTAATATTACGTTACTATTTTAGCAGACTGCGGCCAAATGTCAACTTGTATTCTCCAACAATTTAGTGTATAATACAATAACTTATTCCTATGATACCGAGTGAGGCCGCGATGGATTTTGAGCGCATGCTCCGCTACTGCACGCTTCTGGAGCGCAACAACAACCGCACCTGGTTCCACGACGCGGACAACCACGCGCTGTACGCCGAAGCGCGCGCGGACTTCACCGAGCTGCTGCTGGACCTGAAATTCCGCCTGTCGGAGGCCGTCGCGCCAGACCTGTCGGAGCAGCTTTTGTTCGCGGACCCGAAGGCGATGCAGTACCGCATCCCGCGCGACATGCGCGGCCAGCGCAGCGGCCCGCCCTACAACCCCCGCTGGGCGGCGGACCTGTCCGGTGACCGCCACGCCCTGCTGCCCCTCGGCTATTACGTCCACATCCAGCCCGGCGGACGCACGATGTTCGGCACGGGCGTCTGGTGCTGGGAGCCGGAGATGATCCTGCGCGTGCGCACGGCGATCTCGACGCAGTTCCTGCGCTTTTCCGACGCGCTCATGCAAAGCGGCGAGGCGATGATGGGCGACCGGCTCAAGCGCATCCCCCGCGGCTTTTCCGAGGACGACCCCGCCGCGGAGTATCTGAAGTTTAAGGACTGGTTCGTCGCCCGCGGCTTTGCGGACGGTGAACTGCAAAGCTTTGACGGCTTCGTGTCCGACTGCGTTGAAACGGCTGCGCGCATGGAGCCGCTGCGCGTATTCTTCAGCGACGCGCTGCGCGGCATCCGCGCAAACCCCCTGGAGACAAGCGACTGGGGCTGACCGCCGCCCCGCGCCCCGTAGGGCGCGATGCCCACATCGCGCCGCGTTCCTGCGCCGCACCCCGTAGGGCGCGATGCCCGCATCGCGCCGCATTTGATGGAGGATCAACTATGATCGCGCTCGGTTACATCCTGACATTCGGCTGGGTCTTCCTCATCCTCGCGCTCACGCTGGCGCTGAAGAAGAAAACCGGCGCGCCCGACGAGGTCTCGCGCAAGATCGTCCACGTCTCCGTGGCCTTCGCCTACATACCGATGTACTTCTGCCTGCGCGGCACCTGGCACTTCATCGTACCCACGGCGGTGTTCATCGTGCTCAACGCCGTGAGCTACAAGCGCAACCTCTTCGCCGCGATGGAGCGCACGGACGAGAGCAAGCGCTCCCTCGGCACGGTCTGGTACGCCGTGAGCATGACGGTCATGGGCGCGCTGTGCGTGCTCGTGCCGCGCTGCCTGCCCTGCTACGCGATGGGCGCGTTCTGCATGGCGCTGGGGGACGGCTTCGCCCCGATCTTCGGCGCGATCCAAAAGGGCAACCGCCGTCTGCTGGGCGAGCGCACGCTCTACGGCACGGCCAGCGTGTTCGTCATCTGCCTGCTCGTCGCCGCCGTGATCTCCGCGATCTTCGGCATGGGCCTGCCGTTCTGGGCGCTGTGCCTCATCGCGCTGGCCGCCGCCGCGCTGGAGCTGGTCAGCGGCCGCGGGCTGGACAACCTTTCGCTGCCGCTCGGCGTTTTCCTCATCAGCACGCTTTTGATGCTGAAAACGGGGGCGTGACATGCTGAGACTGCTTCTGTTCTCCCTGCTCGCCGCCACGGCGCTCGCGGCGCTGGCCGCGTGGCGCAGGGCCCTCACGCGCGGGGGCCTTATTCTGGCGTGGGCGCTCGCCGTCGTCATCGGCTACTGCGGCGGGCTGACCGGCTTTCTCGCCCTCGCCGCCACCTTCCTCTTCACGATCGCGGCGGGGAAGCTTTCCGGCAAAAAGCGCGAGCGCGCGGAGAAGGCGCTGCACGCCAAGACCGGCGCGCGCGACGCGATGCAGATCTTCTGCAACGTCTTTACCGGCGCGCTGGCGCTGGTGCTGTTCAAGCTGACGGGGTATCTCGGCTTCCTCTGGGCCTACGGCGGGGCGATGGCCGCCTCGCTGGCCGATTCGATGGCAAGCGAGCTGGGCGTCCTCTCGAAGCGCCCGCCGCGCGACATCCTCACATGGAAGCCGGTACAGGCGGGGCTCTCCGGCGGCGTGACCGCCTTCGGCTTTGCCATGAGCGCCATCGGCGCGGCGCTCGTGGCGGCCTGCTTCGCCGGGTGTACCCGCGCGGCCTCCGGCAGCTTCCTGCCCGCCTTTCTCGACGTGACCGCCGCCGGCTTCTTCGCCGCGCTGTGCGACAGCGTGCTCGGCAGCGGCGTGCAGGTCAAGTTCCGCTGCCCGGAATGCGGCGCGCTGACCGAAAAGCCGAAGCACTGCGGCGTCCCCGGCACGCCGGAAACGGGCGTGCGCTTCATGACCAACGACGCCGTGAACCTCTGCAACAACCTGCTGGGCGCGCTCGCCGCGCTCGGCCTTTACGCGCTTCATCACTGACGGGGGAGAGATACAAATGGCTGATATGCCCGCGCAAAACAGAAAAGCAACCGCGCAGGAAAAGCTCGGTACCATGCCCATCGGAAAGCTGCTCGTGACCATGAGCGTGCCGATGATGATCTCCATGTTCATTCAGGCGCTCTACAACGCCGTGGACAGCATGTTCGTCGCGCGCCTCAGCGAGGACGCGCTGACCGCCGTGTCGCTCGCGCTGCCGATCCAGAACATCATGATCGCGCTGGCCGTCGGCACAGGCGTCGGCGTGAACGCGCTGGTGTCGCGCTCGCTGGGGGAGGGGAACCTCCGCCGCGCCGAGAAGGCCGCCAACGTGCAGGTTTTCCTCGATGCGTGCTACGGCGTCATCTGCGTGTTCCTCGGGCTGTTCTTCTCCCGCCGCTTCTTTGAAAACCAGACGGACGTGGAGACCATCATCGACTACGGCGCGCAGTACGTCTCCATCGTCACGATCTTCTCCTTCGGTATGTTCCAGGCGCAGGGGCTTGAAAAGCTCCTGATCGCGACGGGCAACGCCACGCCCTCGATGATCGCGCAGGCGCTCGGCGCGATATTGAACATCATTCTGGACCCGATCTTCATCTTCGTCTTCGGCCTGGGCGTGCGCGGCGCCGCGATCGCGACGGTCATTGGGCAGTACGCCGCGGGCGTCTGCGCGCTGATCTTCAACCTCCGGCGCAACACCGCCACGCGCTTCCAATTCAAGCAGATGCTCCCGGACCTCAAGATCCTGAAATTCATCTACTCGGTCGGCTTTCCCTCCATGATCACCGTCGGCCTCAGCGCCATCACGGGCTATCTGCTCAACGGCATCTACCTGTCCTTCTCCACGACGGCCACGGCGGTCTACGGCGTGTGGATCAAGCTGCAGAGCTTCGGCTTCATGCCGGTGTTCGGCATGAACAACGGCACGCTGGCGATCTACTCCTACAACTACGGCGCGGGCAAGCTGGACCGCCTGTTCAAGACGCTGCGGCTGAGCATGATCGTCGGCGCGCTCATCACGCTGGCGGTCACGGTGCTCTACGAGTGCATCCCCGTGCCGCTGCTGCGGCTGTTCAACGCCTCGGACTACATGCTGTCCATCGGCGTCACGGCGGTGCGCCGCTGCGCGCTGTCAATGACCTTCGGCGCGGTGACGGTCATCATCACCTCGTCGTTCCAGTCGCTCGGCCGCTCACGCTTCGCGCTGATGATCAACATTCTGCGGCAGGTCGTCATTCAGGTCGCCGCCGCGTGGGTGCTCAGCCGCTTCGGGCGGCTGGAGATCGTGTGGTTCTCGCCGCTCATCTCCGAGGTTTTGACGCTGTGCGTCGCGGCCTTCCTGTGCAAAAAGGTGATGGCGAAGGTGCGCGCCGAGGGCGAGGCGCGCCTTGCGCCGCAGGGACGCGTGGATTCAAACCCGTCTTGACATTCTTCTCAAATGCGGTATAATGAGAATACAAAAAGGCGTTGCCGAAAAGCGGCTCCGCCCTATGTGGTTCTAAATCTCTTTAGAAGCCGTCACTTGGCAGAGTGGCGGCTTCTGCTTTTTACACGTATCGTAACTGTCCAGAACAGAACATGAAACGTCAATGTAATCGGCATAGCAACACCCCCTTTCGGAGATGTGGCGGAACCGCCTTTTTTCACTTTGGCAACGCCTGCCCTTGCGGGCATGTACATATTACGTGATTCGACAGGACTTGTCAATACGGCGCGGAATGACGGGCGCTTATGCTTGCTCCAGCCGCAGCACCGTCGCGGTGCGGGCGGGCAGATAGAGCTTCACCGCGCCGTCCGCTGCCTCCGGCGCGTTCCTCGCCACGCGGCCGAAGCCGCCGTAGCACCAATCGTCCGAGGAGAACAGGACAACAGCGCGCGCCGTGCCCGCCGGGACGGGGATCGGATAGTCCGGAAAGCTGCGCGCCGGGGAGAAGTTGAAGACGAACAGCAGCCCCGCGCGCGTGAAGCCAAGCACGTGGTCGTCCTCGTGCAGCCACTGCAGCTCCGGCCAGCCCTCGTCGAAGATGCGGTAGTACGCCGCGGTGTGGATCATGTCGTGGTCGAAGTGGTTGAGATACTCGTACTTGAGCTCCGGGTTGTCCACCAGCGACCACTGCCTGCGGCAGTACTGAAAGCTGTTGCCGTTGCCGGGGCGGGGGAAGTCGATCCACTCCGGGTGGCCGAACTCGTTGCCCATGAAGTTGAGGTAGCCGTTGCCGCCCGCGGCGAGCGTGAGCAGGCGGATCATCTTGTGCAGGGCGATCGCGCGGTCGATGACGATGCTGTGGCAGTCCTTGCGCATTTCCGTATACATGGCCGCGTCCGCGAGGCGGAAGATCACCGTCTTGTCCCCGACGAGGGCCTGGTCGTGGCTCTCGACGTAGGCGATGGTCGGCGCGTTGCGGAAGGTCATCTCCTTCCAGATCCAGCCGAGGTTCCAGTCCTCGTCGCTGTGCTCCTTGATAAGCTTGATCCACAGGTCGGGCAGCCCCATGCCGAGGCGGTAATCGAAGCCGATGCCGCCGTCCGCGACCGGCTCGCACATGCCGGGCATGCCGCTCATGTCCTCCGCGACGGTGAGCGCGCGGGGCATGACCTCGCGGATCAGGTCGTTGGCGAGCTGCAGGTAGGTGACGGCCTGCGTGTCGGTGTTCATCGTGAAGTACATCGACAGATTGCTGAAGTCCGTGCCCAGCGCGTGGTCGTGGTAGAGCATGCTCGTCACGCCGTCGAAGCGGAAGCCGTCGACGTGGTATTCCTCCAGCCAGAAGCGCAGGTTGCTCAAAAGGAAGTGCAGCACCTCCGGCTTGCCGTAGTCGAAGCACTTCGTCCCCCACGCGGGGTGGTCGCCCTCCGCGCCGGCGTGGAAGAACTGCCAGTCCGTCCCGTCGAAGCGGTTGATGCCCTCCAGCGTGTTGCCCACGGCGTGGGAGTGGACGAGGTCCAGCAGCACGCGGATGCCCATGCCGTGCGCCTTGTCGACGAGGTACTTGAGGTCCTCCGGGTAGCCGAAGCGGCTGGACGCCGCGAAAAAGCTGCTGACCTGGTAGCCGAAGGATCCGTAGAACGGGTGCTCCATCACCGCCATGAGCTGCACGGTGTTGTAGCCCGCCGCCTTCACGCGCGGCAGCACGCTGTCGGCAAAGTCGCGGTAGGTGGCGATGCGGTGCTCCTCGGCGCACATGCCGACGTGCGCCTCATAGATGAGCGGCGCGTCGGTGTTGACAAAGCCCGCGTCCGTCCACGGATATTCCGCCGTGTCGTCCCAGACCTCGCAGCACCAGCTCCCGCTGCGCCAGTCCTGCGTCACGCGCCGGGCGTAGAGCGGGACGTGCTGCGTGAGCACGTCGCCGTTGCGCACGATGGTGAGCACGCGCGCGCCGTGGCACAGCGTATCGCCGGGGAGAAAGATCTCCCAGGCGCCGTTTTCCCTGCGCTCCAGCGGCGTGTCGGTCCAGTGCCAGTCGTTGAAGTCGCCGGTCAGATACAGCCCGTCCGCCGCGGGAGCCCACTCGCGGTAGACCCAGCCGCCGGGCAGGCGGTGGAAGCCGAACCACTTGTGCGCGCAGGCAAAGTCGGAAAGCGTCCCGCCCTCGGGCAAAAGCCGCGCGCGCGCGGCGGCGTAGTTGTCCATGCGCAGCGCCAGATCGCCCGCGAAGGGCTCCAGCTCCGGGTGGCGCGAGAGCATCGGAATGTCGGTCATGTTCCGTTCCCCCTTTCATGTGTAGACAGCCCGCAGACGGTTTTGTGTCTGCGGGCTGTGCAATCAAAACGGAATTACTCTTCCTCGGCGGCCTTCTTCGCGTCCTCAATGACCTTCTGCTGGACGTTGCCGGGGGCCTCCTCATAGCGGACGAACTTCAGCGAGAAGCTGCCGCGCCCCTGCGTCATAGAGCGCAGGTCGATGGTGTAGGAGCCCATCTCGGCCATCGGGACCTCGGCCTCGACAGTCTGCATGCCATCCTCGGCGTTCATGCCGAGCACGGTGCCGCGGCGCTTGGAGGAGATATCGCTCATGATATCGCCCATGTTCGCGTCGGGGATCGTGACCTTCAGCAGGCCGATCGGCTCCAGAATGGTGGGCTTGGCCTTGGGGATGCCGTCCTGATAGGCCAGGCGCGCCGCGGTCTGGAACGCCATATCGTTGGAGTCGACGGGGTGGTAGCTGCCGTCATACAGCGTGGCCTTCAGGCCGACCAGCGGGTAGCCCGCGAGGACGCCCTTCTGCACCGCGTTGCGCAGGCCCTTCTCGACGGAGGGGAAGAAGTTCTTGGGGACGGAGCCGCCGAAGACCTCCTCGGCGAAGATCATCTCGTCGCTCTCCTCCTGGGGCTCGAAGCGGATCCACACGTCGCCGAACTGGCCGGAGCCGCCGGACTGCTTCTTGTGGCGGCCGTGGGCCTCGACCTTGCCCTTGATCTTC
>CAMJPK010000064.1 GCA_946407675.1 uncultured Clostridia bacterium
CATCTCCAGACCGGAGGTGGCGACGCCGCCGGCGTTGGAGGCCTTGCCGGGGCTGAAGAGCAATCCGGCCTTCTGGATCATCTCGGTGGCGGCCAGCGAGGTGGGCATGTTCGCGCCCTCGAAAACGCCGATGGCGCCGTTGGCGATGATCATTTCCGCTTCCTTGACGTCGATCTCATTCTGCGTGGCGCAGGGCATGCAGATATCGGCCTTGACAGACCAGATCATGCGGCAGTTCTCGTGATACTCGCTGCCGGGGACCTCCTTGGCGTACTCGCTGATGCGGGCGCGGCGGTTCTGCTTGATGTCGAAGAGAACGGGCAGGTTGATGCCGTTGGGATCGTAGATGTAGCCGTTGGAGTCGCTCATCGCGACGACCTTGGCGCCGAGCTGCGTGGCCTTCTCGGCGGCGTACTGCGCGACGTTGCCGGAGCCGGAGACGACGCAGACCTTGCCGGCGAAGCTGTCGTTTTTGACGCACTTGAGGTACTCCTGCGCAAAGTAGCACAGGCCGTAGCCGGTGGCCTGCGTGCGGGCGAGGGAGCCGCCGTAGGTCAGGCCCTTGCCGGTGAGAACGCCGGCGTCGTAGCGGTTGGTGATCTTCTTGTATTCGCCGAAGAGGTAGCCGATCTCGCGGCCGCCCACGCCGATGTCGCCGGCGGGGACGTCGGTGAACTGGCCGATGTGGCGATACAGCTCGCTCATGAAGCTCTGGCAGAAGCGCATGACCTCGGCGTCGGACTTGCCCTTGGGGTCAAAGTCGCTGCCGCCCTTGCCGCCGCCCATCGGCAGCGTGGTCAGGGAGTTTTTCAGCACCTGCTCGAAGCCCAGGAACTTCATAACGGAGGCGTTGACGCTCGGGTGGAAGCGCAGACCGCCCTTGTACGGGCCGATGGCGCTGTTGTACTGGACGCGGAAGCCGCGGTTGACCTGTACCTTGCCGCTGTCGTCAACCCAGGGGACGCGGAACTGGATGAAACGCTCCGGCTCGACGAAGCGCTCGATGATGCCGTTGGCCTCATACTCGGGGTGCTTTTCGACGATGCACTCCAGACTCTCCAGCACCTCGGTGACCGCCTGCAGGAACTCCGGCTCGCCGGGGTTGCGCTGCTTGACGGTTTCAAGGACCTTGTTCAGATATGCGCTCTTCATGGTGACTGCTCCTTTCAAATGGTTACGGGGATATATAAGTGATTTTTACTTATTCAAATAAAGGTCGAAGGCAGAAAGGTTCATCGGGAGGAACTTCTCCTTGCGCCCGGAGAACATGTGGCGGATCTCCTCGCGGACGGTGTCCGGCTCGACGATGCCGGTCTCGCGGATGATCGCGCCCAGCATGACCATGTTGGCGGCCTTGTCGTTGCCGAGGGCCATCGCATCGTCGTTGGCGGGGACGTAGCGCACGCGGATGTCGTCGCGCTTCGCCTTTTCCGGGACGAGCGAGCTGTTGATGATCAGCAGGCCGCCGGGGGCGACGAGGGATTCAAATTTCAGCAGGCTCGGGAGGTTCATGACGACCAGCAGGTCGGCCTCGTTGATGAGGGGGCAGGCGATGGGCTTATCCGAGACGACCACGGTGCAGTTGGCGGTGCCGCCGCGCATCTCCGGGCCGTAGGAGGGCAGCCATGTGACCTCCTTGCCCTCGTCCATGGCGGCCTTGGCGATCATCTGGCCGATGGCCAGCGTGCCCTGTCCGCCGCTGCCGGCAAAAAACATCTTCTGTTTCATCTTCTCAGTATCCCTCCGGCTTTCTGAAGTTTCCGATGGGGTAATAGCTCGCCATCTCCGTCTCCACCCACTTGAGGGCGTCCGCCGGGGCGAGGCCCCAGTTGGTCGGGCAGGCGGAGAGGAACTCGACGAAGGTGAAGCCGAGGCCCGCCTTCTGGATATCCAGCGCGGTCTGCACGGCCTTCTTTGCCTTGCGGACGTTGGCGGGGTTGTTGAGCATGACGCGCTCCACGTACACGGCGCAGGGCACGGCGGCGAGGATCTCGCACATCTTGAGCGGCAGGCCTGCCTGCTCAACGGTGCGGCCGTCCACGCAGGTGGTGGCGCGCTGGCCGATCAGCGTGGTCGGGGCCATCTGGCCGCCGGTCATGCCGTAGATCGCGTTGTTGATGAAGAAGGTGGTGAACTTCTCACCGCGGTGCGCCGCGTGCAGGATCTCGCCCGCGCCGATGCTGGCGAGGTCGCCGTCACCCTGATAGGTGAACACGACCTTGTCCGGGTGGACGCGGCGGATGCCGGAGGCGATGGCCGGGGCGCGGCCGTGGGTGGATTCGCACATGTCGACGTTCATGAAGTGGTGGGCGTTGATGCTGCAGCCGATGGGGACGACGCCGATGGTGTTGCCCAGCTCGCCGCGCTCGTCGAGGACCTCCATGATGAGGCGGTGGGCGATGCCGTGGGAGCAGCCGGGGCAGTAGCTGGTGTCGACCGGGGTCATGCCCTTGGTGATCTCAAATACGCTTTTCATCTCACTTGACCCCCTCCAGCAGTTTTTTTGCCCGCTCGACGATCTCCAGCGAGCTGGGGACGATGCCGCCGGTGCGGTTGATGAGCCCGACCGGCCAGCGCCCGGCGACGGCGGCCTTGACGTCCGTGAGCATCTGGCCCATGTTCAGCTCGGTCGAGATGACGACCTTGCACTTCGGGCCGATCTCATCGAAGGCGGCGTCCGGGTAGGGCCACAGGGAGATCGGGCGGATGAGACCGGCCTTGATGCCCTGCGCGTCCAGCAGCTCGATGGCCTCCGCGCACAGGCGGGACATCGTGCCGAAGGCGACGAAGACGATCTCCGCCTCGTCAAGGTTCATGCTCTTGTAGCGGACGAGCTCCTTCGCGGCCGCGTCGTACTTTTCAAAGAGGTGCTCGACGTGCTTCTCCAGCACATCCGGCTCCAGGCGCAGGGAGTAGACCACGTTGCGGCCCGGGTGCTGCGCGGTGCCGGTGATGGCCCAGGGCTTCGTCTCGTTGATCTTTTCCGGCGGGGTGATGCCGCGCGCGGGGGGCAGCTCAACGGGCTCCATCATCTGGCCCATCATGCCGTCGGCGAAGATGAGCACGGGGTTGCGGTATTTGTCCGCGATGTCGAAGGCCTCATAGATGAGGTCGACGCACTCCTGAATCCCGGCGGGGGCGAGCACGGGGATCTTTGCATCGCCGTTGTAGCCGCCGCGCGTGACCTGAATGTAGTCCGCCTGACCGGGCTGAATACCGCCGACGCCGGGGCCGCCGCGGCTGACGTTCAGCACGACGACGGGGCACTCCGCCGAGCAGATGAAGCCAAGTCCCTCCTGCATCAGCGCCAGTCCGGGGGAGCTGGTGGAGATGAACACGCGCCCGCCGCTGGCCGCGGCGCCGAAGGCCATGTTCACGGCGGCTAGCTCGCTCTCCGCCTGCAAAAACGCGCCGCCCGCCTTGGGCAGCTCGTGGCTCATGTATTCGGGGATCTCGTTTTGCGGGGTGATCGGGTAGCCGAAATAGCACTTGCAGCCGGCGCGGATGGCCGCCTCGGCAAAGGCCTCGTTGCCCTTCATCAATACCTTGCTCATGCCGTCTCTCCCTCCTCCAGCTCATAGATGCGGATGCAGCAGTCCGGGCACATCAGCGCGCAGCTGCAGCAGCCGATGCACGCGGCCTGGTCCGTGATGCCGGCGGGGTGGTAGCCCTTGGCGTTCACAGCGGTGTCCAGCGCGAGCAGATGCTTCGGGCAGAAGCTGACGCACAGCTCGCAGCCCTTGCACTTGTCGCGGTTGAAGACCAGCTTGAAGCGTTTGCTCATTTGTTTCTCCTCCTGTATGATAAAGCAAAGACTAAACGGATTTGTCGAGGTAGCTGTCGCGCATGTACATGCCGATCGGAAACACGGGGAAGCCGCAGCCGTCCAGCGCCGGGCAGAGCGCGCGCATACAGCAGGCCGCCAGCAAAGGTACGCCGGTCAGTGTTTCCACCTGTCTGGCAAACGCCCAGCCCTCGCGCACGGTGTCCGCCGTCGTGAACCGGATAAGGTGGGCGTTGGAGATGAGGCCGGTGACGCGCAGGCCCGTCGCGTCCTCGATGGCGCGCACGTGCGCCGCCGCCTTCTCCGGCGTGTCGGTGCCGGGGCGGTTCGGGTTCACAACGCACAGCAGCCGGTGGTCGCCGGGGGTGAAGTATTTGGCGAACTGGCGCAGGATCATCGCGCCGCTGCCGTCGCCGCCGCAGTCGAGGATCACGCGGCAGCCGTCGTTCTCCAGCGGGGCGCGGATTTTGGCCGAGATGGTCTGCAGCTCGCTGCCGTTGCGCCCGTCTGAGGGATCGGAGTACACATCCACCCCGGCGGCGCGCAGCGCGTCCTGCCGCTCGCGCGAGCGGAAGTAGGGGTTCTCGATGTCAAGGTCGCACAGGGCCAGCGTTTCGTCCGCGTTTTTCTCCGCGGCGAGCGCAAAGGCCAGCGAGACGGCGAACTCCGTCTTGCCGCTGCCGAAGTGGCCGGTGACGGCGATCTTCCGCGGCCCGCTGCGCATCAGTGAGAGCAGATCGTCCATGCAAACCTCGTCCGAAAATAAAATCGGCGCTCAATCGTGAGCGTCGTTTTTGGCGCTTTTCCTCTTTCGCGTTTTAATGAATTAATTATATTCGCCTCACTGAAAATGTCAATCAAAAACTGCTTTTTTTCAAAAAAGTGTTGACGCGGCGGGACGCTTGTGCTTTAATGTGTCAAAAGCGATGACGAAGACGGTCGGGTTCGCTTTCATTTTCAGAGAGCCGGCGGTTCGCTGCGAGCCGGCAATGAATGAGCCAGTGACCTATCACTTCCGAGCCGAAGGCCCGAACGCACGAGCGTGTCAGTAGACGCCTTCCGTCCAGCCGCGTTAAGGCAAAGGGCTTGTTGGAGCCTGAAGGGGCGTCGAAGGACGCAAATTGAGTGGTACCGCGGGTTATGTTTGGCTCGTCTCAATGCTTGAGACGGGCGTTATTTTTTGTTGCGGAGGGGAATCGTTATGGCAGACACGACAACCGGCGTGATGCAGGAAGTGGTGGAGCGCATCCGCGAGCTGCGGCTCGACTGCGGCTACACGGAGCAGCAGATGGCGGAATCCACCGGCTTTTCGCTGGAGGATTATCGGAAATACGAGTCGGGCGGGGCCGACCTGCCCTTCAGCTTTATCCACAAGTGCGCCATGACCTTCGGCGTGGAGATGATGGAGCTTTTGGAGGGCGCCGCGCCGCGCCTGACCAGCTACACCGTCACCCGCCGCGGCGGCGGCCAGCTGACCAGCCAGGAGCCGGGCACGGAGATCCGCGCCATCGCGCCGCTGTTCAAGAACCGCAAGGCGGACCCCTACTGGGTGCGCTACGAATACTCCGAGGCCGAGCAGAACGCGCCGATCCATCAGAACACCCACGGCGGGCAGGAGTTCGACCTCATCATGGAGGGGCGGCTCAAGGTCAAGATCGGCGAGCACACCGAGGTGCTCGGCCCCGGCGACAGCATCTTCTACAACTCCTCCACGCCCCACGGCATGATCGCCGTGGATGGTACGGACTGCGTGTTCTGCGCGGTCATTCTCCCCGACGAGGAGGGCGAGGCCGTCTGGGAGCACGGGCGGCTGCACGACGTCGCGAAGCAGACGGCGCTGCCCGTCCCGGAGCAGATCAAGCCCGCGCCGGAGTTCATGGCGGAGTTCATCCGCACCGAGGCCGACGAGAACGGCACGCCGCGCTACATCAGCTTCACCGCGGCGGACAAGTTCAACTTCGCCTTTGACGTGGTGGACGTCATCGCGGCGAAGGAGCCGCAGCGCCTCGCCATGGTCCACCTCGACCGGGAGAAGCATGAGCGCCGCTTCACCTTTGAGGACATGCGCAAGATGAGCGCCCGCGCGGCCAACTACTTCCGCGCCCTCGGCGTCGTGAAGGGCGACCGCGTGATGCTCGTGCTGCGCCGCAACTGGGAGTTCTGGCCGATCATCATCGGGCTGCACAAGCTCGGCGCGATCGCGATCCCCGCGACCGACCAGCTTTTGGAGAAGGATTTTGAATACCGCTTCGAGTCCGCGGACGTGACCGCGATCGTCTGCACCGCCTTCGGCAAGTGCGCCGACGAGGCCGAGAAGGCGATGGCGCGCTGGCCGGGCCTGCGGCTGAAGGTCATGTGCGGCGGACAGAAGGAGGGCTGGCACGATTTCGACGCGGAATACGAGATGTATTCCAGCCGGTTCCAGCGCAGCGCGGAGTGCATCCACGGCGACGATCCGATGCTGATGCTCTTCTCCTCCGGCACGACCGGCTATCCCAAGGCCGTCGTCCACTCCTGCAAATACCCGCTCGGCCACTACCTCACCGCAAAGTACTGGCACTGCGTCGAGCCGGACGGCCTGCACCTGACGATCTCGGACACCGGCTGGGGCAAGGCGCTGTGGGGCAAGCTCTACGGCCAGTGGATGAGCGGCGGCGCGACCTTCGTCTACGACTTTGACCGCTTCCACGCCGACGACATCATGCCGCTGTTCGCCAAGTATCACATCACGACCTTCTGCGCGCCGCCGACGATGTACCGCTTCTTCATCAAGGAGGATCTGAGCAAGTACGACCTTTCCTCCATCAAGCACGCGACCACGGCGGGCGAGGCGCTGAACCCCGAGGTTTTCGAGCGCTTCAAGGAGGCCACCGGGCTGATGATCCACGAGGCCTTCGGCCAGACCGAGACCACGCTGACCATCGGCACCTTCACGGGCATGACGCCGAAGCCCGGCTCCATGGGCAAGCCCAGCCCGCTTTACGACATTGAGCTGCTCGCGCCGGACGGCACCCCGGCCGGCACCGGCGAGGTCGGCGAGATCGTCGTGTTCACCGGCGGCGGCGTGCCCTGCGGTCTGTTCAAGGGCTACCTGAACAATCAAGAGGCCACCGACGCGGCCTGGCACGACGGGTATTACCACACCGGCGACCTGGCGTGGCGCGATGAGGACGGCTATTTCTGGTATGTCGGCCGCGCGGACGACGTCATCAAGTCCAGCGGTTACCGCATCGGGCCGTTTGAGATCGAGAGCGTCATCATGGAGCTGCCCTACGTGCTGGAGTGCGGCGTCTCCGCCGTGCCCGATGAGATCCGCGGGCAGGTCGTCAAGGCCAGCGTCGTGCTCGTCCGCGGCAAGGAGGGCACCGAGGAGCTCAAGCAGGAGATCCAGAACTACGTGAAGAAGCGCACCGCACCCTACAAGTATCCGCGCATCGTCGAGTTCCGCGACGAGCTGCCCAAGACCATCAGCGGCAAGATCATCCGCAATCAACTGTAAAACCGCTTGACAAAGCGGAAAATAGCCGCTATAATCGCAACTAATCTCATATCAACCCAAAGGCGTTGAAGGAGAGGGTCCGGTCCTGCGAGCTTACAGAGAGTCTGCGGATGGTGCAAGCAGACAGCGCGGGGACCCAATGGCCTGTCACTCCGGAGCCGGAGCGCAGAAAGCACAGGGCGCATCCCCTGCGCAAGTAGAGCCTCCCGTGATGCCGCGTCAGTGCAAAGGCGCTTAGTAGAGCGCTGAAGAGGCGTCCGCTTCGGACGCAAGCAGGGGTGGTACCGCGGTATAGGATTCTATGTCGTCCCCGGAATTCCTTCCGGGGACGTTTTCTATGCTCCGGAAAAACAGGAGGAAGCAGCAATGGCAAGCATGACCGATCTGGAGTACAAGATCCACGAGATCGCGGACCGCATCCGCGAGCTGCGCACGATCCTCGGCATCTCCCTTGAGGAGATGGCCCGGAAGCTCGACATGAGCGTGGACGACTACGAGGCCTATGAACAAGGCGAGGAGGAGCTGAACTTCGGCTTCCTCTACACCTGCGCGCGCGTGCTGAACGTCGACGTGACGGAGCTGATCGAGGGCGTGTCTCCGCGCCTGAGCAGCTATCTGCTGACCCGCAGCGGCGAGGGGCGCCGCGTGGAGCAGGCGCACGGCATGACCTACTACAACCTGGCCTACAAGTTCAAAAACCGCATTGCCGATCCGCTGTATGTCGAAAGCGTGTTCAGCGAGGCCGCGCAGCTCAAGCCCATCGAGGTCACGACCCACGACGGGCAGGAGTGCGACATCGTCATCCGCGGTTACCTCAAGGTGCAGGTCGGCAGCCACATTGAGATCCTCGGCCCGGGCGACTCGATCTATTTCGATTCCTCTACGCCCCACGGCATGATCGCCACCAACGGCGCGGACTGCGAATTCTACGCCATCGTCCTGACGCCCGAGGAGGAGATGGAGCAAAAGCCCGCCGCCGTCCCCGCCATCACGGCGACGCGCGAGACCGGGCGCAAGCGCATCTATGAGAACTTCATCACCCCGCTGGAGGACGGCAGCGACGTGCTGCGCGGCATCCGCTTCAACAATGCCGACCGCTTCAACTTCGCCTTTGACGTGGTGGACGCCCTCGGCGAGCAGCAGCCGGACAAGCTGGCGATGCTGCACGTGGACCGCAACAAGAACGAAAAGCGCATCACCTTCGGCGAGATGCGCCGCATGAGCGCCCGCGCGGCCAACTATTTCCGCGCGCTCGGCATCAAGAAGGGCGACAAGGTCATGCTGGTGCTGCGCCGCAACTGGCAGTTCTGGCCGATCCTGCTCGGCCTGGAGAAGCTCGGCGCCATCGCGATCCCCGCGGTGGACCAGCTTTTGGAGAAGGACTACCTCTACCGCTTTGAGACCGCGGGCGTGACCGCCATCGCCTGCACAGCCGACGGGGAGAGCACGGTGCAGTCCGCCTCCGCCATCGAGAAATACGGCAAGATCACGACGAAGATCGTCGTCAACGGCAAGGCGGAGGGCTGGCACTGCTTCGACGAGGAGTTCGAGATGTACTCCAGCCGCTTTGCCCGCACGGACGACGCCATCTGCGGCGACGATCCGATGATGATGATTTTCACCTCCGGCTCCACCGGCTACCCCAAGCTGGCCTGCCACAACTGCAAGTACCCGCTGGGCCACTTCGTCACGGCGCGCTACTGGCACTGCGTGGACCCGGACGGCCTGCACCTGACCATCTCCGACACCGGCTGGGCCAAGGCCATGTGGGGCAAGATCTTCGGCCAGTGGCTGTGCGAGGCCGCGATCTTCGTCTATGACTTTGACCGCTTCTCCGCCGACGACATCATGCCGATGTTCGCCAAGTACCACATCACGACCTTCTGCGCGCCGCCGACGATGTATCGCTTCTTCATCAAGGAGGACCTGAGCAAGTACGATCTTTCATCCATCAAGCACGCCTCCACCGCGGGCGAGGCCATGAACCCCGAGGTGTTCAACCGCTTCCGCGAGGCCACCGGCCTTTCCATCATGGAGGGCTTCGGCCAGACGGAGACGACCGTGGTCATCGGCAACTTCGTCGGTATGTCCCCGAAGATCGGCGCGATGGGCAAGCCGAACCCGCAGTACGATGTGGAGCTCATCACCCCGGAGGGAAAGCCCGCCGCGGCCGGCGAAGTCGGCGAGGTGTGCATCTTCACGGGCGACGGCGCGCCCTGCGGCCTCTTTGCCGGGTACTATGAGAACGAGGCGGACACCAAGGCCTGCTGGCACGACGGCTATTACCACACCGGCGACCTGGCATGGCAGGATGAGGACGGCTATTTCTGGTACGTCGGCCGCGCGGACGACGTCATCAAGTCCAGCGGCTACCGCATCGGGCCCTTCGAGATCGAAAGCGTCATCATGGAGCTGCCCTACGTGCTCGAGTGCGGCGTCTCCGCCGCGCCGGACGAGGTGCGCGGGCAGGTCGTCAAGGCCAGCATCGTCCTCGTCAAGGGGAAGAAGGGCAGCGAGGAGCTCAAAAAGGAGATCCAGAACTACGTCAAGCACCGCACCGCGCCCTACAAGTATCCGCGCATCGTCGAATTCCGCGACGAGCTGCCCAAGACGACGAGCGGCAAGATCATCCGCAGCCAGCTGTGAGCAAATACAGACGAACACACCCCGATTCGAAGGAATCGGGGTGTGTTTTTTGCAGATGATCCGATCAGATTTCGCCGGCAATGTCAAGGTTTACGCCGGTCAGGCCGACGCGCGCGCCGCCCTTGGCCTCGTCGGAATCGGGGTGCGCCAGCAACCACTTGTTGCGCGCGGTCATCAGGGCGTCCTCGTCGCTGCGCGGCGGGAAATCGGGCTTTGCCGTGTTTGTGCCGCGGGGCAGGACCACCGCCACGCGAAAGCCGGCCTGCGCGTCGGTGTGGCAGGGCGCGTAGTGCAGCGTGGTGGCGTAGACCTCCACGACCACGCCCGCGGGGACGCGGAAGGCCTTCACCTTCGCCGTGTCCAGCAGGCCGTTTTCGATCTCCTCCTGCCGCGCCAGCAACAGGATAAAGTCGCCCGTGCCGATGTTGATCTCGCTGTCGCGGTGGTATTCCAGGCAGTTCAGCTTTGTGTTGCGGCCCCAGCACATGCCGAGCTGCACCGGCATGCCGCCGTAGCCGCGGTCGCGCAGGTCGGAAAAGACGCCGCAGGCCTCCAGCGAGGCGATGGACGGCTCGTAGGCGACGCCCTGCGCAGGCAGGGGAATACGCGCCATCGCGGCCAAGAGCTCCGAAACATCGTAGCCGGACGGGAGCTGGCCGTAGGCCTTGAATTCCGGATCGTAGACAGAGTAAAGCTTCATGGGGACGCCTCCTTACTGCAATTTGGGAAACAGCGCTTTCATCGCCGGATAGATCGCGCGGAACTTCTGATACTGCGCCTCGTAGCGCGCGGTCAGTTCCGCGTCGGGCTCCACGGTGTCCGCAACCTCCACCAGCGCATCCGCCGCGGCCTGCACGCTTGCAAAGCGGCCGCAGCCGACCATGGCGAGCATCGCGCCGCCGTAGCCGGGGCCCTGCTCGGTCTTGACAAGGTCGAGCGGGATGCCGAGCACGTTGGCGAAGATCGTCCGCCACAGGAGCGACTTGCTGCCGCCGCCGCACAGCTTGCTGCGCGCTATATCGAGGCCGAGGGACTTCGCAACCTCAAAGCTGTCGCGGATGGCGAAGGCGACGCCCTCCAGCACGGCCTGCACAAGGTCGGCGCGCGTGGTGTCCATCGTCATGCCGGTGAAGGTGCCGCGGGCGTCGACGTCGTTGATCGGGCTGCGCTCGCCCATCAGGTAGGGCAGGAAGAACACGCGGTTGCGCCCGAGCTTCTCCGCCGTGATCGGCGCCTGCTCGGCGGCATAGTCGGCGGTGCCGAGGATGTCCTCGCACAGCCACTTGTTGCAGCTGGCCGCGGAGAGCATGCAGCCCATGAGGTGCCAGCCGCCGTCGGCGTGGGCGAAGGCGTGCAGCGCGTTGTTGGGGTCCACGCCGAAGGACTTCGAGGAGATGAAGATCGTGCCGGAGGTGCCGAGGGAGATGTTGCAGCCGCCCTCGCC
>CAMJPK010000065.1 GCA_946407675.1 uncultured Clostridia bacterium
GGGAGGATGGAGCCGTTGAGCATCGGGGTGCAGATGACGCCGTTGATCTTGAACATGATGTTCATGGCGCCGACCTCCTCGATGTACTTGCGCTCCACGCCGTCGAGCCAGAGCACCTGCGAGAAACCCTTTTCCTCGGCGCGGTCGCCGGCGCGGACGGAGGCGCCGTAGTTGCCGCCGCACTTGGCCTCACCGGTGCCGCCGCGGACGGCGCGGACGTCCTCATCCTCGATCATGATCTTCACGGGCGCCAGACCGGTCGGGTAATAGCTGCCGGAGGGCGAGAGGATGATGAAGAAGCGCACGTGCTGGCTGCCGTGGACGCCGAGCTTCGGATCGTCGCCGATCATGAACGGACGGATGTAGAGACTGGTGCCCGCGGTGTGCGGCACCCAGTCGGCGTCGAGGCGGATGAGCTGCTTGAGCGCCTCCAGCGCGAAGTCCTCGTCCACGGTGGGCAGGCCCATGCGGACGGCGGAGCGGTTCATGCGCTTGAAGTTTTCCTGCGGGCGGAACATCTGGATCTTGCCGTCGGCGCGGCGGTAGGCCTTCATGCCCTCAAAAATCTCCGCACCGTAGTGCAGGACGGAGGAGGCGGGGGACAGACTGATCGGCCCGAAGGGGACGATCTCCGCGTCGTGCCAGCCGACGCCCTTGTTCCACTCCATCTGGAACATGTGGTCGGTAAAAATCGCGCCGAAGCCGAGCTTGCTTTCGTCTGTGGGCTTCGCGGCGGGGTTGGGGTTGCGTGTGACTTTGATTTCCATGATCGTGACCTCCAGTGTATATCTCAAATTATTTTGTTTTCAGTCCGAGCTTTTGGACGGCGTCCTCGCGCATCTTGTACTTGAGCACCTTGCCCGCGGCGTTCATCGGGAAGGCGTCCGTAAACTCGATGTACTTCGGCACCTTGTGGCGCGCGAGGCGCCCGACGATGTAATCGCGCATCTCTTCCTCCGTGAGGTGCTGCCCTTCCTTGAGGATGATGCACGCCATGGCCTCCTCGCCGTACTTCTCGTCCGGCACGCCGATGACCTGGACATCCTGCACGGCGGGGTGGGTGTAGATGAATTCCTCGATCTCCTTGGGGTAGAGGTTCTCGCCGCCGCGGATAATCATGTCCTTGAGCCGCCCGGTGATGTGGTAGCAGCCGCGCTCGTCCACGCAGGCGAGGTCCCCGGTGTGGAGCCAGCCGTCCGCGTCGATGGCCTCGGCCGTGGCGTCGGGCATCTTGTAGTAGCCCTTCATCGTGTTGTAGCCCTTGGAGCAGAACTCGCCGTTTTGCCCGACGGGCACATCCAGCCCGGTCTCCGGGTCGACGATGCGGCAGCGCACATGGGGGAAGGCGTAGCCGACGGTCTCGGTGCGCAGGTCGAGGGGATCGGTCCACGCGCTCATCGTGCTGCCGGGGGCGGACTCCGTCTGCCCGTAGACGCTGACGATGCCGGTCATGTGCATCTCGTCGGGCTGCGCCGCGCGCTTAATGAGCTCCGGCGGGCAGCCGGAGCCGGCCATGATGCCGGTGCGCATGTGGGAAAAGTCCGTCTTGCGGTAGTCCGGGTGGTTGAACATCGCGATGAACATCGTGGGTACGCCGTTGAAGCAGGTGATGCGCTCCTGATTGATGCAGGCCAGCGAGCTCTTGGCGGAGAAGTAGGGCATCGGGCACATCGTCGCGCCGTGGGTCATCGAGCTTGTCATGCTCAGCACCATGCCGAAGCAGTGGAACATCGGCACCTGGATCATCATGCGGTCCGCGGTGGAAAGGCCCATGCGGTCGCCGATGCATTTGCCGTTGTTGACGACGTTGTAATGCGTCAGCATGACGCCCTTGGGGAAGCCCGTGGTGCCGGAGGTGTACTGCATGTTGCACACGTCGTCCGGGCGGACCTGCGCGGCCAGCCGGGAAACCTCCTCCGCCGGTACCATGTCGCAGCGCGCCATCGCCTCGTCAAAGGTGAGGCAGCCCGGCTGGCGGTAATCGACGGTGAGGACGTTGCGCAGGAAGGGCAGGCGCTTGCAGTGCAGCGGCTGTCCGGCGCGGCTTTGCGCGATCTCGGGGCACAGCTCGTTGATGATCGCCTTATAGTCGCTGTCGAGCGCGCCGGAGATCATCACGAGCGTATGCGTGTCGCTCTGCCGCAGCAGGTATTCCGCCTCGTGGATCTTGTAGGCGGTGTTCATCGTGACGAGCACGGCGCCGATCTTGACCGTCGCCCAGAAGGTGATGTACCACGCGGGGACGTTGGTGCACCAGACCGTGACCTTGCTGCCGGGGCGCACGCCCAGCGATAAAAGCGCGCGGGCAAAGCGGTCGACGTCGTCGCGGAACTGGGCGTAGGTGCGGGTGTAGTCCAGCGTCGTGTACTTGAAGCAGTACTGGTCGGGGAATTCCTCGGCCATGCGGTCGAGCACCTGCGGGAAGGTCAGGTTGATGAGCTCGTCCTTCTTCCAGACGTACTCGCCCGTGCCGTCGTGGTTGGGATAGAGCATGCGCTTTTTGCCGCGGGTATTCTCAAAGCGGTGCATGTAGTTGACGAAGAAGGGGAAGATGACGTCCCGGTCGGGCAGGTCGGGCAGATACTCCGGCTTCCACTCCAGCGAGATGAAGCCGTCGTAGTCCACGCTGGTCAGCGCGCGCATGACGTCGGCCACCGGGAAGGTCCCCTCGCCGATCAGCTCATAGGCGCCCGCGTCGTTGGAGTCGCGCAGATGGACGTGCTTGATGTAGGCGCCGAGGTTCGTGATCGTCTGCGCCGGGGTCTCGCCGCAGTCGCGGTAGGGGTGATGCACGTCCCAGAGCACGGCGAGCTGGTCGCAGGCGAAGTGGTTCAGCAGGTCGCGCAGGCGCGCGGTGTCGGAGAACATGCCGCTGGTCTTGAGAAGGATCGTGACGTTTTTCTCCCCGGCGAGCGGAATCAGCGCCTCCAGCGCCGCCGTCACGCGGGGCAGAGCATCGTGTTTGGCAAAGACGCAGATGTAGGGCACGCGCATGTCGCTGCTCAGGGAGATCAGCTTGCCGATCGCCTCCAGCATGGCGTCGTCCGCCTCGGAGAGGTCATAGGAGCTGTCGAAGCAGGGGATCTGCAGCTTGCGGTCGCGCAGCTCGCGCGCCGTGGCGGCGACGGCGTATTTGTGGAGCGGGCCGCCCTTGCCGTACAGCTCCGGCGTTTTGAAGACGTTGTAGATCTCCACGCCGGCAAAGCCCATTTCGCGGGCGGCGTCCAGCATCTCCTCCCATTGCATGTCCATCCAGCCGCGGGTGGAAAACGAGAGCTTCATGCCTCACCCTCCTCATAGACGATCTTGTTGACGGCGCTTATATAGGCGCGGATGGACGAGCCGATAATGTCCGTCGAGATGCCGCGGCCGGAATAGATCTTCCCGCCGGCGCGCAGGCGCACGACGGTCTCGCCCATGGCCTCGCGCCCCTCGGTGACGGACTGGATCTGAAAATCATCCAGCTCATAGTGGCAGCCGACGATCTGCTCGATGGCGAGGAAGGCCGCGTCCACGGGGCCGTCGCCGAGGCAGACGCTCTCCAGCAGCTTATCGTCGCGCACAAGCTGCATGTGGCAGGTGGCGGAGATGGAATGGCCGGAGTTGATGACGTAATTTTTCAAATGGTAGGTGGGCGGCACCTGCAGCGCCGCGCTGGCGATGATGGCGTCCAGTTCGCGCGCGCCGACGCGCTCCTTGCGCGAGGCGATGCGCGTGAAGGCCTCGTATACCTTCGGGCCGTCCTCCTCGCTGAGGTCATAGCCCAGCTTCACCGCCGCCTTCAGCACGGCGGAGAGATCGTCGTGCACCGTAAGCCCCAGCTCGTCCGGATCGTCGCGCACGCCGGAGTCGAAGGGGGAGGATTTGCTGCGGTTCGTCTCGCACATCCAGCGGATCTGCGCGACGGCGCGCTGCAGCTCCGTGGCGCGCACGCCGCAGCGCACGCCGGCGTCGCCGCCGCGCACCTTGAGGATGTGCGTCAGCTTGTCGAGCGACGCGGTGAAGCTGCCGCAGGCGGCGGTCTTGACCTCGTCCGCGCCGGCCTGGATCGCGGCGACGGCGCAGCTTTCGGCGATGAAAAGCTCATTGGAGCAGCGCACGCCCAGCGCGACGTGCTCCGGGATGCCCGCGCGGATGGCCGCCACGGCGCCGCGGAACTCATCGGGCAGCAGCGTGCCCGCCGTGTCGCAGATGGTGACGAGCTTCGCGCCCGATTCCACCGCCGCTGCGATGGCGGCGTGCAGGAACTCCGGCTCGCTGCGGCCCGCGTCCTCGGCGACGAATTCCACCTCGCAGCCGTAAGCGGCGCACTGCGCCGTCAGGGTGCGGATCATGTCGATGATCTGCGCGGGCTTCTTGTGGCACAGGTACTCCATCTGCACGGTGCTGACGGGCAGGGAGACCTGCAGGCGCGGATGCGCAGCTTCCTTCACCGCGTTCCACGCTGCCTCGGCGGCGTCCGCGTCCTGCGTGTTCAGCGGCAGCGCCAGCACGCCGCTGCGGATCGCGCTGGCAAGGGACTTCACCAGAAGCGTGTCGATCCGCCGGTTTGCGATCCGGCTCACCTCGATGACGTCCACGCCGAGCTTGTCCAGCAGCTTGGCCAGCTCGATCTTCTCGCGGAAGCTGAGCGAGAACCCGCCCGCCTCCGGCGAAACCTTCATCGTAATGTCGCTGATTCGTATGTTGCGCATGATCCGTTCTCCTTTTCCCACAAAAAAATCCCTGAAGCCGCACGCCGCGGCTTCAGGGACGAAAATCATTCGCGGTACCACCCTGATTACCGTGCCCTCGCGGACACGATCTCTCTCGGACTCCAACAAGTCCATGGCCATGTAACGGGGCCGGCCGGGTCGAACTACTGATCTCCCGTAGGGAGACGTTGGCAGGACCTGCTCGGGAAGCAGACTGCACATTGCCCGGTCGCATCGGCTTTCACCAACCGCCGACTCTCTAAAGCGCCGCAGGGCACGGCATAATTCCGTCATTGCATTTTACTGCATTAAAATAATATAGAAGAATTAAAGCACAGCCCCTCCGCTTTGTCAAGCGTTTTTTCCCGCAGCGGCGAACAAGCGCGGAAAACCGGCGGAAAACGCGACGTTTTGCAAAAAAAGCGCCGGCGCGGTGCAAATACCGGCGTTTGTTTGTCAAAATGATGGTTTTTTGGTGTATGAATCATTTTGCAGGAAAAGAACCCGGTTTCGATGGACTGTACGTCAGGAGGTATGACATATGGGTGTATGGAAAACGCTGCCGACCGCGGGGCTTGTTGTGATCGTCGTGATCGCGGCACTGTTTGTGCTGGCGGTCGCGCTGCTGGTGTTCGTCTGCAGGTATTACCATCAGCTTTCCGGAGAGAAACACAGCCATAATGACAGTGGGGGCTTCCGCAGCGCCCTGCTCAAGGAATACACCGCCGCATTTCAGAAATACGGCCGGGATGTCAACACCCCGGCGATCATTTCCGATGTGGTGGGCAGCCGCCTGTCGAAGCTGCTGCTGTGCGAGCGCTTTCTCAACAACGCGGTGTCGCTGTTCGTGACGCTCGGCCTGTTCGGCACCTTCCTCGGCCTGAGCCTGTCCGTCAGCTCGCTCACGAAGCTCATCAGCCTGAGCAACAGCGATCAGTGGCTCAACGTCCTCGACAGCGTCGGCGGCGGGCTCATCAGCGCGCTGAGCGGCATGGGCGTCGCCTTCTACACCTCGCTGGTCGGCGCGGGCAGCTCGATTTTGCTGATCATTCTTCGCACGATCCTGAACCCGCAGGCCGAGCGGGAGAAGCTGGAGACGCGCCTGGAGCTCTGGCTGGATACCGAGGTCGCGCCGGGGCTTGCCACCGAGAGCGCCACGGACGACGCCGGACTGGTCCAGCGCATGCTCGGCGCGCTGAATGCCGCGTCCGAGGAAATGCAGACGTCGATGCGCGGCGCCTCCGACGCGCTGATGCGCACCGCGGCGCAGAACCGGTCGGCGATGGAGCAGTTCAACGCCACCGTCGGCAAATTCAACGACGGCGTCCACGACTTCAGCGAGGTCGATTACAACCTGCGCGGCAGCGTGGAGCGCATGGACCTCGCCGTCCGCGATCTTGCCAACGCCCTGCGCGAGGTCAACCGCAGGATGGAGGGCGAGCACAGATGAGACGGCAGTATTCGGGGCGCTCCGACGCCCTTGTGAAGAGCGCGGAAGGCGAGCAGGGCTTCTGGCCCTCCTATGCCGATATGATGAGCGCCGTGGCGCTGATCCTCTTTTTCCTGATGCTCCTGAGCTATATCCAGAACCTCATCACGGGCAACGATCTGCGCAGCACGCAGGACGATCTGGCGCAGACGCGCATCACGCTGGCCGACACGCAGGACATCCTGTCGCTGACGCTCAAGGACGTGAAGGATGCGGAGGATTCGCTCGCGAAGATCACGATCGACCTTGACGAGGCAAAGCTTCTGCTTGCGCAGCAGCAGGAGGAGCTGGCCGCGCAGGACAAGCTGCTGATGGATCAGGCGGCGCTGATCGGCGAGCAGGAGAATTACATGAAGGCCGCCAGCGAAGAACTGCTTGCCATGCGCAGCCAGATGCAGACCATCGCGGTGCTGCGCCTGAGCATCCTCGAGCAGATCCGCGACAGCATGATCAAGGTCATGGGCGACGCGAGCAAGGTCAGCATCGGCAGCAACGGCAACATCATCCTCAACGAGGGCATCTTCTTCGATCTCGGCTCGTCCGCGATCAAGAAGGAGGCCGCGCCCGCGCTCAATCAGCTGATCGACGTGTTCGCGCAGTTCCTCTCCGACAATGAAAACGCCAAATATGTGGAGAGCATCGTCATCTCCGGCCACACGGACTCCTCCGGCACGGACCAGACCAACCGGAAGCTTTCGACGGATCGCGCCAACGCGGTGCTGTCCTACCTGATGGACCGGGACGACGGCGCGCTGGACGACTACGAGCAATACTTCTGCGCCGCCGGCTACGGCAAGACGCGCCCGGTGGCCAGCAATGAAACGGACGAGGGCCGCGCGGCCAACCGCCGCATCGAGATCTCCATCATCCTCCGGGACGACACCGTCATGGAGATCGTTGACAGCTACCTCAACATGGAGCTGCCGACGCCGCCGGAAAACTGAACCGATCCGAAAAGAACGCCGTGCGGAGCACTTTGCCCCTGCACCTTGTCCCGCACGGCGTTTTTCTGCCGTTCGGATAAGAACCTCATTCCGCGAGGGGGAGCGTCACGGTAAAGGCCGTGCCCGCGCCCTCGCTGCTTTCGACGGTGATCCCGCCGCCCAGCAGCTCGGCCATCTGCCGGATGATCGGCAGGCCGAGCCCGTGCCCGCCGCGGCTGGAGCGCGCCTTGTCGCTGCGGTAAAAGCGCTCAAAGATGTGCGGCAGGTCCTCCGGCGCGATGAAGCTGCCCTGATTGCGGACGGTATAGACCGCCCTTTTCCGGTCGGTGCGGAGCGTCACCGTGACGCGCCCGCCGACCGGCTCGTATTTCAGCGCGTTTTCCACGAGCCCGCTGCAGATGCGCGCGCAATATTCGGCGTTCCCGTTGACCGTCACATCCGGCGCGATCTCGGACGCGATCTCCACGCCGCGCTCATAGCCGAGCGATTCGAGCTGCAGCACGGCCTTCTCCGCCGCGGAGGAGAGGTCCAGCGGCGCCGTCACGACGCTGCGCCCCACGGATTCGAGGTTGGAGAGCGTCAGCATCTCGTCGATCATGTGCATCATGTTTTTGCCCGCCTCGTCGGTGCTGTCGAGCCACTGCTCCCGCTCGGCGGCCGTGCTTTCCCGGTTCGAGCGCAAGATGGAGTTGTTCGCCATGATGACGGTGATCGGCGTTTTGAGATCGTGGGAGATGTCGGCGACGAACTGGCGCTCCAGCGCAAGCGCGTCCTCCATCGGCTTTGCGGCCAGCTTTGACAGCCGGCGGCTGATGAGCCAGACCAGCGCCATCGTCACGACGTAGATCGCGGCGAGCGTCAGGGAATTCTTCAGCGTCCGGGAGCTCAGATACGCCGTGTCCGCCAGCGCGATGCGGCAGCTGTCGGCGCCGTCCTCCCGGTAATAATACAGCCCAAGCTCGCTCAGGCGGCCGAAGTCGTCCGCTTCCGCGGCGGCGGCGCGCACGGCGGCGTCCAGCGCGTCCGCGTCGAGAAAGCTCTCGCGGCCCAAAAAGGTATAGGTGTCATTGTCCTTGTCGTACAGGACGGTCAATATGCCCTCCTGCGTGATGCGGCGCTCGTCGCGCTGGGCAAACCTGCCGTCCGCCTCCTGCGGCTTCTCCGGCGGCGCGCCGTCCCCCTCAAAGCGGAACACCCCCATGCGCGCGCCGCCCAGCGGCTCGACGATGAGGCGCATCGTGTTTTGCAGCTCGTCGTAGGCGCTGCGGTAGAGATACAGCCCCTGAAAGACGAGCGCGATGAGCAGCACGACGCCGACCAGCAGCATGTTGTAGGCGACAAAGCGGCGGCGGTACGCTTTCAGCATGGCTCCACCTCCAGACGGTAGCCGATCTTCTGCAGATTGCGGATGCCCACGCGGGATTTGAGGTATTTCAGCTTTTTGCGCAGGAAGGAGATGTAGACCTCCACGTTGTTGTCCGTTGCCTCCGACTCCATGCCCCAGACGTTGCTGATCAGCGCGTCCTTTGTGATCGTCATGGTCGGATTGTACAGGAAGGTCTTCATGACCTCAAATTCCTTGCGGCTGAGCTGCACGCTCTCCGCGCCGCAGCGCAGCACGGCGGACTGCACGTCCAGCACGAGATCCTCGTAGCGCACGTCGTTGACGATGACCTCCCCGGTGCGGCGCGTCAGCGCGCCCACGCGCGCGAGCAGCTCCTCGGTGTCGAAGGGCTTGGTCATGTAGTCGTCCGCGCCGCCGTTGAGCCCCGTGACCTTGTCGGGCACGGTGGAGCGCGCCGTCAGCATCAGGATCGGCGTGTGGACGCCGGCGGCGCGCACCGTGCGCAGCACCTCAAAGCCGTCCATCTTCGGCAGCATCACATCGAGGATGATCAAATTGTAATCCATGCCCGTGGCATAGTCCACGGCGTCCTGCCCGTCGTAGACCGCGTCCACGAAAAAGCCGCGCTGCTCCAGTATCTTCTTGACCGCGTTGGACAGGGCGACCTCGTCCTCCACCAATAGGATGTTCATACCGTTCCCTCCGCTCATTTCTATCATGATTATATCAACAAATCCAACATACCGCAATGTTCTGAAAAGAATCTTAAACGCGTTTTTTCGTCCGCGGCACTCTTGCGCGGCGGGCGGTATCGTGGTACGATAGGGCATATTTCAAGGCATGCTTTGGAGGCACTATGAAGAAAGAGAAATCGCAGCGCACCGCGGGGGTCCTGATGCCCCTGGCCTCCCTTCCGTCGGACGAGGGGATCGGCTGCCTCGGCGCGGACAGCTATCGCTTTGTGGACCTGCTCGCCGAAATGGGGATGCGCATCTGGCAGCTCCTTCCCCTGACCCCGCTGGGCTACGGCAACTCGCCCTATCAGCCCTTCGCGTCCTGCGCGGGCGACGGGCTTTACATCAGCTTATCGCAGCTTGTACGCGACGGACTGCTCCCGGCGGAAAAGCTGCCCGCGCCGCGCCCCTGCGCCGGGCGCATCGACTATGACGCCGTGCGCCGGGAGAAGGAGCCGCTGCTGCGCGAGGCCTGCGACCGTTTTTACGAGACGGGCGCGGACGACGCGGACTTCCGCGCCTTCTGCGAGAAGGAATGGGTCTACCCCTACGCCGTGTTCATGGCGCTGAAGCGGCAAAACGGCATGCGCCCGTGGACGGACTGGCCGCGCGCGCAGCGCGACTGGATCATCGACCGGCAGTACGACCTGACGCCGCTGCACGCGGAGGTGCGCCGCGGCATCGCCGAGCAGTATCTGTTCTTCCGCCAGTGGCAGGCGCTGCGGCGCTATGCCAACGGCAAGGGCATCCGCATCATGGGCGACCTGC
The DNA here is from genome assembly GCA_946407675.1 of uncultured Clostridia bacterium. Taxonomy (GTDB): domain Bacteria; phylum Bacillota; class Clostridia; order Oscillospirales; family Oscillospiraceae; genus SVKR01. The sequence continues at coordinate 9,975 of CAMJPK010000065.1, forward strand.
CCTTCTATGTGGGCCTGGATTCGCTGGAGGCGTGGAGCCGGCGCGAGGACTTTTTGCTCGACGCCGACGGACGCCCGACCTTCATCGCGGGGGTCCCGCCGGATTATTTCAACGCCGAGGGCCAGCGCTGGGGCAACCCGATCTACAACTGGGCGCACATGGAGCAAGACGGCTTTTCCTTTTGGATGGACCGCCTGCGCGACAGCGGCGCGCTGTATGACATTCTCCGCATCGACCATTTCCGCGCCTTCGATACCTATTGGAAAATCCCGGCCGACTGCCCGACCGCCATGGTGGGCGCGTGGATCGAGGCGCCGGGGCGCAAGCTGTTCGAGCAGATCCGGCGCGAGCTGCCGGCGCTGGAGATCGTCGCGGAGGACCTCGGCGGCGATTTGACGCCCGGCGTCCACGCGCTGCGGGACGATTTCGGTCTCATGGGCATGAACGTCGCGGACTTCACGCTGATGAGCGGCGAAAAGCCGAAGGAAAACCAGCTGGCCTATACCGGCACCCACGACAACCAGACCGCCCGCGGCTTCTACGAGGGCATGCCGCCGGAGGAGCAGGCAAAATTCCGCTTCGCCCTGCGGCGCTACGGCAGCGTGCGCGAGCCGGTGTCGAAAAAGATGCTGCGCTACGTCTTCCTCAGCGACGCGCGCATGGTCATCGTGCCGCTTGCCGACATCCTCGACCTCGGCGACGAGGCGCGGCTCAACACGCCCGGCACCGTCGGCAGCCCGAACTGGGAATGGCGCCTGACGGACTATCGCGGCGTGAAACGGAAGCTCGGCTTCATGCGCGAGCTCACGCAGCAAGCCGGGCGCATCTGACGGTAAAAGCAAAAACAACGCCGCCTTTGCATTTCGCAAAGGCGGCGTTGCCGTATGATACGGACTTGTCAGAAGAGCAGGTTCTCCGTGCTCTCGGGATCGAAAAAGTGCATGACCTTGCCCTCAAAGGTGATCCAGATCTTTTTGCCGGCGACGAGACTTTCACGCTCGGCTGCGGAGAGGTTGATCGTGGGCACGCGGACGATGACGCGGGTGCCGTCCTCCGTGTAGACGTGCAGATGCAGCTCGCTGCCCATCATCTCGTTGACCTCCAGCGTGCAGGGGATCGCGCCGGGGCCCTCCTTCGCCAGAACGATGTGCTCCGGGCGCACGCCCAGCTCGATCTCGCGGCTGTCGACGTAGCGGTCGCGCAGCGCGGCGCTCTTCTCCGCGCCGACGGGGATCTCCACGCCGAAGGGCGCGACGAAGTATTCGTTGCCGCGCTTTTGCAGCTGCGTGCGGAAAATGTTCATCTGCGGCGCGCCGATGAAGCCGGCGACAAAGAGGTTCTTCGGCATCTCGAAGACCTCGGTGGGGGTGCCGACCTGCTGGATGTAGC
>CAMJPK010000066.1 GCA_946407675.1 uncultured Clostridia bacterium
AACGCTCTGTGGACGATCGCCGCCATGAACACGATGTCGCGGGGCAGCAGCCAGTAGAGCGGCGCCATTCCGTACAGGATCAATGCCTTTTGTGTCTCGTTCAGATCGAACTGCGCTGCAAGGCAGATGCGGAGGATGATATCTCTTTGAATCGTATGCTTTTCCTCGGCGATGAGCTTGTAGCCGTAGTTTTCCGAAATGTCGGCGGCGAGGAAGACGTTCTGCTGCAGCACGCCTTTTTCTCTGAATTTGGAGCGCATGTAGTCCGAGAACGGCCGCGCCCCGGACAGCAGGTTTTCCATGTGTTCCCTGAGGAAGATCGGCAGCTCCTCCAGCCGGATCGTCTCGATTTGTTCATACAGTCCCTCTTCGGTTTCCCAATTTGCGTTGTTCAACTTTTTTCACCCTTTCATAGTTGAACACCGGCGAGCCGAAGCTCGCCGGTGCTCTATGAAAGGGGCTGTAATTTTCGCGAATGATACGTTAAGCGTTCCAAATTGTTGATAATATACTTAGAGTATTAATTAATTGTGGCGATTGTTTATATTGCCCGTATTTCATTGTGATGATATAATATAATTCAAGTGGTATTTCAATGATCCAATTTTTAGAGTGGGGAGGAACCTTTGATGGCGGATATCGTAAAAACGATCAAAGAGGAGTTAACACTGGAAAAAGTCCTATTAACTGCAATAAAGACTCCCGGTGTAAAGATTCGCAGGAGTGTTTTCCTGCGAAAGGAACTCCTGAAATACTGCCCAGAGGAGACGATTAACCGGGCAATCCAGACTAACCCTGCCCAAGCGGGAATCTCTAAAGACATCATCAACAAAGTGTCAAAAAAGGTGATAGACTATGAGACCACGAAAGTTACCGCGCTGTCTGTGGCAGCAAGTCTTCCAAGTGCGGGGGTAGCTGCGGTTGGCGCTGCCGCCGCGGATATAACATCTTATTTTGTGTTTATTCTTCGCACTGTTCAGGAATTAGCCTATTTATATGGGTTCGAGCAGTTTGACTTTTCCGATGAAACTGTTGATTCTGAAACAATGCAGTTTGTTCTGCTATTTTTGGGCGTTATGTTCGGCGTGCGTGGGGCTGCTGCTGCACTTCAAAAACTTGCAGCTAAGATTGCAGAAAAGGTTGCGAAAGATCTTGCTCGCAAGGCACTTATGAAGGGAGCTATCTATCCGATAATTAAGCGTATTGCCACCCAAGTGGGCATTCGTATGACAAAACAGGTTTTCGCGGATGTTGTCGCATCTGCCGTTCCCGTAGCAGGTAGTGTTGTTTCTGGCGGCTTGACCTTTGCCATGTTTCGCCCATGCTGCATGAAGCTGCGGCGCAATCTTATGAGCTTCAATCTGTGTGATCCAGAATATTATAAAGCAATCAGCGCAGAATCAATCAATGAAGGAACAATTCAGGATCAGCATGACACACCAGAAGAATGATACATACGAAAGGCAAGCGCTTTAATCGATATCTAAGGTGTTTTCCGAGAAACCCTGTGTTATGAATGAACACAGGGTTTCTCTTTTCCTCTTTATAAGGGTGAAATTATTTTCCTTGCCGTGCGGTATTGCCCCGTTTTCCAACCATTATAATACCCTTGCCGACACGGCGGAGCAGCCGTGCCCAACCCCGAAAACAACGGCACGTTACAAACTGCATGGCCTTGTCATTGCAAAACCCCAGCGGGCCTTGGCAATCCGTTTCTTTTCGTAAAAGACGGATGCCACGACGATGAACGAAAGGCCTCCGGCGGCTGCGTAGGGGCGGCTGCCCTCAGCCACCCGCGGGCTGCCGAGGGCGGCAGCCCCTACAGCGAAACGACAGTTTTCGCGTTCTTTCATAACAATGACAGGACAAGCAGACGTGCCGGGTGACACCTCATCAGTCAGCTTCGCTGACAGCTTCCCCTCAAGGGGAAGCCAAGGGTAATAGAGAAATCCCCCGCTCCGGTGTGGAGCGGGGGATTGAATTATCCGGGGGCTCAGTCCTCGGCGCGGATGACCTTGATCCACTTCTTCGTGAAAAAGCGGATCGTGCACAAAACGCCCTTTGCGCCGAACTCCAGCTTCAGCAGGAAGAAGATCCAGAACGCCGGCAGGTGCCAGACCAGCCCGGCGAGCGCGCCGAGCGGCAGAGAGAAGCACCAGACGAGGATGCTGTCGAAGAACATGATGAAGCGGGTGTCCCCGCCGCCGCGCAGGATGCCCTTGCTGGTGACGAAGGCGAGCGTCTGCAGCGGCGACATGATGATCATGAAAAGGAAGAACTCGCGCGCCATCGACGCCGTCTCCGCCGTGATGGAATAAAGCGAGATATAGGGGTCGCGCAGCAGCGCGATGATCAGCGAGAACACGCAGCCGAAGGCGACCGACAAAATGACGTAGGCGACGCCCTGCCGGTAGGCCCGCTCCGTGTCGCCCGCGCCGATCGTGTTGCCGATGACGACGGCGCTGGCGCCCGCCATGGCGCTGTTGCCGATGGTGAGCAGCTGGTTGGCGGTGACGACGATGGAGTTGGCGGCGACGAACTCGGCGCTGATGTGGCCGATGATGACGCTGGACATGGCGATGCCGACGCCGAGCAGCGTATCGCTGATGATGACGGGCAGGGAGAAGCGCAGATACTTCTTCTGCAGCCCGTCGTCGCGCAGCGCGAAGTGCTTCAGGCGAAAGCCGAAGTTTTTATCCTTCCACGCGAAATAGCCGAAGATGAACAGAAACTCAAACGTCCGGGCGATCACGGTGCCGACCGCGGCGCCGACGATCTCCAGCCGCGGGAAGAACCACACGCCGAAGATAAAGACGTAGTTGAAGCCGAGGTTGAGGAAAAACGCGATGATCGAGCTGATGAGCGGGATCTTCACATGCCCGGTGGAGCGCAGCAGATAGGTCACGGTGGAGGAGACGCCGGCAAAGAGGAAGGTGGTGCCCAAAAGGCGCATATACCCCTTGCCCGCCTCCACCACGGCGGCGTTGCTCGTGAAAATGCGCAGGATGCCCTGCGGCCAGATGACGCTCAAAAGCAGAAACGCGCCGCTGATCGCCACGGTGAAGCGCAGCGCGATGGCCGCGGTCGTCCGCAGCGCCTTGTGCTCGCCGCTGCCCCAGAACTGGGCGGACATGACGATGGCGCCGGAGCCGAGCCCCATGCAGACGAACTGGAAGATGGCGTAAAACTGGTTGGCCAGCGCGGCGGCGGCGATCTGCGTCTCGCCGAAGGAGCCGACCATGATGTTGTCGAGGAAGTTGATGCCGGTGGTGATGAGCTGCTGCAGCATCACGGGGATGAGCAGGCGGATCGTCTGCCGGTAAAACTCCCTGCTTTTCAGTTCGGAAAAGACCATGTTGCCCGCCTTTCAGAACGCCGCAAGCAGCTTTTTCGTGTAGTCCTCCTTCGGGTGGTCGAAGACCTCCTCCACGCTGCCGGACTCGATGATGCTGCCGCTTTTCATGACCATGACGCGGTCACAGATCTGGTAGATGACGTTGAGATCGTGGGAAATGAACAGATAGCTCAGCGACAGATCGCGGTGCAGCTCCAGCAGCAGCTCCAGGATCTGCGCCTGGATCGTCACGTCCAGCGCGCTGACCGGCTCGTCCGCGATGATGAAGCGCGGGCGCTGGATCAGCGCCACGGCGATGCCGACGCGCTGGCGCTGGCCGCCGGAGAGCTCGCGCGGGCGGCGGTTTGCGTACTGCGAGCCGAGCCCGACGCGGTCGAGCATATCCGCGACGCGGCGCTTGCGCTCGCGCGCGTCATACTTGCCGTAGGCGCGCAGCGGCTCCTCCACGATCCAGCCGACAGTCTTGGCCGGGTTCAGGCTGCCGTAGGGGTCCTGAAAGACCATCTGCGGCCGCTTGGTGTAGTGGAGGATCTCGCCGGTGTAGGGCTGCATGCCGAGGATCGCCTTGCTCAGCGTGCTCTTGCCGCAGCCGCTCTCCCCGACGAGGCCCATGATCTCCCCTTGCTCAATGGAGAAGGAGACGTCCTTCACCGCGTGAAAGCCCGGCTTTTTGCGGAAAAAGCCCGCGTTGTCGTCATAGACGACGTCGACGTGATTGACTTGTAGCACAAGATCAGCCATGCGTACGTTTCCGTTTCTCCCGCGTGGGGATCGCGGCGATCAGCCGCTTGGTGTAGTCGTCCTGCGGATGGTGGAAAACCTCCTCCGTCGGCCCGGTCTCCACGATGCGGCCGCCGTGCATGACGGCGACGCGCGTACACAGCTTGCGCACGACATTGAGGTCGTGGGAGATAAAGAGGATGCCGATGCCGCGGCCCAAGTTGATGCGCTTGAGCAGCTCGATGATCTGCGCCTGGACCGTGACGTCCAGCGCGGTGGTGGGCTCGTCGGCCAGCAGGAGCTTCGGATCGATGATGAAGGCCGCGGCGATCATCGCGCGCTGGCGCTGGCCGCCGGAGAGCTGGTGCGGGTATTTTTCATAGGTCGCCGGCGGGTCGGGCAGGCCGACCTTCTCCATGACCTCCAGCGCAAGCGCCTTCATCTCCGCGGGGGATTTGTCCGTGTGGATGCGCAGCACCTCTTCGATCTGGTGCCCCACCTTCATCAGCGGGTTCAGCGAGGTCATCGGCTCCTGAAAGATCATGCCGATCTCCCGACCCTGGATCTTGCGCATCTCGCCCCTGGGCAGGCGCAGCAGATCGCGCCCCTCAAACAATATCTCGCCCGTGAGCGTGACCTGGCTGCGGCGCAGCAGCCCGGCAACCGCCAGCGCGGTGACGGATTTGCCGGAGCCGGACTCCCCGACGAGGCCGAGGCGTTCCCCGGCGTCCATGTGCAGGTTGATGCCGTGCAGCACCTCATTGTCTACCCCGTGGTCGTGAAAGGTCAGATGCAATTCGCGGATGTCAAGCATTGTCCCATTCCCCCAATCCGTCGGAAATGAGACCGACGCCCAGCACCAGCAGCACGATCGTGAGACCGGCGGAGAGAGCGTACCACGGCGCGGAGAAGAAGAAGGCCTGGCTCTCGCTGAGCATGCGGCCTAAGCTGGCGTCCGGCAGGAGCACGCCGATGCCGACGTAGCTCATCGCGGCCTCCGCCAGCACCGCGTTGTTGAAGCCGATGGCGATGGAGCTGAGCAGCACCGGCCAGACGTTGGGCAGAATGTGGACGAACATGATGCGCGGCGTGCCGACGCCCATGAGCTTGGCGTTGCGGACGTAGTCGAGCTCCTTCTGCTTGGCGTACTCGCTGCGCACGACGCGCGCGAAGCTCGGGATAAACAGGAGCGAAAGCGCGAGGATGATGTTGGACTTGCCGCTGCCGAGCAGCGAGATCAGCACCAGCGCAAGCAGGATGCTCGGAAAGGCGGTGATGACGTCGGCGATGCGCATGAGCACCTCGTCGATCCAGCCGCCGTACCAGCCCGTGAAGGCGCCGATGAGGATGCCGAAGAACAGCCCGGCGCACACCGCGTTCACCGCGATGAACAGCGTGGTCCCGGCGCCCTCCAGCACGCGCGAGAAGATGTCGCGGCCGAAGTTGTCCGTGCCGAGGATGTGCGTAAAGCTCGGGGCCTGCATCTTGGCGGCGGTATCCATGGCCTCGGCGTCGTAGGGCGTCCAGAACGCGCCGAGCAGAATCAGCAGGAGCATGACGCCGGTGATGCAGCAGCCGATGATAAAATTGTTGTGGCTTTTTTTCACAGTCATTCACACTCCTTTCGGAATGAATCAGCAACCGAGAAAGCGCAGCATAATCGCAGGTTTTTGACGCAGCTTTGCCGCGGCAAAAACACCATGAAGGCGAAGCGAGAGCGAGCCCTCGCGCCGACCAAACGCGGCTGTCTCACACGCAAAGCCGCGTGCGATCAGCGCGAGCAGCTCCATTGCGAACCGTGGTTCGCAATGGACTAAATGTACGCCTGGTCGATGTCCACGACGGCGTAGTAGTTCGGATAGGCGTCCGCGACGAGCAGGCGGATGCGCTCTGCCACCGCCTCCTCCGTCATGGGCAGCCCCGCGGGCACCACGGCGTCGAAGATGACGTTGGTGTGCGTCTTGCCGGGGACGAGGCGGAAGTCGTGGATCGTGATGGCGGGATCGATGCGCCGGACGAGCTCGGCGACCTTCTCGCGCATTTCGAGGACGGTTTCGTTGTCGGATTCGATGGGGTCCATGTGGATCGTGGCGTGGCAGCCGCACTCCGCGGTCAGCTCGCGCTCGATGTTGTCGATGGCGTCGTGCAGGGTGAAAAAGTCGCCCTTGCCGTCCACCTCGGTGTGCAGCGTCACCATCTTGCGCCCCGGGCCGTAGTCGTGCACGACCAGGTCGTGGATGCCGATGACCTCCGGGTGCGCCATGACGATGTCGGTCACGCGCTTAACAAGCTCCGGGTCGGGCGCCTGCCCGAGCAGCGGCGCCAGCGTGTCCTTCGCGGCGCCGTAGCCCGCGTAGAGGATGAACAGCGCAACGGCAAGACCGGCAAAGCCGTCGATGTTGATGTGGAAGAAGTGCGCAACGCCCATGCTCAGCAAAACGACGGTGGTGGCGATGGAGTCGGACAGCGAATCCGTCGCCGTCGCGGCCATCGCGGCCGAGCCGATCTTTTTGCCCACCGCGCGGTTGTAGAGGAACATGTAAACCTTGACGCAGATGGACGCGACCAGAATCGCGGCGGGGAGCCAGCCGGCCTGCATCGGCTCGGGCGAGAGGATCTTCGCAATGGAGCTCTTCGCCAGCTCGAAGCCCATCAGCAGGATCAGAAACGCGACGATCAGGCCGGAGATGTACTCAATGCGCCCGTGGCCGTAGGGGTGGTCCGGATCGGGCTTTTTCCCGGCGAGGCGGAAGCCCAGAAGCGTGATGAGCGAGCTGCCGGCGTCGGAGAGGTTGTTGAACGAGTCCGCGACGATGGCGATGGAGCCGGAGAGCGTGCCGGCGAAGTACTTGCCGATGAACAGCAATATGTTCAGGCAGATGCCGACCGAGCCGCACAGCGTACCGTAGGCCCGGCGTACCTGCGCGTTTTCGTAGTCCTTGTAGTTTTTGATGAACAGCCGCGAGAGGAGAGAGATCATGGCACAATGCCTCCAGGAAAAAGAAGATTCGGGCCATCGTACCCTTCGGTCTCAAGCGTACTCCGGTGCTGTGGACTTCCCTTGCTTTCCCTTATTTCAGACGGATGCGCGGGTCGACGAGCTGGTAGGCCACGTCGGCGAGAAAGTTGACGAAGATGACGAGCGCGGAGATGATCATGATGATGCTCAGCACCACGGGATAGTCGCGGTTGGAGATGGAGAGCAGGAGCAGCCGCCCCAGGCCGGGGACGATAAAGACCTGCTCCACGATGATGCTGCCGGCGACGATGTCGGCGATGGTGACGGCGAGGAAGGTGATGACGGGGATGATCGAATTGCGCAGGACGTGGTAGCGCAGCGCGGTCTTGCGGCTGTGGCCGCGGGAATAGGCCGTGCGGACGTAGTCCTCATCCAGCTCGCCGAGAATGCTGCTGCGCAGCAGCTTGACGGTCATCGCGCTCTTGGGCAGCGCGATCGACAGCGCCGGGAAGAACAGGTAGCCGAGAAAGCCCCAGAAGCTCTCCTCCGCGCTGACAAAGCTGCCGGCGACAAAGAGCCGGAGCGCCAGCCCAAAGACGCTGGTGAAGATGATGCCGATGAAAAACGGCGGGATGCTCATGGTGACCTGCGTGACGCCGGAGAGGATGCGGTCGAGCAGCGAGCCCTCCTCCCGCGCCATCAGCAGGGCCAGCGGCAGGGAGATGACGATGACCAGCACAAAGGCGATCAGTGACAGCGCCGCGGTGATGCCGAGCTTGCCGGCCAGCAGGCTTCGGACGGGCTGGGAATAGCTGTAGCTGACGCCGAGGTCGCCGCCGAAGAAGCCGCCGAGCCAGCGCAGATAGCGCAGCGGGAGCGGCACATCGAGCCCCAGCTCGTGCCGCAGCACCTCCGCGCGCTCCGCCGTCCACTCCGTGCCGAGCATCTTGGTGGTCGGGTCGCCGGGCAGCACCTCAAAGGCGAGGAAGGCGAGCATGGAGATGACAAGCAGCGTGATGAGCATTGTTACCGCCTTTTTCAGAATGTATTTCATAAATGCGCGCCTCCTCTCTTTCTTTCTCAAATACGCCGCATCCCCGGGGATAGACATCCCCGGGGTACGATTTCAAACGGATATTACTTTGTGAAATAGACGCGGCTGAGGTCCATGACGTAGATCGGATAGAAGGTGTACCCGGTCAGGTCGCTGCGCATGCCGACAAGGTCGCAGGGGTCCTGCACGTAGACCGCGGCGGCTTCCTCGGCGAGGATGCGCTGGCACTCCTTGTAGTCCTCGATCTGCGCCGCCTCCGTCGTCTCGGCCAGCGCCTTGGCGTACACGGCGTCGTACGCCGCGCTCTGGAAGTTGCAGACGTTCTTGCCGCTCTCGCTCTGGAAGCGGGCGAGCAGGCTCTGCGCGGTCATGGCCGCGGAGGTGTCAAAGCCGACGACCGTCGCCTGATAGTCGCGGTTCTTGTAGACGTTCTCCAGCCACGCCGACCACTCGACGGTCTGGATCGTGCACTTCACGCCGATTGCCTTGAGCTGCTCGGCGATGACCTGCGCGGTGTCCACGTGGATCTGGTAGTTGCCCGGCACGGTGATGACAAGGTCAAAGCCGTTTTCATAGCCGGCCTCGGCCAGCAGCGCCTTGGCCTTCTCCGTGTCCTGCGTGTAGTAGCCGCTGAGGTCGTTGTAATACTTGCCGAAGGCGGGATACATGCTGCTGCCCAGCACGCTGCCCATGCCGTCGTTGACGAGGGCGAGGATGCTCTGGCGGTCCACCGCCCAGCACAGCGCCTGCCGGACGCGCGCATCGGTCAGCGGGCCGTAGGCGTTGTTGAGGTACATGGCCTGCACGAGGTTCATGCTGCCCTCGGCAACGGTGAAGTCCTTGCCGAGCTCCTTGGCCTGCGTGGCCGTCAGGTGGGCGCACAGGTCGATGGCGCCGGATTTCAGGCTCGTCACGAGGACGTTGGCGTTTTCAATGATCTTGAAGGTGACCTTTTCAAGGTGGGCCGGGGTGCCCCAGTAGTCGGCGAAGCGCTCCAGCACGATGTTCTCCTGCGCCTTGCGGGAGACGAAGCGGAACGGGCCGGTGCCCACGAGGCCGTCGGCGGGGTTGCTGCCGTCGGGGATGATCGCCGCGGTCAGGTAGGAGAGGAACTCCAGATAGGGCTCCTTGGTCTTGATGACAACGGTCTTGTCGTCCGTGGCCTCCACGGACTCGATCGCGCTGAACTGGGCGATCAGGGGCTTTTCGCTGTCCTTGCCCGCGACGCGCTCGATGGAGTAGACGACGTCCTTGACCGTAACGGTCGCGCCGTTGTGGAATTTCACGCCGTCGCGCAGCGTGAAGGTAAAGGTGTCGCCGGTGTCGGCGATTGTGTAGGCGCTTGCGACAGCGGGGATGAGATTGCCGTTTTCGTCGGGTTTGACAAGGCCCTCAAACACGTTGAAGAGGATCTCGCGGGTTCCTGCCGCCGTCATCTTGTGGGGGTCAAGACTGTCGTCAAGGTCCTGGGCGATGCCCACGGTCAGCTCGTTCTTCTCGGCTTTGCCGGACTTGCCGCCTTTGCATCCGCAAAGTGCAGCGGTCAGCATGGCGAGAACGAGCAGCAGGGTAAGAATGCGTTTCAGAGTGTTCATTGCGTTCTCCTTCATATGCGGTTGTAAGTATCGCACGGTCCCGCCGGATGATTTTTCCGTGCCTGCCGTGCCAGTGCAGTATACCCTAATCCAATTTAATTTGCAATTCCTTTTTCAATGTATGTCATGCGTCCGCTGCATCATCGCGCAAAACGGCCTTGACATTGCGCTCAAACTTGCTGCGCGCGCCCATGACCTCGTGGCCGCAGCCGCAGCAGCGCAGGCGAAAGTCCGCGCCGATGCGCAGCACCTCCCACTCGCTGCTGCCGCAGGGGTGGGCCTTTTTCATTTTCAGCCGGTCGCCGACACGGATGTCCATCTCATTCTCCTTTTGCTTTTCGCTCAGTCCGATTCCGAAAGCAACCGTGGGGTAGATGCCCCGCAGGGAATCACAAGTTTTTGACGGGGCTTTGCCTCGGCAAAAACACCTTCCAGGCGAAGCGGGAGCGAGCCCTCGCGCCGACCAAATGCGGCGGTCTCCCGCAAAGCCGCATGCGATAAGCGCGAGCAGCTCAAGTGCGAACGATCAGTTCGCACTTGATTTAATCTTGTCCCAGTAGGCCTTTGCGGCCTGCTCGGTCTTGTTGTCGCCGTATTCGTAATACGTCGTCCCGACGAGGTTATCGGGAAGGTACTGCTGCGCCACCCAGCGGTTCGGAAAGTCGTGCGGATACTTGTAGCCCTGCTCGCGCTCAAAGCCCGCGCCGTCGGCGTGGACGTTCTGCAGCTCGCGGGGGATCGGCCCGGCCTTGCCCGCGCGGATGTCGGCGCGCGCCGCGGCGATGCCGAGGTAGGCCGTGTTGCTCTTCGGCCACGTCGCAAGCAGGATGACCGCCTCGGCCAGCGGCAGCTGCGCCTCCGGCAGACCGAGCTGCAGCGCGCTGTCTACGCAGGCCTTCACGATCGGCACGGCCATCGGGTAGGCCAGGCCGATGTCCTCGCTGGCTGAGCAGAGGATGCGCCGGCAGGCGCCGATCAAATCCCCGGCCTCCAGCAGCCGGCCGAGGTAGTGCAGCGCCGCGTCCGGGTCGGAGCCGCGCATGGACTTCATCAGCGCGGAGACGATGTCGAAATGGTCGTCGCCCTCGCGGTCGTAGCGCATGGCCGAGCGCTGCGTCACGGCCTGTGCGTCGGCAAGCGTCAGGCGGATCGTGCCGTCCGTCCGCCGCGCGGCGGAGAACAGCAGCTCCACCGAGTTGATCGCCTTGCGCACGTCCCCGCCGCATGCCGACGCGATGTGCTCGACGGTGCCCGGCTCGATCTGCGCGTGCACGGCGTCGCGCGTGCACAGATAGTCCACGGCGCGGTCCACCGCGGGCAGGACGTCCTCCGCCGCGACGGTCTTGAACTCGAAGATCGTGCTGCGGCTCAAAATCGCGTTGAAGACGTAGAAATAGGGGTTCTCCGTCGTGGAGGCGATCAGCGTGATGGAGCCGTTTTCGATGAACTCCAACAAGCTCTGCTGCTGCTTTTTATTGAAGTACTGGATCTCGTCGAGGTACAGCAAAATGCCGCCGGGCGCAAGGAAGGTGTCCAGCTCGTCGATGATGGCCTTGATATCCGCGATGCCGGCGGTGGTGGCGTTCAGCTTGCGCAGCGTGCGGTTGGTCTGCTGCGCGATGATGCGGGCCACGGTGGTCTTGCCGGTGCCGGAGGGGCCGTAGAAGATCA
>CAMJPK010000067.1 GCA_946407675.1 uncultured Clostridia bacterium
TGAAGCGCCTGGTAACGCCCACAAAGGACCTCTCCTTCGATACGGTTTACGCGCCCTTCGGTCAGGTGCCCTCAGAGCGTACCATATCCCCGGAAGTGATCGGCATCAAAGATCCTCTTACGGCTCAGATCAGGGTTGCAGCGTTCCAGGTGGGAAAAGGTGAGATTACCATAGATGAGGCTGTTGCCATGTACGGAAGCTTTTCATAAAAACCTCTTTTCTCCGACATTATCTCATGGGGGAAGGGATCCAAGAAATGAAGAAGAAAACCGTCATGGCAGTCCCCGCGGCGTGCTTTTACGGCGTCGCGGCGATATGCGTCCTCGGCATCATCCTCGGCTCCGTTTTTGATTTCCAGATCAATGAACGCCTTGCCAACGTCACAAAAATCGGCTCTTACTTCGCCGCCTTCGGCTGCTATTTCTCCTACTGCCTTTATCCGGCGGCGGGCATGTGCCTGTATAAGGGGCTGAAGAAAAAGGGGCTGCCCATGGCGGGGACGCTGCTGCTGATCATCGGCTGGTTCCTTGCCGTCTACTATACCAACAGCTACAGCGGCGCCAAGGTCCGCGCTCTCCTGCAATATACGGCGGGCGAGTCCTCGCCGTGGCTGTCCGTCTTGAGCTGGCTGATCATCGCGGCGCTGTACGTCTGGCCGATGCTCGTATGCAGCAAGGCGCTGGAGGAAAAGGACGCGGACAAGCTGATCGCCGTCGGTGCGGCGATCCTTGTGGCGGGCGTCCTGGCGGACAATGTGAACCTCTGGCTCAAGCAGGTCGCATCCCGCCCTCGCTATAAGTATCTCATCACGCTGGACGATCCCGTGAGCGAATACAGGAGCTGGTGGCAGATGGTCCCGAACCTCGCGGGCAGCAACGACAGCTTCAAAAGCTGGCCCAGCGGGAACATGACGATCGCCAGCATGATGTTCTCCCTGCCGATGCTCGCGGATCTGTCGAAAAAACGCTCCGGCACGAAAAACATGATCTGCTTTGCGATCGCGGCAGCGTTTGTTGTGCTGTACGGCTACAACAGGATCCACATGACCAACCATTTCCTCACGGATGTGTGCTTCGGGACGCTGATCACCTATCTGATCTATTCCGCCGTGAGCACTGCCCTTTTGCGCAAGCCGATGAAGCAATAAGAAGACGCCGCCCGGCTGCAGGTCCGATCGGATCTGCAGCCGTTTTTCTATCCGATTTGGCCGCCGATCCCCCCTGCCCCGCGCTGCGCGCCTCCGCTCCTGCCTCGCCCCGTTTTCTCCCGGAAAGGCGGATATTTCCTTGCTTTTTGGGCTGCTATGATATAGTATTATAATGTGAGATTATTGCTTTAGAAAGAAACGGGAAATCGCTTTATGAAGCTGTACTCCATATGGAGCAGGGCCGCCGGCCTCTCGGCCGGAACGGGCATGGAGCATGTGCTGGCCGCCCTCGTGGTCTACGCCCTGCGCTGCACGCGCAAGACCGGGCAGGCGGAGCGCGTGATCCGCGCGCTGCCCGGGCCGGACGCGGCGTCCGTTCCGATCATCGCGCTGACGGCAAACGCGTTTGAAGAGGACGTGAAGCAATGCCTCGAGGCGGGCATGAACGCGCATCTGGCAAAGCCCGTCGACATGGATCTGCTGAAGCAGACGCTTTCCGGGCTGCTCCCGCCGCAGCAGCCGTAAACAATCTTCCCATGCTTTCCCGATGCAAGGAGGTGCGCGCATGGCGCAGGACATTCGAAACCGCGAATTATTTGAGCGCACGCCGGTGCCCAAGGCGCTGCTGCAGCTGGCGCTGCCGACGATTGCCAGCCAGCTCATCACCATGATCTACAACCTGTCCGACACCTTTTTCATCGGCATGACCGAGGACCCCTACAAGGTGGCGGCGTCCTCGCTGTCGTTCTCGATGTTTTTCTTCATCGTCGCGCTGGCCGCGCTGTGGAGCGTGGGCGGCAGCACGCTCGTCTCGCGTCTGCTGGGCGGACGGCGGCTCGACGAGGCGCGGACGGTCTGCACGATCTCTCTGTGCGGCGCGGGCGCGCTCACGGCGCTCTACTGCCTCGCCTGCCTGATCTTCATGGAGCCCCTGCTGCGCCTCATGGGCGCAAGCGACAATACGATCGGCTACGCCTGCGACTATACGGTGTGGGCCACGGTCATCGGCGGCGTGCCGAACTGCCTGAACATCGTGCTGGCGAACCTGCTGCGCAGCGAAGGCCACGCGAAAAAGGCCGCCTTCGGCCTCGGGCTCGGCAGCGTCCTCAACATCGCCCTCGACCCGCTTTTGATGTTCGTCATCCTCCCGAAGGGCATGGAGATCGTCGGCGCCTCCGTCGCCACGATGGTCTCCAACTACGTATCGCTGGCCTTCTTCATCGTGACGCTCCACCGTCTGCGCGGCACCGACAGCGTGCTGGTGTTCGACCTGCGCACGCTGCGGCGCGGCGTGAAGCACCTGCGTGACATCCTCGGCGTCGGCGTGCCCAGCGCGCTGCAGGGCGCGCTGTCCAGCATCTCCGCCATGCTGGTGAACGTGATGATCGCCCGCTACGGCGACATCCCGCTGGCCGCCCTCGGCATCGTGAAGAAGATCGACATGCTGCCGATGAACATTTCCAGCGGCCTCGGCATGGCGATGGTGCCGCTGGTGGCCTACAACTACGCCGCCGCCAACTACGACCGCATGAACGAGACCATCCGCTTCGCGCGGCGCTGCAGCGTAGTCTTCTCCGTCGTGTGCATCGTCCTGTTCGAGCTGTTTCCGGGCATGATGGTGGGCATCTTTATCCGCGAGCCGGAGACGCTCGCCGTGGGCGCGAAGCTTTTGCGCATCTGCTGTCTCGCGATCCCGCTGATGCAGGTCACCTTCATCGCCAACCACTGCTTCCAGGCCATGGGCATGGGGAAACAGACGCTGCTCATCAGCTGCTCCCGCCAGGGGCTCATCTGCATCCCGCTGATGTTCCTGTTCCGGGCGCTGTTCGGGATGTACGGCATCGTGGCCGCGCAGCCCGCGGCGGACTTTTTGACCATGTGCATCGCGCTGGCGCTCTTCCGCCGCCTGCAGCGGCGGCTGCGCGCCGAGCAGGAGGCCGCGCGCAGCGCGAAAGCGGAGACCGACGCGCTCGACGCAGGAGGGCCAAACGCATGAAGCTTCTGCATCTCTCCGATCTGCACCTCGGAAAGCGCGTGAACGAATTCAACATGCTGGACGATCAGGCGTACATCCTCCGGCAGATCCTCGCCGTGGCGGACGAAGAGCAGCCGGAGGCCGTGCTCATCGCCGGCGACGTCTATGACAAATCCGTCCCCTCCGCCGAGGCCATGCAGCTGTTTGAGCGCTTTCTTTACGGCCTGGTCCGGCGCAGGCTGCAGGTCTTCGTCATCAGCGGCAACCACGACGCGCCGGAGCGTCTGTCCTTTGCCTCCCGCCTGATCGACGCAAGCGGCGTGCACCTTTCGCCGGTCTATGCCGGCGCCGTTGCGCCGATCCCGCTGGCCGACGCATACGGCGACGTGTGCATCTATATGCTCCCCTTCCTCAAGCCGGCGCACGTCCGCCGCTTCTTCCCCGACGCGGAGATCGCCTCCTACACCGACGCGCTGCGCACGGCGGTCGGCGCCATGGGGATCGACCCGCGCCGGCGCAACGTGCTCATCACCCACCAGTTCGTGACGGGCGCGGCGCGCTCGGACTCCGAGGACATCTCCGTGGGCGGCGCGGACAACGTGGACGCGGCGGTGTTCGACGGCTTCGACTACGTGGCCCTCGGCCACATCCACGGCCCGCAGAACATCGGCGGCAGCGAGCGGCTGCGCTACTGCGGCACGCCGCTGAAGTATTCCTTCTCCGAGGCGGGCCACACAAAGTCCGTCACCGTCGTCACGCTCGCGGAAAAGGGCAGCGTCGCGGTGCGCACCGTCCCTCTGACGCCGCGGCACGACCTCCGGGAAGTGCGCGGCAGCTACGCGCAGTTGACCGCGAAGGCCAATTACGAGGGCACGGCCACCGACGACTACCTGCGCATCACGCTCACCGACGAGGAGGAGATCCCCGACGCGATGGGCAAGCTGCGCGTCATCTACCCCAACCTCATGAAGCTGGGCTATGACAACACGCGCACGCGCGCCGCCGCCGCGCCGGGCGCCGCGGCGGATGTCGAGCGCAAGACGCCGCTGGAGCTATTGTGCGAATTCTATGAAATGCAAAACGGGCAGGCGCCCAGCGAGGAGCAGGCGCGCTACTGCGCGAAGCTGATCGAAACGATCTGGGAGGGCAAGCCATGAGACCGCTTCGGCTGACGATGTCCGCCTTCGGCCCTTACGCCGGCACGACGACGGTGGACTTTGAAGCGCTGGGCGAAAAGGGGCTTTACCTGATCACCGGCGACACCGGCGCGGGCAAGACCATGATCTTTGACGCGATCACCTACGCGCTGTACGGCGAGGCCAGCGGCACCAGCCGCGAGCCCGCGATGTTCCGCTCCAAATACGCCGCGCCCGAGACGCCGACGCAGGTGGAGCTCACCTTTGCCTACGGCGGGAAGTCCTACACGGTCCGGCGCAACCCGGAATATGACCGCCCGGCGCGGCGCGGCGGCGGCGTGACGACGCAGCGCGCGGACGCGGAGCTTGTCATGCCGGACGGGCGGATCTATACGAAGCAGCGGGAGGTCAACGACGCTGTTCGCGGCATCCTCGGGATCGACCGCAGCCAGTTTGCGCAGATCGCCATGATCGCGCAGGGCGACTTTCTGAAGCTGCTGCTCGCCGACACGCGCGACCGGCAGGCGATCTTCCGCGAGATCTTCCGCACGGGCTATTATCAGGTCCTCCAGGAGCGTCTGAAAACCGAATCCGCCGCCCTCGGCCGCCAGTGCGACGAGGCCAGGCGCAGTATGGAGCAATCCCTGAACGGAACGCTGTGCGACGCAGACGATCCGCTGTTTGATACATGGCAAAGGGCGAAGGACGGCCTGCTCCCCGCCGACGACGTCCTTGCGCTGCTGGAAACGCTGATCGCCCACGACAGCGCAGCGCGCCGGGCGCTGGGTGCGCAGCTTGCCGACTGCGGCAGGCAGCTTGCCGACGTGAACGCCGCGCTCGGCCGGGCGGAGGAGGCGGAAAAGGTCGCCGCCGCGCTGGAGCGGGCGCAGGCCGAGGCCGGAGCCGCCGAGACGAAGCTGGCGGCGCTGTCCGCGGCGCTGGAAGAAGCGAAGGCGCGGGAGCCGGAGGCGCAGGCGCTGGCAAAGGCCGCCGCCGCGCTGGAGGACCGCATGCGCGACTATGACGAGCGCGAGCGCATTGTGCTTGCCCTGAAGGAGCAGGACGCGCAGCAGACGCGCGCGCGTGCGCAGCTGGAGCGCGCGCGCGAAACGCTGCAAGGCCAGGCCGACCGCCTCGCCGCGCTGCAAAAAGAGCGCGCCGCGCTGGAGGGCGCCGGCACGCAGAAGGAAAAGCTGCTGCACGCGCAAAGCGCGGCGCAGCAGGCACAGAGCGAATGGAACACGGCACAGCGTCTGGCGGACGAATCCGAGGCGCTGGCCGCGCTTTTGGAAACCGCGCAGCGCGCATATCGCACGGCGCAGCAAGCAGCGGATGCGGCGGACGCGGACTATGACGCGAAGAACCGCGCCTATCTCAGCGAGCAGGCCGGCATCCTCGCCTCCACGCTGGTGGACGGGCAGCCCTGCCCGGTCTGCGGCGCGTGTGACCACCCCTCCCCCGCCGCGCTGTCCGACACCGCGCCGACCAAGGCGCAGGTCGCGCAGGCGAAGCAGGAAGCCGAGCAGGCGCGGCAGCGCGCCGCCGACGCGAGCGCCTCCGCCGGGCGGCTGCGCGGGCAGTTGGAGACGAAGCGGCAGCAGACCGCGGAGCAGGCGGAGAAGCTCTCCGCACCGGCGCAGCCCGACGCGCTGAAGGCGGCGGCGGCACAGCGTTTGCGCGAAAAGCAAGCGGAGCTGCAGCGTCTCGCGCAGGCCATTGCCGACGCGGACCGGAGCTTGCAGCGCGCGCAGACGCTCGATTCCCTGCTCCCGGCAGAGGCGGCGAAGCGCGAACAGCTGGACGCCTCGATCCGCACGCAGACGGAGGCGCTCGCCGCGCAGGGGGCCAAGGCCGGGGAGATGCGCCGGCAGCTGGAGGTCCTCACCGCGAAGCTGCGCTTTCCGGACAGGCGCGCGGCGCTTGCGGAAAAGGAGCGCCTCGTCCGGGCGCAGGCCGCCATCGCCGCCGCGATCACCACAGCGGACGCGCAAGCCCGGGAGCAAAGCGCGCTGTGCGCCCGCCTCAAGGGGCAGATCGGCCAGCTGCGCGCGCAGCTTTCCGGCGCGCCGCATGCGGACAAGCAGGCGCTGCTCACCCGCAAGGCCGCGCTCACCGCCGCGTCCGAAGCCCTCACGGAGCGCCGGACGCTGCTTGCCACGCGGGAGACGACGAATCAGACCGCGCTGGACGCGCTGCGCGCGAAGGGCGGCGAGCTATCGGCGCTGGAGCGGCGGCTGACCTGGATGCGCGCGCTGTCCAACACGGCCAACGGGAACCTGAACGGCAAGGAAAAGATCGCGCTCGAAACCTATGTGCAGATGACGTATTTTGACCGGATCCTCGCGCGCGCCAATCTGCGCCTCATGGTCATGTCCGACGCGCAGTACGAGCTGCGCCGCCGCAGCGATCCCGGTGATTTCCGCTCCCAGAGCGGTCTGGAGCTGGACGTGGTGGACCACTACAACGGCACCGTGCGCTCGGTCAAAACGCTCTCAGGCGGCGAGTCCTTCAAGGCCTCCCTGTCGCTTGCGCTCGGATTGTCCGACGAGATCCAGTCCTCCGCGGGCGGCATCCGGCTCGATACGATGTTCGTGGACGAGGGCTTCGGCTCGCTCGACGAGGAATCCCTGCAGCAGGCGATGCGGGCGCTGTCCGGCCTGACCGAGAGCAACCGCCTGGTCGGGATCATCTCGCACGTGTCCGAGCTCAAGGAGCGCATCGACAGGCAGATCGTCGTCACAAAAGAAAAAAGCGGCGGCAGCCGGATCACGCTTGTGGTCTGACCGCGCCGCAAAACCAGGAAAAATGGGGCTGCGCTCAACCGAGCGCAGCCCCGTGTGTTGTTCTTATACATCCATGTTGTAGGCGTTCCAGCCGCCGGAGAGGTTCCAGACCTCGTAGCCGTGCTGTGTCAGGAAGCGGCAGGCCGTGTGGGCGCGCTTGCCCACGCCGCAGTAGATCACATAGCGCTTCCCCTTTTCCAGCTGCTCCGGGTCGGCGCGCAGGGCGCCCAGCGGGATGTGGCGCGCGCCGGGGATATAGCCGGCGTCCCACTCCCCCTGCTCGCGGATGTCGATGAGCGCCGTGTCGGGCTGCGCCAGAAAGGCGTCGAGCTCAGAGGGCAGCAGCATCTTCTCGTCGCCGCGCAGCACGTTGGAGGCGATCATGCCCGCCATGATCTCCGGCCCCTTGGCCGAGGAATAGGGCGGCGCGTAGGCCAGATCGAGGTCCTCCAGATCCGTGACCTTCAACCCGCCGCAGATCGCCGCGGCCATGACGTCGATGCGCTTGTCCACGCCCTGATCGCCGATGGCCTGCGCGCCGAGAATTCGGCCGGTCTCCTTCTCGGCGGTGAGCTTGAGGATCAGCCACCCGGCGTCCGGGTAGTAGCCGGCGTGCGCGAGCTCGGGCGCGTAGACGCTGTACTGCGCATACCCCGCCGCCTCCGCCTCGCGCGCCGTGAGGCCGGTGCGCGCCGCGGTGATGTCGCACACGCGGATGATCGAGGTGGCCAGCGTGCCGTGATAGCGCAGCGTCCCGCCCGCGGCGTTGTCGCCCGCGATGCGGCCCTGCCGGTTCGCGTTGGTCGCAAGGGAGACGCGGATCGGCCTGCCGCTGACGCGCTGCCAGGACTCCACCGCGTCGCCCGCGGCGTAGATGTCGGGATCGGATGTGCGCATGCAGTCGTCCACGACGATGCCGCCGGTCTCGCCGATGCGCAGATGCGCCGCCGCGGCCAGCTCGGTCTGCGGGCGCAGCCCGGCGGCCATGATCACGAGGTCGGCCTTCAGCGTCTCGCCGGTGCTGAGCACAAGCTCGCGCACGCGGCCTTCCCCGCCGCGAAACTCCTTTACGCTCGTTTGCAGCCGGACGTCGATGCCCGCGTCGCGCAGGTGCGCCTCCATGGGCAGTGAGAATTCCGGATCGAAAATGGTCATGAGCTGGCTCTGCATCTCCACCACCGTGGTCTTCACGCCGCGCTTGGCAAGGCCTTCGGCCGTCTCCAGCCCGATGAAGCCGCCGCCCACGACCACGGCGCTGCTTGCGCCGCCGCGCAGCAGCGCCACGATCGCGTCCGCATCCGGAACGGTGAACACCGTGTGGATGCCGGAAAGCGCAACGCCGGGGATCGGCGGCACGACGGGGCGGCAGCCGGGGGCGAGGATCAGCTTGTCGTAGGATTCTTCATATTCCTTCCCCTCGGCGGCGACGCGCAGCGTCTTCGCTGCGCGGTCGATCGCGACGGCCTCGTGGTGCAGCCGCACCTCCACATGGAAGCGGTTTTTGAACAGCTCCGGCGAGACCAGCAGCAGATCGTCCCGATCCTCGATGTCGCCGCCCACGTAATACGGCAGACCGCAGTTGGCAAAGGAGACGTACGGCCCCTTCTCCAGCAGCACGATCTCCGCCCTGTCGTCCATGCGCCGGGCGCGCACCGCCGCCGAGGCGCCCGCGGCCACGCCGCCGACTACGACGATCTTCATTGGCCCGCCTCCTCATAGTCCAGCAGCATCTCGCACGCGACCTTCACGGCGGACGCGACGATCTCCGCGCACTTCACGTTGTGGTCCGCGCGCTGGGCGAATTCCTCGTGCTGCGCCGGATCGGTGAACACATAGCTGCGCCCGAACACCTGCTTGTGCAGCTCCGGGCAGAGGATGGTGCCCCGCTCCTTCAGGAAGCGGTCGCGAAACTCCACGAACTTGGCGCAGCCGCGCTCGATGGCCTCCGGGTGCTCCTTCTCCTCGTCCATCGTGGAGTTGAACCTCATGCCGACGGCCAGCAGGCCCGCGCAGTAGGCGCCGCAGGAGCCGCTGCCCGCGCCGCAGCCGCCCGCCAAGGAGAGCGAGGCCGTCACCAGGTCCTCCGGGATCCAGTCAAACACCTGCTTGAGGCCGTACATCGCGCTTCTGGCGCAGATGTCGTCCCGGATCTGTGCTTCCACCGCCGCGTCCACCGCGATCTTGATCTTCTCTTGCCTTGTCATGTCGCTCCTCCTCGTCGTTTGTATGGTTTGTATGCCCGGGAGCCGCCCCCGGCCGGCACATTCTTTTGTCCTATACATTATAGGACGTTTCTTTCCTCAAATCAACTATGATTCCCGCACAATGAAACCGCACCGATCCCCCGCGGGGGATCGGTGCGGTTTCGGACGGAATGTCACGGATCAATAAAGTCCTCGTCGTCGTCGCGCTTCCGGCGGCCGCTGTCGCCGAGGTCCAGGCGCCGCTCCGTGCCGCCGATCAGACGGACGATGTTCTCCGCGTGCTTGACGACGATCAGCACTGCGCACAGCGCGCCGAGGATGATGCAAAGCTTTTCGTGCCCGAAGATCCACAGGTACACCGGGCACAGCGCGCTGCCGACGATGCTGCCCAGCGAGACATAGCGCGTGAACAGCAGCAAAATCATAAACGTGAGGAAGCAGCACAGCCCGACGCGCCAGTCCACAAGGAAGGCCATCGTGACGCCCGAGAGGACGCCCTTGCCGCCGCGGAAGCCGTAGTACGCGGGGAACATGTGGCCGAGGATCGTGCAGAAGCCGGCAAAGAGCATGCCGACCTCGCGCGCCTCGAATTTGCTGAGCAGCGCCCCGCCGATCAGCACGGCGGCAACGGTCTTCAGCACGTCGATGAGCACGAGCAGCACGATGCCGGGGGTGCCGAAGTTGCGGTAATAGTTCGTGAGCCCGGCGTTGCCGCTGCCGAACTTTCGCACATCCTTGCGGAAGACGAAGCGCCCGGCGATGATGGCGCCGTTGATGCTGCCGAGGGCATAGGCGATGATCGCGGTCAGGATCAAAAACAGGGTTCTCATGCTTCCTTATCCCCTTTCTGGCGGATGACCATTCGGATGGGGGTACCCTCCAGTCCGAAGGTCGCACGGATCTGATTCTCCAGATAGCGCTGGTAGGAAAAATGAAACAGCTCGCTGCTGTTGCAGAAGACCACAAAGTTGGGCGGCTTGATGCCGGTCTGCGTCATATAGTAGATCTTCAGGCGGCGGCCCTTGTCGCTGGGCGGCTGGACGCGCGCCTGCGCGTCGGCCAGGACGTTGTTGAGCATGCCGGTGGTGATGCGCATGGCGGCCTGGTCGTTGACGAAGTTGATGAGCTCGAAGATGCGCTGTACGCGCTGCCCCGTGACGGCGGAGATGAACAGCACCGGCGCGTAGGACATGAAGCTGAGGTCGGCCATGACGCGCTTGCGCATCTTCTCCATCGTCCCGGTCTCCTTCTCCACGAGGTCCCACTTGTTGACGATGAGGATGCTGGCCTTGCCTGCCTCGTGCGCCAGCCCGGCGATCTTGGTGTCCTGCTCGGTGACGCCCTCGCGCGCGTCGAGCATGATGAGGCAGACGTCGGCCCGCTCGATGGCGAGCTGGGCGCGCATGACGGAGAACTTCTCGATGCGGTCGTCCACCTTGCTCTTGCGGCGGATGCCCGCCGTGTCGATAAAGACGTATTTGCCGAAGGCGTTGTCGATCTCGGTGTCAACGGCGTCGCGCGTCGTGCCCGCCACGTCGCTGACGATGACGCGCTTTTCCCCGGCGATGAGGTTGGTGAGCGAAGATTTGCCCACGTTGGGCTTGCCGATGATGGCGACGCGGATGCGGTCGTCGTCCTCCGCCTCCTCCGTCTCGGGCGGGAAGTATTGCAGGCAGGCGTCCAGCATGTCGCCGGTGCCGTGGCCGTGCACGGCGGAGACGGCGATCGGATCGCCGAGGCCGAGGGAATAGAACTCGTAGAAGTTCGGGTCGATCTTCGCCGGATTGTCCATCTTGTTGACGACCAGCACGACCGGCTTGCGCGCGCGCAGCAGCATGTTGGACACGTCCTTGTCCGCGGCGGTGACGCCCGTGCCGATCTCGGTCACGAGGACGATGACGGTTG
>CAMJPK010000068.1 GCA_946407675.1 uncultured Clostridia bacterium
AGTATGAGTACGAGGCCGCCCACGGCACCGTGACGCGCCACTACTACAAGTACCTCAAGGGCGAGAAGTGCGGCACCAACCCGGTCGCGACAATCTTCGCCTGGTCCGGCGCGCTGCAAAAGCGCGGTGAGCTGGACGGCAACGCCGCGCTGGAAAATTTCGGCCGTCAGCTCGGCGAAGCGACGCTGGCTGTCCTCGGCCGCGGCGTCATGACGCCCGACCTTGCGAAGATGGCCGAGCCCGGCTTCGCCGTCCGCGCCGTCCTCACTGACGAATTCCTCGCGGAGATCAAAGCCGAGCTCTCCGCCCGCCTCGGCGCGTAAGGCGTCGCGCCGGCGAGAATCCCGAGCTCTTTTCCCTCCCCCAGCGGGGGAGGGTGCCGCCCGCAGGCGGCAGGTGAGGGAGAAATGCACGCCGCATCAACAAATCGCCCCTGCTCCAAAAGGAACAGGGGCGATTCATTAATTTTTCGATCTCCGTTAGCCAACGGCCTCCCCCGGGCCGTCCGTGTTCACATACACGTCGATGAAGCCCCAGTTCCACTCGTTGCCGTCCTCGTCCTCCAGCGTGATGTAGATCCAGTCATAGCCCTCCTCGAGCGCGGTGATCGTGACGACGGCCTCGGTCTCGCTGACGGACTCCCAGGTATAGCGCATCACGTCGCTTTCGCCCTCCTCCACGAGGATGCGCGGCATCGCGTCGGGGATATAGCTGCCCGAGGTGATGGTGACGGTGGCCTCCTCGCCCGGGGCGAGGTAGACGCTGTCGCAGTCGATCGAGAGCGCGCCCTTGACGATGTTCAGGTAGAAGACCTCCTCCGCGATGATCTCATCCGTTGCGGAATCGAGCATGTAGAGGGAGACGTAGGTCTCGCCGCTTTCGATGCCCTCGATCGTCAGCGGGATCGTATCGCCGCTCCAGCTGCCCCATTTGCAGGTGGCGATGTCGGGGTTTTCGAGCTCATAGCGCATCTTGATGCTGTCGCCGGAGTACGAATACGCGGTGATGTTGATCGTCCCGGTCTGGCCGATGCCGACGTCGAAATTGAAGTATTCCGGCTCGATCGCGCCGCCGGCGACCGTGACGTAGATATAGTCGACGTCGAGGATCTCCTCGCTGTCCGAGGTGAGCAGATAGATCCAGACCGTCGTGCTGCCGCACTTGTCGCCCGCGGTGAGGTGCAGCGTGACCTCGGTATCGTCCGCGTCCCAGCTGTCCCATTCACAGCTGACGATGTCCTCGTCCTCGATCTCGTACTGGACGGTCAGCAGCTCCTCGGTGTCGTACTTGATCGCCGTGATGACGCTCTCGATCGTCTCGCCCGGCTCCAGTGTGACGTAGCTCTGGTCGGGATAGATGAGCCCGGAGGGCTTTGTATAGGTCTCGTCCATGGGGACGGCCTCGCCCAGCTCCACGTCCGAGATGCGCGTGACGGGCACGGCGAGGTTGAGGTTCTCGCCGTCGATCATGCCGGCGGTCGTGATGCCGATGACGTCGCCGTACTTGTTGACCAGCGCGCCGCCGCTGCTGCCCGGGCTGATCGGGGCGGTGGTCTGGATGTAGATCTGATCGTCCATCAGACGCGTCGGGTTGGAGATGATGCCGCTTGAGATCGAGGCGGAAAAGCCCAGCGGGCTGCCGAGGGCGTACACCGTCGCGCCGCCGACCACGGTGGCCGGGTCGCCGGGCTTCAGCCAGGTATCGACCGGGGCGTCGCCCTCGGTCTGAAGGATCGCCCAGTCCTCGGCCTCATTCCACGCGTACACGCCCGTGACAGTGCGGTAGGTTTCGTTGCCCTCCGCGTCGGTGACGGTGATCTGGCCGCTGGTTCCGCCGTAAACCACGTGGTAGTTCGTGACGGCGGTGCCCTCCGCATCCAGGAAGAAGCCGCTGCCGCTCCACAGCTCGTTGCCGTAGTCGTCATAGATGTCGATGAGGAACACCGCCGGGATGCAGCGGGCGTAGATCTGCTCCGCGGCAAACACAGTGGGCTCCGGCGGCGCGCTCTCGGTGGGCGGGGAGACCGGCTCCTCCGTCGGCTCCGGCGTCGGCTCCGGGGTGGGAGAGGGCGTCGGGATCGGCTTGGGCGTCTCGGTGACCTCCGGCGTGGGCTCGGGCGTGGGCTCCGGGGCCTTGCCGCCGGCGCAGCCGGACAAAAGCAAAAGCGCGGCCAGCAAGAGGACGATGAGCTTCTTCATGGGCGGATTCCCCCTATCATTCTGTATCATAAGGTAAATCGTTACCGCGGTATAAACCGATTATATGCCCGATTTTGCGGCAAAGCAAGCGGTTTCCGCTAGATCCGTTCCAGCTTTGCCTTGAAGGAGACGGCGCGCGGGGTGGAGATGCCGTCGAACTGGATGATGTGCGCGCCCCTGTCCGTGTCGGCGTCGAGGACGGTGCCGGGGCCGAAGACGCTGTGGCGCACCCGCGTACCCGGCGCGAACAGCGCATCGTTGCGGTTTTCCGGCAGAAGGCGCGTGCTTTGCTCGATGTACTCCCATGCGTTTTGCAGCAGCTCGTCCGCCGGGGCGCGGTCGTAGACCAGATTCTCCGGGGAAATATCCAGCAGGAAGCGGGAGGGGAAGCGCGGCGAGCCGTCGAGGTTGCGCCCCTCCGCCTCGGAGAGGTACAGCCCTTGTTCGGCGCGGGTGAGCGCGACGAAGCACAGCCGTCGCTCCTCCTCCATGGCCTCCAGCGTCCCGACGCGGCGGGAGGGGAAGATGCCCTCGTTGAGCCCGCAGAGGAACACATGGGGGAATTCAAGCCCCTTCGCCGCGTGCACGGTCATGAGCTTCACGCGGTCGCCCTTGGCGTCGAGATCGCCGGCGGTGTAGAGCGCGACGTGGGCGAGATAGGCCTCGGGGTCGGCCTCCTCGCCGCAGGAGATCTCAAACTCGTGGACGGACTGCTTCAGCTCCGCGAGGTTGTCCAGCCGCTCCTGGCTGCCCTCGGTGCGCAGCGCCAGCTCATAGCCGCTGCGGTCCAAAAGCGCGGAGAGCAGCTCGGAAACGGTCAGCGTCCGCGTCTGGCCGGAGAAGTGCTCGATGAGCGCCACAAAGCCCGCGGCCTTCGTCCCCTTGAAGATCGCGTCGTCCAGCGTCTGCCGCAGCGCGGTGTACAGCGACACGCCGTGCTGCGCGGCCCAGTCCTGCAAAAACGCGATGCGCCGCTGCCCGAGGTTGCGCTTCGGGCTGTTGGCGATGCGCAGAAAGCTCAGATCGTCCTGGTAGACCGCCATGCGCAGATAGGAAAGCGCGTCCTTGACCTCCGCGCGGTCGTAGAACTGCACGCCGCTGTAGATGGCAAAGGGCACCTCGGCGTCGCGCAGGGAGGCTTCGACGGCGCGCGTGACGTAGTGCGCGCGGTAGAGCACGGCGCAGTCGCCCCACGGCGTGCCCGCGTCGTGCAGCGCGTGCAGCGTGTCCGCGATCCATTTCGCCTCGCCGTCCTGCGTCTGCGCGTGATAGCAGCGCACCGGACCGCCGGCGGGCAGGCGGGGGAGAAGCTCCTTCTTCATGCGGTTGCGGTTTTTGTCGATGAGCGCGTTGGCCGCGTGCAAAATCTCCGGCGTGGAGCGGTAATTCTCCATCATCATAATGGTCTGCGTGCCGGGGAACTGCCTGTCAAAGTCCAGCAGATACTTCACGTTGGCGCCGCGCCAGGTGTAGATCTTCTGGTCGGGGTCCCCGTCGACGAAAAGGTTCCTGTGGTAGCCGCACAGGACCTCCATCAGCTCATACTGGAGCTGGTCGATGTCCTGAAACTCGTCGATCATGATGTACTCCAGCCGCGCTTGCCACTTTTGGCGGATCTCCGGGTAAGAGGCGAAAATGTACAGCGAGAATTTGATGAGGTCGTTGTAGTCCAGCGCGAAGCATTTCTTCTCCTGATAGAGATAGCCGTAGAAGATGATGTCCTGCGTGCCCGTCGCGTCGCAGTACTTTTGCTTGAGCGCCTCCAGCGAATCGCCCACCATGTCGAGGTAGTATTCCGGCTTTTTGAAGAGCTTCTGGATCTCGATCATGTCGCGCGCGTCGCCGAAGCTCATATCGCGCAGCGTCAGGCCGCGCTCCTCATAGATGATCTTCAGCATCGCGTTGATGTCCTGATTGTCCAGCACCATGAAGCTCTTGGGGTAGTGGACGGCGTGGGAATCCTCGCGCAGTATCGAGACGCAAAAGCCGTGGAAGGTGTTGATGTAGCCGGTGTCGTTGTCGCCGGTGAGCTTGTGGATGCGCTGGCGCATCTCGTTGGCGGACTTGTTCGTGAAGGTCACGCACAGAATGTTCCCCGGCAGAATGCCCAGGTTCAGCACAAGGTACGCAAAGCGGTGGGAGAGCGCGCGGGTCTTGCCGCTGCCCGCGCCCGCGATGACGCGGACAAAGCCCTCCGTGGTCGTCACGGCGGTGCGCTGGGCCTCATTCAGCTTGGAAAGCAGCTCATCCATGCGCCGCGCCTCCTTTCGGGAAGTTTCGTCATAAAACCATTATACAACGCCCGCGCCGGAAAGTCCATGCGAATTGACTTGTCGGGCGGAATATGCTAACATGATCTGTAATGAAAACCCAAGGAAACGGAGGTGGATGCATGAAGCCGGATGCCGCGCCCGATCCGATCACGGAGGCGCTCTATACCGATGCCGAGGAGAAGGCCAACCGCTTCAGCCTGCGCTGCTCCGCGGTGATCTTCGCCTGCACGGTGGTCTGCGTCGCGCTCAACGAGATCG
The DNA here is from genome assembly GCA_946407675.1 of uncultured Clostridia bacterium. Taxonomy (GTDB): domain Bacteria; phylum Bacillota; class Clostridia; order Oscillospirales; family Oscillospiraceae; genus SVKR01. The sequence continues at coordinate 4,730 of CAMJPK010000068.1, forward strand.
GCATTTTCATCGTTGAGCGGACCTATATGCGCGTCACCATGTCGCTGTGCATGCTCATTTGCCTCACGCCGCTGCTGATCTGGTTCCTCCACGACCGGGTGTGGAAGCGCCAGCCCTCCATCTGCCGCGCGCCGTGGTTCAAGGGCCTGATCATCTGCTTCTGCTACGTGGAGATCGCGCTGTTTTGCGTCGCGCTGAGCGGCCATGCGGTCGTGCTTCTGACGGTGCCGCCGCTGATCGCGGCCCAGTACCGGGACCGCACGCGCAAGAACGTGCTCGTGATGATCCTGACCGTTATAACGGTGCTGCTCAGCGTCTACGGCGCGTATTTCTTCGGCAGCTTTGACCGGAATCTCCACAAGGGCATGGCCAACGCCGCGGAGGCGACCTACGCCGCGCGCGTCGCGCTCGCCACGCCGCAGCGCCTCACGGAGCTGTTTACGCACCACTTCCTGCCGCGGCTCATCTCGCTGATCGCCGTGGCGGTGCTGGCCGCGGGCATCTCCCGGCGCAACCGCAAGCTTCTGATGCGGCAGGCGGAGCTGTCGGAGAAGATCCGCCGCGAGATGGCCCGGCGCAACGCCCTGCAAAGCCACGTGATCGACGACCTCGCGGCCCTCATCGAGTCGCGCGACGTCTCCACCGGCGAGCATGTGACGCGCACGAAGCGCTATGTCGAGCTCATTGCCCGCGAGATGCAGCGCGCCGGCAAGCACGCCGACGAGCTGACGGACGAGACGGTGGAGCGCATCGTCCGCGCCGCGCCGCTGCACGACATCGGGAAGATCGCGGTGTCCGACCGCATTTTGCAAAAGCCCGGCAAGCTGACGCCGGAGGAGTTCGAGGAGATGAAGCAGCACGCGGCCAAGGGCGGCGAGATGGTGCACAACATCCTCGGCAACCTGGACGACGCGGCCTTTCTGCAAACCGCCGCCGAGATCGCGACGGGCCATCACGAGCGCTGGGACGGCAGCGGCTATCCCAACGCCCTGGCAGGGGAGGCGATCCCGCTGCCGGCGCGCATCATGTCCGTGGCGGACGTGTTTGACGCGCTGGTGTCCGAGCGCTGCTATAAGAAGGCCATGCCGCCGGAGCAGGCCTTCCAGATCCTCACCGAGGAGCGGGGGCGGCAGTTCGATCCGGAGATCATCGACCTGCTCCCGGCGCTGCGCGGGCCCTTCCTCGCGGTGATGGGGGAAAAGGAGGGTGCTTGAGATGACGGAGGAAGTCTATCGCAAAAAGCAACTGCAGCACGCGCGGCTGCAAACCGCGCTGCTGGTGCTACTGGTGATCGCGCTGCTGGTCGGCGGGCTGTTCGCCGCGCGCGCACTCGGCTCCATGCAGCGCACGATGCTTTTGACCGAGGAGACGCTGCGCACGCTGGATATGCAGCAGATCAACGCCATCGTGGACGATCTGCGCAGCATCACGCTCCGGCTGCAGGCGCTGGACCTGTCGCAGCTGGACGATACGGTCGCGGCGCTGAAGGAGGCCGCGGAGATGCTCGGCGGCGTGGACGTCGTGCAGCTCAACGGCGCGGTGTCCTCCCTGCGCGACGCGGCCGGCAAGCTCAACGGCGTCGATGTCACGACGCTCAACAAAGCGGTCGACGCGCTGAAGGATGCGGCGAACAACCTCAAGGACATCGACGTGAATTCCCTCAACGATCTGGTACAGTCGCTGGATACCGTCGCGCAGAAGCTGCAGAACGCCGTGAACGCGATCACGGGCATTTTCGGAAGATGACATTCCGCCCCCGCCGCGGCCGCGGCGGGGGCGTGTTTCCCTTTGCGTGGTATACATAACGTTGTATTCTCTCGCTTTTTTGCGAAACTATATTTACAAATCATGCAATTTCATGTAAACTGTTTGGCGTGTTTTTGAACACCAAACTATTTGAAAATGGGGAATCATCATGAGCAGATCCATCGGAACCGTGGTTCGCGGCGTGCGCGCCCCGATCATCCGGCAGGGGGACGACATCGTCGACATCACCGTGCAGAGCGTTCTGACCGCTATGCGCGAAAACGGCATCACCCCGCATGACCGCGACGTTGTCGCCGTCACCGAGTCCGTCGTCGCCCGCTCACAGGGCAACTACGCCACGGTTGCGCAGATCGCCGCCGACGTCCGCGCCAAGACCGGCGGCGGCACGGTGGGCGTCTGCTTCCCGATCCTCAGCCGCAACCGCTTCGCCGTCTGCTTGAGCGGCATCGCCGCCGGCTGCAAAAAGGTCGTTCTGATGCTCTCCTATCCCTCCGACGAGGTGGGCAACCATCTGGTCAGCATGGACCAGGTGGACGAGGCCGGCATCGACCCCTATGCCGACGTCCTGTCGCTGGAGCAGTTTCGCAAGGCCTTCGGCAGCGCGGTGCACCCCTTCACCGGCGTGGATTACATTGATTTCTATTCCGAGCTGGTCCGCGCCCGCGGCGCGGAGGTTGAGGTCGTGTTCGCCAACCGCGTGCAGGCCATCCTCGACTACACCGACACGGTCATCACCTGCGACATCCACACCCGCGCGCGCAGCAAGCGCCTTCTGAAGGCCGCCGGCGCGAAGGTCGTGCTGGGGCTGGACGACATCCTCACCGAGCCCGTTGACGGCAGCGGCTGCAACCCGCAGTTCGGTCTGCTCGGCTCCAACAAGGCAACCGATGAGACCGTCAAGCTCTTCCCGGTCAACTGCATGGAGGTCGCGGCGGCCATCGGGGAGAAGCTGAGCGCGGCCACCGGCAAGCGCATCGAGGCCATGGTCTACGGCGACGGCGCGTTCAAGGACCCCGTCGGCAAGATCTGGGAGCTGGCCGACCCCGTCGTGTCCCCGGGCTATACCGCCGGTTTGGTCGGCACGCCCAACGAGCTGAAGCTCAAGTACCTCGCGGACAACGACTTCGGCGACCTCAAGGGTGACGCGCTGAAGGCTGCCATCTCCGCGCGCATCCGCGCGAAGGACGGCGCCTCCCTCGTCGGCAACATGGTCTCCGAGGGCACCACGCCCCGCAACCTGACCGACCTGATCGGCTCGCTGTGCGACCTCACGAGCGGCAGCGGCGACAAGGGCACCCCGATCATTCTCATTCAGGGCTATTTCGACAACTACACAAACGATTGATTGTAAAACGCAAATCGCTGCGCGCCGTTCCCCGGCGCGCAGCGATTTTTTCTATGGCCCGACGCCCCGTAGGGCGCGACGACTCGGCGCGCCGCATTGCCCGCCGCCGCCCGCATCGCGCCGCATTGTTAAAATTTCACCAACCGCGCGATCTTCTTCTCGTCCGCGGGCAATACCCCGGCCAGATGCGTCACGATGCGCGCCAAGGATTCCTCCGGCGCCCGCCGGTAGGCCGATCGCACGATCCGGCGCCCGTACAGCGCCTCCGGCGTCGTATAGCGCGCCACGCCCCAGCCGTAGGGCTTGCCGTGCCGGTCCAGCTCATACTCAAAATCCGCGATGCACAGATAGGTGAGCATCTGCAGCCGCGTCACGACCTGATCAAAGCCGCGCATGCCGTCGCTGCCGTAGCCGCAATCCTCCTTCAGATCCCGGCTGCGCATGCTCCCGGCGGCGGCGAGCGTTTCGTACACGCGCTTTTCGTGCCAAGAGCACAGGCCCTCGTCGCAGCGGGCGTCAAAGTCATAGCCGTCGCGCCGGTAGTTGACAAGGTCGGGCAGCCAGTCCAGCGCGACGTACACGGCCTTGCCATGGAAAAACTTGCCGTAGGCGCACTTCCCGCCGCGCACTACCGGCCCCTTCCACTCCCACGGCCCCTCGCGGTCCTTGACGAACCAGTATTCCGGCGGCGTACGCTCCGCGATCGAAAAGCCGGGAATGCTGTTCTTGAAGAAGGGGAGAAAGCCGAGCTCCAGCACCGCCGCCTCAAGCTGCGCGGGGGAGGTGATCGGTGAATCCCATGCCATCTCAGACGCTCGCTTTCAAAACCGCCTTGACGAAGGCCCAGGTCCGCGCCATGCTGGAGACGGACATGCGCTCGTTTGCCGTGTGGATGCCCAGCATCTGCGGCCCGATGGAGACGCAGTCGAGCCCCGGCAGCTTCTCGGCAAGCAGCCCGCACTCCAGCCCCGCGTGGATCGAGACGACCTTCGGCTGCGCGGAGAACATCTCTTCATAAATCCGCACCATGCGCTCGCGCAGGGGGGAGTCGGCCCGGTATTCCCACGCCGGATACTCGCCGCTCAAATCCACCTGCGCGCCCGTGACGCGGGCGAGGCAGCCCAGCTTCGCGATGAGCGCGCGCTTCTGACTGGCGACGGCGGAGCGCACCGAGAAGGTCATCACGGCGCCGGCGTCGTCCAGCGTCAGCACGCCGAGGTTCAGGCTGGTCTCCGGCAGGCCGGGCAGGGCAAAGCTCATGGCCTGCACGCCGTTGGGCGCCAGCGTCAGCGCATCTAGCACGCGCGCGGTGTCCGCCTCGCACAGCACGTCGATCTCACCCGGCTGCCCGGGCGCGACGCCGACGCGCACGCCGGGATCGGTCAGCGCATATTCCGCACGCAGCGTGCCGCACACGGCGTCCACCGCGGCGTAGGCCGCCTCCGCGTTCTCCGGCGCAACGGCGATCTCCGCGGCGCAGGACAGGGCAATGGCGTTGTCCGCCGTGCCGCCGCGCAGCGACACAAGGCGCAGCGACGCCGCCGCGTCCAGCGCGCGCAGCAGCCGCCCCATGAGGATGTTGGCGTTGCCGCGCCCCTTGTCGATCTCCACGCCGGAGTGGCCGCCGCGCAGTCCCTCGATCGTGACGCGCAGCGGCAGGGCCGCCACGGTCTCGCGCCGCGGCGTCCAGCGCAGATAAACGCGCGCGCCGCCGGCGCAGCCGACGGTGAACACGCCCTCCTCCTCGCTGTCAAGGTTCAGCATCGTCCGGCCGCGCAAAGGGGACACGTCCAGCCCCTGCACGCCGAACATCCCGGTCTCCTCGTCCACGGTGAGCACCGCCTCCAGCCGTGGGCGGGGGATCGTGGGATCGTCCAGCAGCGCGAGGATCATCGCCACCGCCGCGCCGTCGTCCCCGCCCAGCGAGGTGCCGCGCGCGCCGATCAGGTCGCCGTCGACGAACAGATCGAGCCCCTCGCGCGCCATGTCCTTTTCGCAGCCCGGCGCCTTGGCGCAGACCATGTCGAGGTGCCCCTGCACGATGATCGGCGGCGCGTCCTCGTAACCCGGCGCGGCGGGCGCGATGACAATGACGTTGCCCAGCGCGTCCTGATAATGCTCCAGGCCGCGCGATCGCGCGAAGCGGACGCAGTAGTCGCTGATCGCCTTTGTATTGCCGCTGCCGTGCGGGATCGCGCAGATCTCCTCAAAGAAGCGGAAGACGCTTTGGGGCTCCAGACGGTCGAGTACCATGATTCTTTCCTCCATTTTGGCATAACTTGGTTCAATACGATATAATTATAGGACGCGGGAAGAAAAATTGCAACGAAGGGCGAAAAATAGCTTGCAAAATCGTGACATCTATAGGATAATACCACAGTAATTTTGTTGTAATGCGAATGCTTCCATGCGCATAGATGAAGGAGAATTTATGGAACTTGATACCAGCCGCATCATTGCGGATACCAACGAATATCTGAAGCTGACCTACGACGTTTCCATGAAGGAGGCGTCCCCGGACGAACTGCACGGCGCGCTCGGCCACGTGATCATGATGCAGCTCTCCCGCCGCTGGTCGGAGTGCAAGGCCACGCGCAAGAGTAAGCGCCACGCCTACTATTTTTCCGCCGAGTACCTGATCGGCCGCCTGGTCTATTCGAACCTGTTCAATCTCGGCCTGCTTGACGAGCTCAAGTCGCTCTTCGCCATCAAGGGCGTCGATCTGGCCTGCCTCGAGGAGATCGAGGACGCCGCGCTCGGCAACGGCGGTCTGGGCCGCCTCGCCGCCTGCTACCTGGACGCCGCGGCGACCGAGCAGATCCCGCTGACCGGCTACGGCCTGCGCTACCGCTTCGGCCTGTTCCGCCAGCGCATCGACGAAAACGGCAACCAGCGCGAGCTGGCCGACGACTGGCTGAAGCACGGCGATCCCTGGTCCTACCGCCGCGAGAAGCACACCGTCCGCATCGACTTCCCGGACCACAGCGTGCTGTGCGTGCCCTACGACGTGCCCATCATCGGCTACCAGAACGACAACATCTCCACGCTGCGCCTGTGGCAGTGCGAGGCGGTCGACGAGCTGGACTTCGACGCCTTC
>CAMJPK010000069.1 GCA_946407675.1 uncultured Clostridia bacterium
GCCACTTCTCCGCCGACGACCCGGAGGCCGCCGCCGCGGTGGCGCGGGAATTCGCCCCGATCAAGGCGCAGAAGCCCGACACGCTGCTGCTGGCCTGCACCCACTTTCCACTGTTCCGCGAGACCATCGCGCGCTACATGGGCCCGGACGTTGCGCTGCTCTCCGTCGGGGAGGAGACCGCGCGGGCGCTGCGGCGCTCGCTTTCGGCGCGGGAGATGCTCGCACAGCGCGAAGCGGGGGAGCGCCGCTGGTTCACCTCCGGCAGCACCGCGGAGTTTGAGCGCCTCGGCGCGATCTTCCTCGGCCACCCCATATCCGCCGAATTACATATCCATCAGGAGAACCTATGAACAAAGACGTACTCATCACCATTCACAGCATCCAGAACATCGACGGGCGCGACTGCGACGGTCCCGAGCTCATTACGCAGGGGACCTACGACTACGCGCCGGACGGCGTTAAGCTTTCCTACATGGAAAGCGAGCTGACCGGCCTGGGCGGCACGCGCACGGACCTGCATATCAAGCCGGAGGAGGTCGTCCTCTCCCGGCGCGGCAGCGTGAACACGCAGATGGTCTTCCGCCGCGGCGAGAAGCAGCGCTTCCGCTACCAAACGGACTTCGGCTCGCTGAACCTCGGCGTGAGCACCAAGCGGCTGGAGACCACGCTGGACGAGCACGGCGGCGACGTCGAGATCGAATACGACCTCAACTTCAACCAGTCGTACCTCAGCCGCAACCGTTTCCTCATCAACGTCAGAGAAAAGGAATTGAGATCATGAACCTCATTGAGCAGGCAAAGAAGCAGATCGACGCGCTGTTGCAGCGCGCTTACACCGCCGCGGCGGACGCCGGCGCGCTGCCCACGGGCGCCACGCTGACCGGCACGGTCGAGATCCCGAAGGACGTGCGCAACGGCGACTACGCCGCCAACCACGCCATGGCGGCGGCAAAGGCGCTGCACGCCGCGCCGCGCCAGATCGCGCAGGCGCTCGTCGATCACATGGACCTCTCCGGCAGCTGGTTCCGCGCGGTCGAGATCGCCGGCCCCGGCTTCCTGAACTTCCGCCTCGGTGAGCGCTGGTACGGCGACGTGCTCGCCGCCGTGTGTGCGGAGGGGGCCGACTACGGCAAGTCCGACGCGCTCCACGGGCAGAAGATCATGGTGGAGTTCGTCTCCGCCAACCCCACCGGCCCGATGCACATGGGCAACGCCCGCGGCGGCGTCCTCGGGGACGCGCTGGCCGAGGTGCTGCACTGCGCGGGCGCGGACGTCTGGCGCGAATTCTACGTCAACGACGCCGGCAACCAGATCGAGAAGTTTGCCGAATCCATCGACGCGCGCTACCGCCAGCTTATCCTGGGCGAGGACGCCGTCGTATTCCCGGAGGACGGCTACCACGGCGAGGACATCATCGAGCTGGCCAAGGGCTTCCGCGCCAAGGAGGGCGACGGCTGGCTGGACAAGCCCGTCGCGGAGCGCCACACCGCCATGGCCCAATACGGCCTGTCGGTCAACCTGCCGAAGATGAAGGCCGACCTTGCGCGCTACCACATCCACTATGACGAGTGGTTCTACGAATCTAGTTTACATAATTCCGGATACGTCGCGGACACCGTCGCGGCGCTCGAGAAGCTCGGCTATACATATGAGAAGGACGGCGCCGTGTGGCTCGCCACCTCGCGCATCCTCGCGGACAAGCTGCTTGCGGCGGGGAAGAAGCCGGAGGACATCGAAAAGCTCGGCTTGAAGGACGACGTGCTGCGCCGCGCCAACGGCTTTTACACCTACTTCGCCGCCGACATCGCCTATCACCGCAACAAGTTCGCGGTGCGCGGCTTTGACAAGGTCATCAACATCTGGGGCGCCGACCACCACGGCCACGTCGCCCGGCTCAAGGGCGCGATGGACGCGCTCGGCCTCGACGGGGAGCACCGGCTCGACATCGTGCTGATGCAGCTTGTGAAGCTGCTGCAGGACGGCGTGGAGGTCCGCATGTCCAAGCGCACGGGCAAGGCCATCTCCCTGAGCGACCTGCTCGACGAGATCCCGGTGGACGCCGCCCGCTGGTTCTTCAACTCCAAGCCGGAGAGCCAGATGGACTTTGACCTGAGCTTGGCGGTCCGGCAGGACAGCGAGAACCCGGTCTACTACGTCCAGTACGCCCACGCCCGCATCTGCACGATGCTGGCGAACCTCGCCGCCGACGGCCTGACCGTCCCCGCGCCGACGGAGGTCGACCCCGCGCTGCTTGCCGACGACACGGAGCGCGCGCTCATAAAGCAGCTCTCGGCGCTGCCGGAGGAGATCCGCATCGCCGCGCGCGACTACAACCCCGCCCGCATCGGCGCATACTGCACCGAGCTGGCCGGCTGCTTCCACCGCTTCTATACCGCCTGCCGCATCAAGGGCGAGGCGGAGGCGCTGGCGAAGGCGCGCCTGCTGCTGGCCGACTGCACGCGCCGCGTGCTGGAAAACGCCCTCGCCATCCTCGGCGTCAGCGCCCCGGACAGAATGTGAAGGCGAATACCTGAAAAGATGACTGGCGTGGTGATCCTGCGCTCTCCAAAAGGAGAACGGATTCCCACGCCAGTGTGCGCACTGGCTCGGAATGACGGAGGATGTACGTTGTCGTGTTTGTCTATATACTTGCAAATGACACAAACGTCTGCCTGTATACCGGCGTGACCGCAGATCTTGAGCGGCGGCTCTGCGAGCATCGAAGTAAACTCGATCCCGACAGCTTTACTGCAAGGTATCATATCCACAAGTTGGTTTACTACGAGGAACTATCGGAACCTTACGATGCGATCACAAGGGAAAAGCAGATCAAGGGCTGGAACCGAAAACGGAAAAACAAGCTGATCGAATCGAAGAATCCATACTGGAAAGACCTGTCCGAACAATGGCGGTAAGAAACGATGGAAAACGTTTGTAAACCGGTCATTGCGAACCAGTGACCGATGTCACTGGTGTGGCAATCCGTAACACTTTTTGAACCTATGACTGTCTTCCAACTCTCCCTAAAACTGATCCTCTTCATCGCCGTGGGCTATGTCGCGCGGTGTCTGAAAGTCATGCAGGACGGCTTCGACAAGGCCCTCACGCGCTTCGTCATGTCCATCCCGCTGCCGTGCATGGTGTTCAACTCCTTCCGCATCGAGTACAGCGCGGACAAGCTGCTGGAAACGCCGCTGCTGCTCGGCCTGAGCGTCGGCGGCATGGCGCTGCTCTTCGCGCTGACCACGCTCGTGACCGGCGGGGCGAAGACCAAGCTGGGGAAGACCTGCCGCTTCGCGATGCTGTTCACCAACTTCACCTTCATCGGCCTGCCCGTCGTCAGCGAGCTCTACGGCGCGGAGGGCGCGTTCACCTACGTGATCTTTACACTGCCGATCCGCGTGATGTTCTACGGCGGCGCGGCGGTGATGCTGGGCAAGCGCGGCGAGAAGACCGACTGGCGCGAGACGCTGAAGAAGTTCCTGTGCGAGCCGGTGATCGCCGTGTTCCTCGGCTTTTTCGTTTACGTGACGCGCATCGAGCTGCCCGCGGTCGTCACAAGCACGATCGCGTCGCTGGGCGCGATGGCCTCGCCGCTCGGCCTGATCCTCTGCGGCGCGATCCTCGCGGACGCGAAGTGGCGCGACGTGTTCCGCTATCCCGCCGTCTTTGCCGTCGCCGCGGCGCGGCTGCTCGTGATTCCGGCGCTGATGGTCGGCGTCTTCTGGCTGCTCGGCGTCAAGCATGAGATCATCCGCGCGACGATGTTCTTTTACGCGATGCCTGTGGCCTCGCTTTTGCCGACCTTCCTGCTGCGCTACGACCCCGAGGCCACCGACGCGCGCATCGCCGGCGGCTGCATGGTCGTGGTCTCCACGCTTTTGTGCGTCGTCACGATCCCGCTCTGGGCGACGGTGCTGGAAAAAATCCTTTAACCTGCAACAATCGAAATACATATAGGGGAGGGGCTTGCCCCTCCCGTTTCATTTCATGAACCAGCGCACCGCCGCGGCGGCGGCGACGAAGCCGACAAGGTCCGCGATAAGCGCCGCGGGGATCGCGTGGCGCGTTTTGCGGATGCCTGCCGCGCCGAAGTAGACGCCGACGACGTAAAAGGTCGTCTCCGTGCTGCCGAGCATCACCGCCGCCGTGCGCCCGACCGTGCTGTCCGGGCCGTAGCGCCGCATCAGCTCGCTGCCGACGGCCAGCGCGCCGCTGCCGGAGAAGGGGCGCAGGAACAGAAGCGGCGCGCACTCCGGCGGGATGCCGAGAAAGCGCAGGGCGGGGGAGAGGGCCGCCGCGAGCGCGTCCAGCGCGCCGGAGGCGCGCAGCATCGCGACGGCGGTCAGCAGCACCGCGAGCGGCGGCAGAATGTCCTTCACGACGCGCAGGCCGTCCCGCGCCCCGGCGCACAGCGCGCCGTAGGCGTCCACGCCGCGCAGCGCGGCGAACAGCGCCATGCCACCCAGCAGCGCGGGGATCAGCAGCGCGGTCATGCCGGAAAGCATTTTCCGAGCACCTTTGCGCTCAAAACCCCCGCGCAGACGCTACACACGCTGGCCAGCCACACGCAGGGGAGGATGTCGAAGGGGGCCGCCGCGCCGAGCGAGGCGCGCACCGCCGCCACCGTCGCGGGAATGAGCTGCACGGACGCCGTGTTCATCACGACAAGGGCGCACAGCTCGTTGCTCGCCGTGCCGCCTGAGCGCCTCGCCATCGCCTTCGCCGCGCACAGCCCCGCCGGGGTGGCCGCGGAGCCGAGGCCGAGCAGATTCGCCGTGAAATTGAGCGCGATCGCGTCCCCGCCGCCGTCCGGCGTATCGAAGGCCGCCGGATAAAAGCGCCGCAGCAGCGGGCGCAGCAGCTTTGTGAGCCCGGCCAACAGCCCGCTTTGCCGCATCAGCTCCATCAGCGCCGACCACAGCATCAGCGCCCCGGCGATGCCGAGGCACAGCGTCACGGCGCTCTGCGCGCCCTCGGTCACCGCGGCGGACACGGCCTCCAGCGTCCCGGCGTGCGCGCCCCAGAGCAGCGCGGCGGCGACCATCCCGAGCCAGATATACGTCATCAGCATACATACCATCTCCTGTGGGAATGGTATGTCCAAAGGTTGAAGAACATGCAAAAAAGGCCTGCCGCGAAACGCCCGCGCCGGTCATTGCGAGGCCCCGCAAGGTGCCGTTGGAATCCGTATCCCTTGAGAAAACGGATTCCCACGCCGGCGTGCGCCGGCTCGGAATGACTGGTTTGCCGTGCGTTTCACAACAGACCGCCGCCGTAGGGCGCGCCGACCCCGGCGCGCCGCAATATTTATGCAACTTCCAAGGCCGCGAACCCGGCGCTGCGGTGCAGCGCATGGTCGTCCGTGACGAACACCGCCTCGTAGCCGTCCAGCGCGTCGATGTATGCCAAGCCCTCGTCAAGCCCCAGCGCGAAACAGAGCGTCGATAGCGCGTCGCACCGCGCCGAGCAGGGCCCCACGACGCTGACGGCCAACAGCCCGTTTTGCAGCGGCAGCCCCGTTTCCGGGTCGAGAATGTGCGAATAAACCGTCCCGTTTTCGACGAAGAATCGCTCATAAACGCCGCTGGTCACGACGCTTTCTTCCCGCGTGCGCACCGTCGCCGCCAGCGCCGTCGAATCTTTCTCCGGGTACTGAATGCCGACCTTGTACGCCGCGCCGTCCGGCCTGCCGCCGAGCGTGAGGATGTTCCCGCCCAGCGAGAGGATCGCATGCTCCACGCCGCGCTCCGCCAGCAGCTCCTTCATCCGGTCCGCGATCCAGCCCTTCGCCACGCTCCCGAGGTCGAGCACCGCCGCCGGATCGCCCAGCGTCACCGTGTCGCCCTCGATGCGCACCTTTTCCCATCCGACATGCGAGACCGCCTCGGCCAGCGCCGCGCCGTCCGGCCGGTGCGCGTCGCCGCCGAAGTCATAAAGCGCGCTCACCGCCCCCATCGTGACGTCATAGCGCCCGCCGCTGTCGGCGCAGTACGAAAGCGCCAGCGTGAGCACCTCGCGCAGCGCCGGGGAGACCGCAGCCGTACCCGCCGCGTTGAGCCGGTACAGCTCGCTTTCCGGGTTCGTCCGGGAGAAGACAAGCTCGTATTCCCGGCAAAGCGCCAGCGCGTCCAGCACGGCGTCGCGGTCGGCGTCCCGGTAGTAGGTGACGGCCACAAGCGTGTCCAGCGCGAAGGTCTGCTCGGTCCGCGCGGCGGCTTTCTGCCCGCAGCCGGACAGGGAAAGGGCGAAAAAGAACGTTATAAAAATAATTAACGCGATTTTCGCGTTTTTTGCCCGTCTGACCATCGGTTACTCCTTGCGTTTGCAAAAAAAGCATGGTATTATGACCTTAATGCATAGGGAAAATATGAACAAGTTCATATTTAGATTCCCGCATCACAAGAACCCTTGGAAATGAGTATAACAAGGAGGGAATGTAGTGTCAATCAGATTGCTGCACGGTGTTCATGTGCCCCACCGCAAGAACACCGCGGAATCCGTTCCGACACGGATGCCTCCGCCGGCGATGGTCACGATCCCCATGTCGATGAACATCGGCAAGCCGGCGACTCCGGTGGTGAAGGCCGGAGATGAGGTCAAGGTCGGGCAGCGCATCGGAGAGGCGGGCGGCTTTGTTTCGTCCCCGGTCTACTCCGGCGTTTCCGGCAAGGTCAAGAAGATCGACAAGATGCTGCTGTTCCACGGCGCGGTGTGCGACGCCGTCGTCATTGAGACGGACGGGCAGCAGACGCCGTACGAGGCGCTCAAGGCCCCCGAGGTCACGGACTTCGACAGCTTCATCAACGCGGTGCGCGACAGCGGCGTGGTCGGCCTCGGCGGCGCGGGCTTCCCGACCAGCGTGAAGCTCAAGGTGGACCCGGAGAAGGTGGACTTCATCTGCGTCAACGGCGCGGAGTGCGAGCCCTACATCACCGCGGACACCCGCACGATGCTGGACGATGCGGACAAACTCGTGGACGGCATCGAGCTGCTGCACGGCTACTACCCGAAGGCGAAGGTCATCATCGGCATCGAGAACAACAAGCCCGCGTGCGTCAAGAAGCTCAGGGAACTGCTCGCCGGCAAGGACTATGCCGAGGTCAACGCCCTCCCGGCGCTCTACCCGCAGGGCGGCGAAAAGGTCCTCATCCACAACACCACCGGCCGCATCGTCCCGGAGGGCAAGCTGCCCATCGACGTCGGCTGCATCGTCATCAACACCTCCACGCTCGTCACGATCGAGCGCTACATCCGCACCGGCATGCCGCTGGTGGAAAAGTACGTCACCGTGGACGGCAGCGCGATCAAGAACCCGCAGAACGTCATCGTCCCGATCGGCACGGCCATCAAGGACGTTGTGGAGTTCACGGGCGGCTACAAGTGCGCCCCGAAGAAGATCATTCTCGGCGGCCCGATGATGGGCGTCTCCGTCCCGGACGACGGCGAGGTCGTCGTCAAGAACACCGGCGCGATCCTCTGCTTTGACGAAAAGGACGCCGTGCTGCCCGAGCCGAGCGCCTGCATCCGCTGCGGCCGATGCATCGACGCCTGCCCGCTCAACCTCATGCCCACGGAGATCGAGCACGCCTTCCTCGCCGGCGACGCTGCGCGGCTGGGCAAGCTCAAGGTCAACCTGTGTATGGAGTGCGGCTGCTGCGCCTTCGCCTGCCCGGCGCACCGGCGCTTGGTCGAGTGCAACAAGCTCAGCAAGACGATGCTGAATAAGTACAACGCCGCGCAGAAGGCCGAGGCGGAGCGCAAGGCCGCGAAGGCCGCCGAGAAGGCCGCCGCCGCGGAGAAGGAAAAGGAGGCGAGCGCGAAATGAGCACCATGACCACCACCGTATCGCCCCACATCCGCTCCGAACGCACGACGCAGCGCATCATGCTCGACGTCATCATCGCCCTTTGTCCGGCGCTGATCGCTTCCGTGGTGATCTTCGGCTTCCGCGCGCTGCTGCTCACCTGCGTGTCCGTCGCCGCCTGCGTGCTGCTGGAGTTCGTCTGGGAGAAGGCGATGAAAAAGCCCGTCACGGTCGGGGACCTCTCCGCCGTCGTCACCGGCATGCTTTTGGCCTTCAACGTCCCCGTCGGCATGCCGATCTGGGAAATGCTGATCGGCGACGTCGCCGCCATCATCCTCGTCAAGATGCTCTTCGGCGGCCTCGGCTGCAACTTCATGAACCCCGCGCTGGTCGGCCGCATCGTGATCATGTTCTCCTTCACCACGGACATGACCACCTACGCGGTCCCGAAGCTCAGCTACCCGATCGTCGCCAATGTGGTGGACGCGGTCTCCACCGCGACGCCGCTGACGTTCATGGATCGGCTCGGCTGGGATTCCTTCCCCAAGCTGCTGCTCGGCGTCCACGGCGGCGTGATCGGCGAGGTCTGCGCCGCGGCGCTTCTGCTCGGCGGCATTTACCTGATCATCCGCAAGGTCATCAAGCCGATCATCCCGCTGTGCTATCTCGGCTCGCTGCTGCTGTTCTCGTGGCTCTTCGGCGGCGCGCAGCCGGTGCTGTCGCTGTTCGCCGGCGGCGTGATGCTCGGCGCGATCTTCATGGCGACCGACTACGTCACGAGCCCGTTCACGAACTGGGGCAAGGTCATCTTCGGCGTCGGCTGCGGCCTCATCACCGCGGCGATCCGCGTCTTCGGCAACTACGCAGAGGGCGTGACCTTCGCGATATTGCTCATGAACATCCTCGTGCCTTACATCAACGACCTGACCATGACCAAACCGTTGGGAGGTGCTGTTGAGAAATGAAACAGGGCAACACGTTTCAGGAAATGATCAAGCCCCTCCTCGTCCTCGTGATCATCTGCCTCGTCGTCTCCGCGCTTCTGGGCTTCACGAACTCCGTCACGGCCCCCATCGTGGAGGAGAACGAGCGCATCAAGGCGGAGGAGACCCGGCAGAGCGTACTGGCCGGCTCGCAGTCCTTCACCGAGATCGACTGCGACACCGAGGCCCTCGGCATCACGAGCGCGTATAAGGAGGATTCCGGCAAGGGCTACGTCATCACCGCCGGGCGCAAGGGCTACGGCGGCGAGGTCGTCGTCACCGTCGGCATTGACGGGTCCGGCAAGGTCGTCGGCCTTTCCGCCAACGTCTCCACGGAGACCAGCGGCGTCGGCTCCAAGGCCGGCCTGCCGGCCTACACGGACAAGTACGTCGGCCTGAGCGGCAGCGCCAACGGGGTGGACACCATCTCCGGCGCCACCTACTCCAGCACGGCCGTCCGCAACGGCGTCAGCGCGGCGCTTGCCGCCTATGACGCCATCAAGTGAGGGGGTGCCGGTCATGAATAAGAAGACAAGTAAGTGGAAGATCCTCACAAACGGCATTTTCAAGGAAAACCCGGTTCTGATCCTGCTGCTGGGCTGCTGCTCCGTCCTCGCCATCTCGGTGACGGTCTCGGGCGCGCTCGGCATGGGCGCGGCGATGACCTTCGTGCTGGTCTGCTCCAACGTCGTCATCTCGCTGCTCCGGAAAATCATTCCCGACAAGATCCGCATCCCGTGCTTTATCGTCGTCATCGCCACCTTCGTCACGCTCGTGCAGATGCTCGTGCAGGCCTTCGTGCCCGCGCTGTATGACGCGCTCGGCATCTTCCTGCCGCTCATCGTCGTCAACTGCATCGTGCTGGGGCGCGCGGAGATGTTCGCCAGCAAGAACGGCGTGCTTGACTCCCTGCTCGACGGCGTCGGCATGGGCCTCGGCTACACGCTGGTCATCACCTGCATCGCCGTCG
This sequence comes from uncultured Clostridia bacterium, assembly GCA_946407675.1. Classification (GTDB taxonomy): domain Bacteria; phylum Bacillota; class Clostridia; order Oscillospirales; family Oscillospiraceae; genus SVKR01. The sequence goes on from CAMJPK010000069.1 coordinate 9,761, forward strand.
TGCGCGAGCTCGTCGGCTCCGGCACCCTGTACGGCGTGCGCATCATCCCCGAGGGCTATCAGATCGGCATCATCACGCAGACGCCCGGCGGCTTCTTCATGTTCGGCGCCGCGATGGCCCTGCTGATCTACTGCCTCGGCAAGAAGGGCCGCCACTTCGACCCGCGCATCGGCTGCGACGGCAAGTGCGGCAACTGCAACTTCAACTGCGAGAACCGCGAGGACAACCTCAAGCTCTATGAGAACCAGGCGGCGCTGGAAGCCGCCGCCGCGGCCACGGAAGCAGAGAAGGAGGGGAATAAGGCATGACAAAGGTACTGATGATCGCCTTTATGATGATCTTCACGCAGAACTACGTTCTCGTGCAGTTCCTGGCGATCTGCCCCTTCCTGGGCGTCTCCCAGAAGTTCGATTCCTGCATCGGCATGTCCGGCGCCGTCATCTTCGTCATGACGCTCGCCAGCGCCGTTACCTGGTGCATCTACACCTACGTCATGGTGCCGCTGGGCCTGGCCTATCTCTCCACGATCATCTTCATTCTGGTCATCGCCGCGCTCGTGCAGTTCGTCGAGATCTTCCTGAAGAAGTTCATCAAGCCGCTCTACAACGCGCTGGGCGTCTATCTGCCGCTGATCACCACCAACTGCGCGGTGCTGGCCGTGACGCTGCTGAACATCTCCGAGAAGTACAACCTGCTCGAAAGCTGCGTGGATGGCTTCTCTGCCGGCGTCGGCTTCGGCCTGGCGCTGATCCTGTTCTGCGGCGTGCGCAAGGCGCTCGAGCGCGCCAAGCCGCCCAAGAGCTGGGCGGGGCTCCCGATCACGCTCGTCGCCGCCGCGCTCACCAGCATGACCTTCATGGGCTTCACCGGCATCGCCGACAAGCTCTTCGGCTGAGGGAGGTGCGGATATGAGTCCTGTTCTGATCGCTGTGCTCATCCTCGGCGGCATCGGCCTTGTCTGTGCGCTGGTGCTCGTGCTGGCCTCCAAGTTCATGGCCGTGCCCGTCGATGAGAAGTTCCCCGCCATCCGCGCCTGCCTGCCCGGCGCCAACTGCGGCGCCTGCGGCTACGCCGGCTGCGACGGCTACGCCAACGC
>CAMJPK010000070.1 GCA_946407675.1 uncultured Clostridia bacterium
GGTAACACATCGGACTTTGACTCCGCCATTCGCAGGTTCGAGTCCTGCCGCCCCTGCCACGTCAGAACAAACTGCGTATCGCTTCATTTGTTCTTCCTTTTCAAATCGCAAACGCTGCGCTGCTTTGTGATTTGATATGAAATTTGTCTATCCGCCCCAGTAGCTCAGTCGGCAGAGCACCTGCCTTTTAAGCAGGGTGTCCGGGGTTCGAATCCCCGCTGGAGCACCAACTATGCGGTCGGCCCTTTCGGGCCGGCCGCATAGTTTATTCCGTCGGATTCGAGCCCCGGACACCAAAACGCAAAGCGTTTTTTGAGCGGAGCAAAGCGGAGCGGATGCATGCGAAGCATGCCGCGCAGCGGCGGCTTCGCCGGGGTTCGAATCCCCGCTGGAGCACCAAGATGAGTTGACAAATCTCCTCATGAGCTTGAGCAGTTTTCCCTTCACCGCATCCCAACGGATTATCCTATCGTTACGGGAGATGGCACTTGATTATCCGATGGCGGCATATTATAATTGTATATAGGTGAAGTATATTTTCAAATTCAAAGAGCGGTCCGCATCGGCCATATATGAGCCGGAAGCATGCCGCGCAGCGGCGGCGGCGGAAAGGATACGATGAAACTGTTGCATACCATCCGGAACTACATGCTCTACTGCGGGATCGAAAAGGATGTGTACAACGCGCTTAAGAAGGACGCATACGTTTCGAATTTCAAGGTGTGGCGCGTCCTGCATTGCCTGATGACCTTCGTTTTTGCGATGCTGTTCCTCGGTTCGCTGTCGGTCGACATCATGGCGAAGAACAAGCTGTTCTATCTCCTGATGTTCGTGTATTCGGCTGCCGTTACCTGTCTGTTCCTGTTCGTATTCAGGAAGGATTCCCTCGTCGCGCAGCTCGTCATCTATCTCTCGATCTCCATGCTGTTTCTGTTTGGCGCCATGATCACGCAGAACCAGCCGGACACCCCCGCGACGACGTTCATCGTCATGCTGCTGATCACGCCGATGTTCATGATCGACAAGCCGTACTTCATCGCGATCGAGCTGGGCGCCGCGTCGGCCGTCTTCCTGATCTGGATGCGCGGCGTGAAGTCCTTCGACATCTGGATGATAGACGAGGCCAACGTCATCACCTATGACTTCGTCGGGATCTTCCTCCATGTGATCGCCAATTCGATCCGAATCAAGGAGTTTGTCCTTTCAAGGGAAATCCGCATCCAGAAGGATACGGACGACCTGACCGGTCTGATGAACAAGGGCGCCGTTACGCGGGAAATCAACGACTTTCTTGCGGATGAAACCAGTAGCAAAGGGCTCATGTTCCTTCTGGATATCGACCGCTTCAAATCCATCAACGACACCTACGGCCACGACGTCGGCGACAGCGTCATCCGCGAGTTTGGCGCAGTCCTGCGCGACATTTTCACGCACGGCGAGATCGTCGGACGCTTCGGCGGGGACGAGTTCATTGTCTTCATCAAGGATACCGACGATAAGCTGACCGCCGAAAACGCGGCGCAACGGATTATCGACGGCGCGGCGGAGCAGATAAAGCTGCCGGATGGTGAGCGGAGCATCAGTGTCAGCATCGGCATTGCCACCTATCAGGGTGTGGAAACGAACTACTCCGAGATCTTCAAAAAGGTGGATGTCGCAATGTACAGGTCGAAGGCCGATCGGACGTCGCAGTTCAGCTTTTATCGCGAGGATGCAGGGGACGAATCGGCGGATGGTAATTTGTCATCGGGAATCCCATTTCCTGTAAGCAATTGATATGGCCATGCCAATCCGCATAGGAAAACCCGCTTTCGGCGTATGTCGAAAGCGGGTTCTTTCTTTGAACAGGGCGGATGCGCCGGTCGGTCAAACGGCCTTGTCCACGCTGTAATGCGCTTCGTCCGGGATCATTTCGGTCATGTTCCGCAGGCACAGCGCGATGGTGGAGGTGTTATGCAACAGCGCGGCGGTGCCGGGGGTGACGAGGCCGAGGATGCCCGCCAGCAGGATCGCGCCGTTGGCGGCGATGCCCAGCGTGCCGGTGGAGCGCATGCGCAGCATCAGCTTGTCGCTGAGCTCCTTGAGCGCGATGAGCTGCTCGAGATCCGAGCCGGACAGCGTGATGTCCGCGATCTCGCGGGCGATGTCCGCGCCCTCCTTCATGGCGATGCCCACGTCCGCGGCGGAGAGCGCCGGGGAGTCGTTGATGCCGTCGCCGATCATGATGACGCGGTGGCCCGCCGCCTTCTCCTGCTCCACGAAGTGCGCCTTGTCCTCCGGCAGCACCTCGGAATACCAGCGGTCGATGCCGGCCTCGGCTGCGATGGCCGCGGCGGTGCGCTCGCTGTCGCCGGTCATCATCACGATGTTCTTCAGCCCCGCGGCCTTCAGGCGGCGGATGACCTGCTTCGTCTCCGGCTTGATCGGATCGTCGATGCCGATGATCGCGGCGAGTACGCCGTCGATGGCCATGTAGAGCTGGCTGTAGCGCAGCGGCAGGGCGTGGAGCTTTTCCTCGTCCTCCGGGCGCACGAGCGTCTTTTCGTCGTCAAAGACGAAGTGGTGGCTGCCGATGACGACGCGCTGGCCCGCCGCGATGGACACGATGCCGTGCGCGACGATGTACTCCGGCTTGGAGTGCGGCACGCCGTAGTCGAGCCCGCGCTCCCGCGCGGCCTTGACGACCGCGCTGGCCAGCGAGTGGGGGAAGTGCGCCTCCAGATCGGCGGCGAGCGCCAGCATCTCGTTTTCGTCCCGACCGGTCATCGGGACAACGGCCTCCACGGTCGGCACGCTGCGCGTGAGCGTGCCGGTCTTGTCAAAGACGACGGTGTCCGCCGCGGCGATGTGCTCAAGGAACTTGCCGCCCTTGACCGTGATGTGATGCGCGCCCGCCTCCCGCATGGCGGAGAGAACGGAGATCGGCATGGCGACCTCGATGGCGCAGGAGAAGTCCACCATCAGGACGCTCGCGGCCTTGGTGACGTTGCGCGTCAGCAGCCAGGTCAGCGCCGCGGTGCCGAAGGTGTAGGGGATCAGGCGGCTTACCAGCGCCTCCGCCTGGCTCTGCGTCACGGCGACCATGCTCTCGCTTTGCTCGATGAACTTCACGATGTTGTCGTAGCGCGTCTGCCCCGAAGTCTCCCTTACTTCGATGACAAGGTCGCCCTCGTCGATGACGGTGCCGGCGTAGACGGTCAGCCCGACCTCCTTGTGGACGGGGACGCTCTCACCGGTCAGCGCGGACTGGTTGACCATGGCCTCGCCCTCCGCGACGACGCCGTCCAGCGGGATGACGTTGCCCATGTAGACATGGATGCGGTCGCCGACGCGGATCTGGCCGATGTTGACAAGCTCCGTCGTTTCGCCGTCCACGCGCCAGACGTTTGTGACGTTCAGCGCCAGCGAGCGGGCCAGATCGTCCACCGACTTTTTGTAGGTCCACTCCTCGAGGATCTCGCCCAGCTTCGTCAGGAAGATGATGGAGCCCGCCGTCGGGAAGTCCGCGGTCAGGATCGAGGCGGCGATGGCCGAGGCGTGGACGATCTCGGCGCTGAATTTTTTCTGCGACAAATCCTTCAGGCCCGCGCGGATGAAGGGCAGGCCGTTCAGGACGGTCCAGGCGTAACGGATCGGCGCGGGCAGCAGCAGCTTTTTCGCCACGCGCGCCATGATGAGCGCGCCGATCTCCTCTTTGTACTGTTCATTGGTCGCCCGCGCGGAGACCGCCGGGACCAGCTTTTTCAGCTCCGGGTCGGAAAGATCCGCGCCGCGGAGAAAGGCAAGCGTCTCCTCCGCCGCCGCGGGCACGCAGGGGTCAAAGCGCAAAACGACCTGCGCGGTGCGCCACAGCACGCTGGCGCCGCGCACGCCGGGGCGCTCGGTGAGCGCGTAATACAGCGTGTCCGCGTCCTCCGCGCTGAGGCGGCGGCGATGCAGGTCAAGGTGCATCTGTCCCTTCGCCCGGTGCAATACGGTGACTTTCACGGTTGCGGCGTCCTCCTTTGTCAGGCGTCGGCGCCGTTTTCTTCCTCATACTCGCGGTCGAGCTTTGCATAGTAGCGCTCGGTGATCTCCTTCGCCTCGGCGCTGATGTTGCTGACGGCGGCCTGTACCTTTTCGCTGTCGGCCATGATGCGGTCGCGCGCGATCATCGCGCCGGCAAAGATGTACTTGTAGCCCTTCATCACGAGCTTGCTGGTCAGCACGCTCAGGCCGGCGGTGCCGACAAGAATCCCGCTGGCAAATGCCCATCCCTTGGTCATAATTGTTATCCTCCGTTGTTTCTCTGGATTTGATACCCATGTGGGTATCTCTTTATGGCTGCATTATACCATATGGGGTATGGGTATGCAAGCAGTTTGTCTTGCGAAATCTGCATAACCGTTTGGACCGCCGGAAATGGCGGCAGCCGGCCCGATGGACCGGCTGCCGCCTATATTTATATTGGATCAGATCGCGTACAGGATCGCCTCCACCGCGCTGCGGGAAGGCATGGAGCGGATCGCGCCGCGCTTTGTGGTGACGAGATAGGCCGCCGCGTTCGCAAAGCGGAGCATGGCGCGCAGCGCGTCCTCGGTCAGGCCGTCCAGTCCGTGCTCCAGCACAAAGTTCAGCACGCAGGCGCAGAAGGTGTCGCCCGCGCCGGTGGTCTCGATCACGCCGCCGAGACAGCAGCCGGGGACGGCGACGTATTGATCGCCATAGTAGGCGCGGCTGCCATCCGCGCCGAGCGTCACGTTCATCAGCCGGATGTTCGGGTAGCGCGCTCGCAGCATGTCGGCGGCGCGCAGCAGATCCGGCTCGCCGGTCATGAATTCCAGCTCGTTGTCTGCGATCTTCAAAATGTCGCACTGCGCAAGGCCCCACGCGATCTGCGCCCGCGCCGCCTCGAGGTCCGGCCAGAGCGGCGGGCGGAGGTTGGGATCGAAGGAGCGCAGCGCGCCGCTTTTCCGCGCGATTTCGAGCGCCTCGCGCGTGGCGCTGCGGCAGGGCTCGTCCGTCAGGGATAAGCTGCCGAAGTGGAAGATCCGGCAGCGCTCGAGGATCGCGCGGTCCAGCTCGTCCGGGCGCAGCATCATATCGGCGCCCGGCGCGCGGTAAAAGCTGAAGTCCCGGTCCCCGTCCGGCTTGGTGTGCACGATCGCCAGCGTCGTGTGCACCGCGCTGTCCCGGCGCAGGCCTTGCAGCGCGATGCCCGCTTCGTCGAGGGTCGCGGCGAGCTGATCGCCGAAGCCATCCGCGCCCACCTTGCCGAGGAACGCGCAGCGCCTGCCCAGCTTGCAGAGCATCGCCAGCACGTTGGCCGGCGCCCCGCCGGGGTTGGCCTCAAAGAGCGGGTTTCCCTGCTCGCTTCCGCCGTTTTGCGTGAAGTCGATCAGCAGCTCGCCCAGCGCGGCGACATCAAACGCATGATGGTCCATCGTCTTTTCTCCTCACGCTTCTTTGCTCTTTTGCCACGAGACGATGTATTCCGTGTCCGCGGCGTGCGGTATGCCGGGATCCGCCTGTGCGATCAGCCCCGTGACGCCCTGCTCGGCCAGCGTGAGGTCGAAATGCGCCAGTGCGATGCCGATGTCCAGCTTCTGCACGTCGCCCTTCGGCGTCGCCGGCAGCGAGCTTTTCTTATAGAAATGGAACTCGTCGCCCTGCTTTACAATCCGCCACGGCTGCTTGTTCACAGCCGACGGCGCCAGACGCACCGCCTCCAGCGCGTCGACGTAGATCCCGGCGCGCGCCGGCGGCAGCGGCGTGTCGAACCCGCCCTCGAAAAACAGCGCCTCAAACGGCTGCCGGGCGTCGGAGTGCATCGCGCGGCGCATGGCCGCGTCGCGCAGCGAGCGCTTCTTCGCCGGGTAGCCGAGCGGCGTCACGGCGGGCATCAGCTCGTCCTCCGCCGTCTCCATCGCGCGCTCAAAGGCCGGGCGATCCATCGTCCCGGCGATCCAGACGGTGCCGACCCCCAGCGACGCGGCATAGAGGATAAATTCCTCGAAGGCATAGCCGTATGCCACCTCCGCCAACGGCGCGCGGGCGATCTTCCCGGCAGCATATACCTGCGCCCCGGTGACGACGGGGCTGGACAGCCCGTGCGCGCTTGCGTCGAGGATGCGAAATTCCATCGCAAGGTCGAAGGGCGAGGAAAGCTGCGCAAGATACGCCGCGAGCTTTTCCCGGTCCTGCGCGCGCAACGGCGCGCCGTCGTAGCTGCGGACGCTTTTGCGCTGCGCCGCGAGCGCTTTGATCTGTTCCATTGCGTACTTCCTTTCTCAAATCAGCAGTTGCCTGTGTATACGTAGCGCAGCCGCTCCCGCGCGACCTCCGCCAGCCGGTAGACGGCGGCGACGTCCGTCGCCGGGCGATCCGTCATGTGAAAGCGCGGGAAAAAGCGGGAAATGTGCAGCGGGATCTCCGCGCCGCCGCCGTCGCGCAGGCCGGCGACCCACGCGCTCAGCGCGCGCATCTCCTCGGGCGAATCGTTCTCCCCCGGCACGATCAGCGGCGGGTGCGGCACCATAAACGCGCCTGTGATGGGCATGGGAAGCCCTCCTTGTTTCAGATGGATCTATTGTACCACAGCTTGCGCGTTTGCGCCATGAAAATTCATGCCGGCCGGGCTTCGGCCGCCGCCGCGCTTTGCACGAAAGTCCTAATTTCACGCAGGGTTTCGCTTGACTTTTTTTGTAGGATGAAACTAAACTGGATGCGATCATCCGGGGACGGGCTGCGGCTCGTCAACGGCAGAAACGCGCTTGTGGAAACGCCGCTGATGCGCGCGCTTGACGCGCGATCGGACGCCACCGTCGCGCAGTTCGCGCAGGCGGTCGGCGCGCTGTACTATTCTGTATGGGAGGCTGGATCGGATGAAACGAAGTGAAGTGAACGCCGCGCTGCGGGAGATGGAGGCGATGCTGCGGGAGTATCGCGTCTCGCTGCCGGACTTTTGCGGCTTTACGCCGGAGGACTGGCAGGGCAAGGGGCACGACTTTGACGAGGTGCGCGACAACATGCTCGGCTGGGACATCACGGATTACGGGCTCGGGCGCTTCGACGAGGTGGGCTTCTCGCTCATCACGCTGCGCAACGGCAACCACGCAATGCCGGAGGTCTATCCCAAGACCTACGCAGAAAAGCTCCTCTATCTGAAAGAGGGGCAGTATGCGCCGATGCACTTCCACTGGTCGAAGATGGAGGACATCATCAACCGCGCGGGCGGGAACGTGCTGATCCGCGTCTACCGCTCCGACGAAAGCGAGGAGATCGACCGGGAAAGCCCCGTCACCGTCCATACCGACGGGCGCACGCGCACCGTCCCCGCCGGGACGCAGATCCGGCTGTGCCCGGGGCAGAGCATCACGATTCAGCCGTATCTGTACCACGATTTCACCGTGGAGCCCGGCGGCGGGCCGGTGCTGCTCGGCGAGGTCAGCCAGTGCAACGACGACAAAAACGACAACCGCTTTTCGCCGCCGGTCGGGCGCTTCCCCGCCATCGAGGAGGACGAACCGCCCTACCGCCTGCTGTGCAGCGAATACCCGGCGGCAAAGGATTAGAGCCAAACAAAAAGCTGCCTCCCCGGTGCAGGGGAGGCAGCTTTCTGTTCAAAGGCAGGTTTTTCAGGGATTGTAGAGCTTGCGGGACAGCTCGTAGAGGACCTTGTACTCCAGCGGGTGCGAGCCGAAGTTGAGGCCGACGTAGTGGCGGGCGGTGCCGAACTGGTCGAGCCACTCGCCCAGCACCTTGCGCACGGTGGCCTCGTCGGCGTCGTGCGGGATGTCGGGGGTGTAGCTGTCGACGACGATCTTGTCGCCCCACTGCTTGGCGCAGGCGACCTTGTCGTTCATGATCTGGCCGTTCCACATGTCGATGCCGCACTCGATCATCACGGGGATCAGCGACTCGATCTTGCCGCAGGAGTGCAGCTCGAAGAACATGCCGTGCTTGTGGGCGGACTCCACGACCTGCTTCATGTAGGGCGCGATGGTGTCGCGCAGGTTCTCGGCGTGGAAGAAGGGGGCGAGCTGATTGCCCCAGTCGTCGTGGAACCAGACGCAGTCGGGGTGGAAATACTCCTCATACTTGGCGAAGATCTTGTCGTAGATGGGGACCAGGAACTCGCACAGGCTGTGGATCGCGTCATAGTAATCCTCGTCGATCATGGCCATCAGGGCGTCGGTCATCTCGATCATGGAGATGATGCGCTCAAAGAAGCCGGTGAAGAGGCTGATCTTCACGAAGCGGCCGTCCTGCAGGTTGCCGGCCTCCTTCGCGCACTCCTCCCAGGGCCAGGAGTCGATGTCCGGCTCCTTCATGACGTCGCGCCAGTTGTCGAGATCGTCGCAGAAGGGCTTGCCGGGGCGGACCATGGAGCCCTGCACCTGCGGGACGTACTCCCACTCGATGCCGAACATATCCTTGCCGCCGAACATGTCCGGCGTAAACTTGCTCGAGCCGGTGACCATGCCGCGGGCGACGCTGTCGGGCACGCAGTAGGGGAAGAAATAGTGAACGTCCAGCGTGTGGGGCAGCCAGAGATAGTGCTCGCCGCGCAGCATGCGGCAGAAGTTTTCATGCGGGGTGATCGGGGAATTGTAGACCGGGATCGGGGGCAGATACGGGTTGCCCTTGCCGATGTAGTCGACGATCTCCAGCTCCTTGGGGTCAAATTTCACGTATTCGTTTTCCATCGTATGCTCCTTCCGTGTTGTTTGTGTATGTTCGTTTTTGTTGTTTTTCGTTCAGCGCTTGCCGGGAATCCACTCCACGCCGGTGTCCAGGCCCCACTTGCGGAACATGTCGTTGTAGAACTTCGGGCGGGCGTAGTCCGGGCGGATGTCGTAGGCGAGATTCTTGTAGCCGAAGCCGCGCTGCGTCAGCTGGCGGGCGGAGGTGACCAGGTCCTCCAGCGTGTCGCCGGCGCAGGTGAAGATCATCTCGTTCTCCCCGCACAGGCTGCGCTCGTATTCGCCGGCGTCCGGGATGGAGACGTTGTAGGGGCGCTCCCCGTTGAGCACGGGCAGCAGCGCCGCGCCGCAGGAATCGCAGGTGTCAAAGCTGGCGGAGGTGATGTTGCCGCTGTGCCACTTGGAGGCCATCAGCAGCTGCCGCAGCTGCGACGGCTCGCAGTAGATCATCACCGCGTCCGGCACGAAGCTGCATGTCGCCAGCGGGGCGATGGCCATGCCGTCCTTTTTCTTTGCTTCGTCGATGTAGGGGTATTCTTCACAGAAGTGGCGGTAGCTGATTTCCGGGTCGCGGATGAAATAGGTGCTGCCGACGTACTTCCGATCCTCCTCGGTCAGCGTGCGCAGGCGGAAGTTGATGACCGGCCAGAGGCACCAGTGGTCCTCGGCGAAAACGGCCAGCGCGTTGCGCGTCCGGCGCGAGAAGGCCAGCGCCTGGCACAGCGCGTAATGGATGCCGTCCTTCGACGGCTGGGTGCAGCCCTCGGGCACCTCGTCGCGGTTGATGAGCTTGATCGCAAGCGGGGCGGTTTTGAGGCAGTAGAGCGCCTCCAGCTCCGTTCCGGCGGCGTGGATCTCGTCCAGTGACAGCATGGGGTTTCCCCTCCCGTGATGTGAAATCAGTTATAATTTCTTTTAATTATATCATTGCTTTTTTCTTTCGTCAATTCGCAAATTGGTATTGTGCTTTTGATTGCGCCATGCTATTATATAATAACGATAGCGTATCATGGAAGTAACATTTGCTGACACCGCCGATGTGTGCGGCGAAGCCCGGTATCATAAAAGGAGGAATCCCGATGTATCAAAACGTACCCATTTCCGAGCGGGTCCAGATGATCCGCGCAATGTATCGCAGCAAGAAGCCGAAGATCGACATCTCCCGCTACCGCCTTGTGACGGAGTTCTACATGGACAATCCGCAGCTCATCGGCGTTCTCAAGCGCGCGAAGAACCTTCGCAACCTCTTTGAGAAGATGCCGACGCCGGTGCGCGATCACGAGCTGATCGTCGGCCACCCCGGCGACGAGTTCCGCTGCAGCGCGCTGTACCCGGAGCACTCCTTCTTCTGGTTCCTCAACGAGATCGACACCTTCCCCACCCGCGGCACCGATCCCTATGACCTCGATCCCGAGGACAGAGAATACATCCTCAAGACCGGCGACTTCTGGCTGAAGAACGCCACCTGCGCCGCCGTCGACGAGGTGTTCCCCTCCGAGTATTACACCGATCTGCTGGGCAACGGCGTGCTGAATTTCGGCCCGAAGAACAACAGCGGCTCCCCCATCGGCCACTACTGCGGCAACTTCTGGACCGTCGTGGACAAGGGGCTCGGCGCCGTCCTCGAGGAGATCCGCGCGAAGAAGCACGATATGCTGGAGAAGGGACTGCAGGGCGACGAGGGCCGCAGCTTCCAGTTCTACCGCGCCGAGGAGCTTGTGGTCGAGGGCCTCATCATCTACACGAAGCGCTACGCCGCGGAGTGCCTGCGCCAAGCGGCCAACTGCGCGAACGCGCAGCGCAAGGCGGAGCTGCTGGACATGGCCGACCGCCTCAACCGCATCATCGACAAGCCCTGCGAGAGCTATCACGACGCGCTGCAGGCCTGCTTCCTCTATCAGCTCGGCCTGCTGCTGGATTCCCAGCCGCACGGCATCAGCTACGGCCG
>CAMJPK010000071.1 GCA_946407675.1 uncultured Clostridia bacterium
GTCCAGCGCGATCATAAAGCCGTAGAATTCCGCCTCGCCCTCGGTGTCGTAGACGTTGGCAAGGATGCGCATATACTCCGCGTCACCCGCGGCCTTGACGGTCTCGGCCTCGCTCTTGGCCTTCGACAGCGTGATCTCCACCTGCTTGTCGGCCTCGTTGCGGATGCGCTTGGCCTCGGCCTCGCCCTCCGCGGCGTAGGCGGCGGCGATGTTGTTGCGCTCGGAGATCATGCGGGTGTAGACCGCGGACTTGTTGTCGTCCGGCAGGTCGAGCGTCTTGGTCTCCACGGCGAGCATCTCGATGCCGTAGCGGTCAAAGCTGCTGCCGATGTTGGCCATGACGAGCCGGACGACCGCGCCGTCGCGCCCGGAGATGATGGTCTCCTGGTTCTGCGAGGAGATGACGGTTTTGAGCGCGTTGTAGACGATGGCGTTGATGCGGCTTTCGGCGTTGGAGATGCTGCCGGAGAGCGATTCGATGAACAGCCGCGCGTCGCTGATGCGCCACAGCGCGAAGGAATCGAGCACCATCGAGTGCTTGTCCGCGGTGATGACGTCGCTGATCGGCAGGTCATAGAGCAGCATCGTGCGCGGCAGCGTCGAGGTGGTCTGCACAAAGGGGATCTTGAAATACAGGCCGGGCGTCTCCTTGACGTCCACGACCGCGCCGAACTGGTAGACGACGCCGTATTCGTTCTGGCGCACCACGTAGGTCGCGCTCAGCGCGACGACGACGGCGATGACAATCACGATGAGGGCGATGAGCAGCCCCTTCTTCGGTTTCGCCTGCGTCATTTATTCGTCGCCCCCCTTCTCGGTGTTCGCAAAGTCGTCGAGCGGCAGCACGGTGTTCACCGTCGTGCCGTCCTCGCCCAGAATGACGATCTTCATGCCGGGGAAGATGTCCGAGACCTTCTCGTAGAACAAGCGCTGGCGCGTGATCTCGGGATAGCGGGAGTACTCCTCGTAAAGCTGCGCGAAGCGCGACGCCTGCCCGTTTGCCTCGTTGATGCGCGCGGTGCGGTAGGCCTCCGCCCGCTGGGCGATCTCGTCGGCGTCCGCCGCGGCGGCGGGGATCACCTCATTGGCGTACTTGTTGGCGTTGTTGATGGCGGTCTCGGCGCCCTGCTTGGCGGTCTCGACGGCCTTGAACGCCTCCTGCACCTCCGTCGTGGGCGGCTCGGCGTCCTGGATCGTGATGCTCACAAGCGCCAGGCCGAGGTCCTCCTGCTCCAGCCGGGCGAGGATCTTGTCCTTGATCGCGGCCTGGATCTCGCTTTTCCCGGTGGTGATGACGTCGTCGACCTTGTAAAGGCCGATCGTGTCGCGGATATAGCTCTGGCACAGCATCTTCAAGATGCCCACCGGGTCGGCGCTGTTGTAGAGGAACTTGACCGGATCGGTCACGCGGTATTCCACATAGAAGTCCACGTTGACGAAGTTGTAGTCCACGGTGATCATGACCGACTCGTTGGGGATCGACGCGCCGCTGCGCTGGTCGTAGCCGATCGTGAGGCCGTGGGTGGCCTTTGAGACGATGGTCTTTTGCTGGATCACCGGCAGCTTCAGCTTCAGGCCGGGCGTCGAGACGACGCTGGGCTTGCCGAAGGTGGTGATGACCGCGAATTCGTCCTCGTTCAGCTCATAGAAGGAGTTGAAGAAGACGGCCCCGGCCAGAATGACGATCACGAGGATCGGGACGAGGACGCGCAGCAGCTTCCCCTGCGGCACGCCGCGGCGGGGCGTGCCCGCGCCGTTGGTTTCAGGTTCCATTTGGCTCTCTCCTTATATCACATTTCTTCAATGTAGGATATGTATTCCAGACTGTTCAGCGCCTCGATGATCTCGGCGTGCGTCTTGTACTTCTGCAGCTGGCTGTTGTGGATGCTAAGCGCGACGGAATAGACGCTCAGGCCGCTGCCGACGTAGGCGGGGTTGGACTCGATGTCGTCGATGCTCAGGCCGAGCTGGCGGATGACCGCGACGAAGTCCTGCAAAAAGCTCGCGTTTTTGAGCTCCAGATGGATCTCGAAGTGGTTGGAGCGGTTCTTGAGGTAGGTTTCAAAGCTCGTGAGCCACGCCAGCGAGGGCAGCATGACGACGAAGGCCACGATGCCGATGGTATAGGCCCCGGCGCCGACGCACAGGCCGATCACGCCGCAGCCGAGCAGCGCGGCGGCGGTCGTGAGCCCCTTGATCTTGTTGCGGGCGTTGAACACCAGCGAGTTGACGCAGAGGATGCCGACGGCGATGATCATGGCGGCGCTCAAGAGGTAGCTCGGCGTCGGGCGCCCGGCGTTCAATTGTTCGTCCAGCGCCATGGCCGCGCTCGCGGCGAGCGCGACGAGCAGGAAGGTGCGCAAGCCGGCGCTGTGCCGCTTGGTGGAGCGCTCGCAGCCGATGACGGTGGCGAGGACGCAGCTGAGCAGGACGCGCAGCAAGATGGCCGCAAAGCCCGGCTCCTGCGACCACGGCCCGAGCAGCGCGGCGATGGGATCGGTATAGTTCATAGGATAACCCCCTTATCTTCCAAACGGACGGCGGTGATAATTGAAGTTATTCTGCCGGTACTCCTGCGCGGCGGCGGTGAAGGCCTCCTCCTCCGGCGAAAGCGGGTGCTCCGGCAGCTTCTCCTGTATGGCGCGGATGCGCTCGATGAGCAGCTGCACCTCGGCCTTGCGCCGTCCCTCCGCGTCCAGCGGCTCGGCGGGCACGAGGTCCTCCAGTTTGTCCGAATAGGACCCGGAGAGCCAGAGCGAGAGCTTCGCCAGCGCCGGGCCGACGAGCTCATAGAGCACGCTGGAGGCCAGGATGACTGTGTTGAGCGCGACGCCCATCTCCCCGCCCAGCGTCCGGGCGCCCAGGGCGGCCAGGCCGATGGCGACGCCCGCCTGCGGCACGAGGGCGAGGCCGAGGTAATCGCGCACCTTCCGGTCCTTCCCCACCGCGAGGCAGCCGAGCCAGGCCCCGGCGTACTTGCCCACGATGCGCACGATGAAATATGCCACGCCGATGACGAGCAGCGAATACCGGCCGAGCCCGCCCGCCGGGTGCACGAGCGCGCCGAGGTCGAAGCAGACGCCGGAGCGCACGAAGAACAGCAGCAGCACCGGCGGGGAGAAGTAGGCCATCTGCTTGAACAGCCGGTCGTCCTGCGCGAGGTTGATATAGGTCATGCCCATGCTCATGCAGCCCAGCAGCGGCGAAACGTCCAGCAGCGAGCACACGCCGCAGAAGGCGAACAGCAGCGCCAGCGTGATGATGAGCCGGTTGTCGGTGGAGCGCTTCTTGTGGATGAGCAGCTTGAGCGCCAGCCCGAAGACCGCGCCGAGCGCGATGACAAGCAAATTCATGCCCAGCGGCTTGAGGATCATCAGGATCCGGCTGCCGCCCTCCGGCGCGGCGGTGGCCAGCGAGATCGCCGCCGAATAGGCCAGCAGGCCCACGATGTCGTCCAGCGCGACGACCTGCAGCAGCGTGTTGACAAAGTCGCCGTGCGCGCCCGTCTGCCGGATCGTCATCATCGTGGAGGCCGGGGCGGTCGCCGCGGCCAGCGCCGCGATCACCGCGGAAAACTGCAGCGGCAGGTCGAGCACGCCCCAGGTCAGGATGAAGACCAGCACGCTCGCCAGCAGCGCCTCCGCGAGCGTGATGACGACGACCTTCCCGCCGCCGCGCCGCAGCACGTCCAGCCGGAAGAACTCCCCCGTTCCGAAGGCGATGAAGGCCAGCGCGATGTCCGAGAGGAAGTCCATCCCCTGCGCGATGTCCGCCGGGATGAGGTTCAGGCACCACGGGCCGATGAGGATGCCCGTGAGGATGTAGGCCGTGACGTTGGGCAAGCGCGCCAGCTTCGTCAGGCGCGTGGCGAGGAAGCCGAGGAACAGCATCAGCGCCACGGAGATGACGACCGCGCCCGCCGGCGGCAGGCCGTGCAAAAACTGCATCTGCTCCATCGTGCTCCCCCCTTCCGCGCGCGGTGCATGACCGCGCAAAAAATCGTAATAATAGATTATACCAACCTTTGCGCAAAAACACAAGCATTGCTTTTGCGGCTTCCTGGTTTAGATTCTAAGGTAACGATTTCGTTTCCTTCCCCCAGCGCATAGAAGGTGGCGCGAAGCGCCAGATGAGGGAGAACCTGACGTTTTGCTTTTCTCCACGTTCTCCCTCACCTGCCGCTGCGGCGGCACCCTCCCCCGGCGGGGGAGGGAAAGGCTTCTGCGGTTTTTCCGAATCCTTTTTCATCAACATTTATCCGAACCGGAACTTTGCGGCTTTTGGCTTGCTTTTTCGCGCATTTCTGTTATATTGATTGCAGTACAAACGATCCGAAAGGAGTCCTTCCGATGCGTTCCAGGAAAACCGCCGTCCGCCTCATCGTCTTTGCCGTGCTGGCCGTGGGGCTCTGGTTCCTCTCCCGCGCCGTGCAAAGCCCGCTGCTCAAGGCCTTTGCGATGGCCTTCGCGGTGCTCTTTGTCGAGTCGCTGCTGGTGCTGCTGCTCTCGCTGGCGCACCCGGCGGACAACCGCGCCAAGACGCTCGTCACCATCACGATCAGCGTCCTGCGTTACGTCGCCGCCGTCGTGATCCTCTGCTGGGGCCTCACGATCCTCGGCGTGGACGTCACCACCGTCGTCGCCAGCGTCGGCATCGTCGCCCTGGTCGTCGGCTTCGGCGCGGAGAGCCTCATCGAGGATGTCGTGACCGGCACCTTCATGCTCTTTGAAAACCAGTACAATGTCGGCGACATCGTGGAGATCGACGGCTTCCGCGGCGTCGTGAAGGAGATCGGCATCCGCACGACCTCCATCGAGGACGTGGGCAAAAACGTCAAGATCATCAACAATTCGCAGATGCGCAGCCTGCTCAACCGCTCCAACAACGCATCCTATGCCGTCAGCAACATCGACATCCCCTACGGCACGGACCTGGAGGCCTTTGAGCCGAAGCTCCCGGCGCTGATGGAGGAGATCTTTGAAAAGCACCGCGACCAGATGCTCGCCGCGCCGCAGTACCTCGGCGTGCAGGAGCTGGGCGCCTCGGGCGTGACGCTGCGCTTCGTCGTGGAGGTGTCGGAGGCGAACATCTTCTCCGCCGCGCGCACCCTCAACCGCGAGCTGCTCGTCGGCTTCCACAAGCTCGGCGTGGACTGCCCCTTCCCGCAGGTCGACGTTCACAACCGCTGAAAAACGCAAGCAAGACACCCCCGGCGCCATGCGCCGGGGGTGTTCCCTTATTCTCGTAGGGCGCGCCGACTCGGCGCGCCGCAACCGTAGGGCGCGCCGACTCGGCGCGCCGCAACCGCAGGGCGTGATGCCCACATCGCGCCGCCTTACTCCAACGCAAACGTCATGCCCACCGGGTTGTGGTCGGACCACGCAAAGCCGGTGTCAAAGACCTCGGCGGAGACGACGCGGACGTTCTCGCTGACAAGGAAGCCGTCGATCGTCAAAACGAACTGTCCCGGGTGGTACGGCCCGTCGGCGTTGCGGCAGCTCGGCACGGGGGCCTGTTCGTCCAGCGGCGCGACAAGCTCCACATGATGCCCGTCAAACACCTCCGCCGGGATCGGCTGCGCCCAGGTGTACTCCTTGTCCGCCTTGCCGAAGTAGACGGACGAATCGCCCAGCAGGTCCTTGTTGAAGTCGCCGCCGGCGACGCACCAGTTCCCCGCGGCGTACTCGCCCTCGATGTCGTCCAGCAGCAGCTTCAGCTGCTCGTTGACGATCAGGCCGTCGGAGGTGTAGGCCGACAGGTGCAGGTTGTAGAGCACCAGCTCCCCGCCGCCCTCGACGGGGATGCGGCTCTTGGAGTAGCAGCGGTCGAGGTCGAGCAGCTTCGTAACGCCGCTCTCGATCGGCAGCTCCACGCGCTGCGCCGCGGTGATCGGCGCGGTTTTCGTGAAGGTCATGAGCCCCGCCTTGCTCGCGCCGTGCGGCTGCGTGATCGGATAGAAGAGGAAGGGCGAATCATAGTTCTGCGCGAAAACCCACGCGCCCGTCTGCCCGAGCGCCGGGATGAGATACTGCCGCTCGTCGAAGTGGTAGGAGCGCGTGGCGCCGATGTCCACCTCCTGCACGATCGTGAGGTCGGCGTCCTGCGCCTGCAAAAATCCCGCGATGTTCTTCAGGTTGGCGTCCAGCCGCTCCTTGGACCAGGCCCAGGACTGCGTCCCGCCGTCCATGAAGAAGCCGTAGTCCGCCTCATACGCGCCGAAGCCGATGTTGTAGGAGACGATGCGGTAATCCGTTCCCGTCGTCAGCGCGCCGACGCCCGCCGCGCCGCCGACGGAAAGCGGCTGATCGCCGATGCGGTGGAAGGCGAGAAAGACATAGGCGAAATAGCCCGCCGCGATCAGCACCACGGCGGCGAGGATGATGCAGATGACTTTGATCGCTATTCTCATAGCGTTTCCCTTTCAGAAAAGGCGCGCTGCGGAAGGCAAGGGCAGCGCGCCTGTGGTTCTATGTTATTCCTGCGGCGGCTGCGGCGCCTCGGGCGGCTCGGACCAGCCCTCCGGCGGCTGCGGCGCGGCGGGCGGCTCGGGCGGCTGCCACGTCGGCTCCTGCGGCGGCTGCGGGGGCTGCCAGGTCGGCTGCGGCTGCTCGGGCGGCTGCCAGGTCGGCTGCGGCTGCGGCGGCTGTTCGGGCTGCTGCGGCGGCTGCCACACGGGCTGCTGCGGCGGGTACGGCTGGCCGTACTGCTGGACATATTGCTGCGGCTGGCCGTACTGCTGGCTGTACTGCTGCGCGGGGTCGTAGCCCTGCGGCGGCGGATAGGCGCCGGGCGCGGGGGCCTTCGGCTGGACATAGGCCTGCTTGCCGGGATAGCTGCCCCACTTCATGATCTCGTCATAGAACGCGGCCTGCACCAGGCCGAGGAACAGCGGGCACAGCGCGGCGAAGCAGATGCCGAGCAGCGCGGCGATGATGCCGAACAGGACGCCGGCGATGGGGATGCGCGACAGCAGGCCGAGGATGAGCATCGCCACCCACAGGAAGATGAAGATGAGCACGTCCGCCCAGAACATCTTGCCCTTCCAGCCCTTTGTGCGCTCCTTGCTGAGCTTGATGGCGTCGGTGGGCTTCACGTCCGGCTCCATCATGAGGATGTAGGGCGTCAGGCGGTACTGGTAGACGCGGATGATGCCGAAGATGATGCCGACGATGGGGATCAGGCACCACAGGAAGATCCACAGCGCCATCCAGCCCATGCCGCACAGCACGCGCTTGATGGTTTTCCAGTCCTTGAAGGTCTCGAACAGGTCCACCGCGCGCGGATTCTCCTCGCCGCGGTAGCCGCGCAGGAGGATCATCGTCAGCGACACCTCGAACAAAATCGCAACCGCGAGGCCGATGACGGGGATGAGGCCGAAGGCCGCGCCCGCGACGCCAGCGAGGAAGGTCCCGAGCAGGGAGATGCCCCACAGCCGGAACGGCTTGCGCATCAGGATGCTGAAGGCCCGTTTATACAGTGCCATGATCATAGAAAACCGACTCCTTTCACCGGCGCGCGCCGCGCCGGATTATTTAACCTGTATTATACCATATATTGATGCGAAATGCACGAACAAATTGTGAATTCACACCGCCGCGAGGATGTGCGCGTTGCGCAACTGCGCGTCCGCCACGCGGTCGTTCACCGAATAGGCGTGCTTTTCCAAATCGCCGCACACAGCGCGCGTCAGGTCCTGCGCGATGAGCTCGTCGATCACCGCGGCGGCGACGGCCTCGATGCTGTCCTGCTTCGCGACCGCCCGCGCCGGCGCGTTGTCGGTGGTGAGCAGCAGCGCCAGGGGCTCCGCCAGCGCAGAGAGCGCCGGCAGCGCGCGCATCGCCCGGAAGCCCCACTTGTAGTAGGGCTGATACCGCCGGTTGAGCAGAAACACGACCGCCATCGCGGCCTTCGCGAACTCGCAGACCGCCATCTGCGCGGCGGCGGGCTCGCCGTGGCGCAAAATGCGCGCGTAGTTGTACTGTCCGGATTGCGCCATCAGCAGCAGCTGACCGGCGAGGCGCTTCAAGCGCACGTCCTCCGGGAAGTAGGCGAGCTTCTCCCGCGCCGCCGTCAAAAGCCCGAGGTTGTCGAAGTACACCTCGCCGTTGACGCACTCGGCCAGCGCCTGCTCCGGCACCGTGAGCCACTGCGCTATCGTCAGCGCGCCGTCCGGCGTGCCGGTCTTTTCCTCCAAAAACTCCGCAAGGCGCAGCACGCCGCGGCGCGCCCCGCCCACCGGCAGCAGCATCGGCCGCCGGAAGCCCTCGAATTCCTTCGGCAGCTTGGCGTAAGCGCGCTCCAGCTGAAAGGCCGTCCGCCGGTCAACAAGGTCCTCGCCGGGCAGGAAGATGCAAAAGCCCGGCTCAAAGTCGTGGTCGCGCGAGACCTCGTCGTCCCAGCCGAAGCACTCCGAGCCGCTGCCCAGCAGCCCCGCCGCGAGATGCGGCAGCGCGTCGGCAAACTGCTGATGCAGCATCGGTTCCCCATACTGCGCAAAGAATGCGCGCGAAAGCTCAAGCCCGTTCATAAAGCGCCTCCGCCTCCCTTTTCAGATCGTCCGCGTCCATGAAGCGCCCGTAAAAGGCAAAGCCCGGCGCGCACTTTTCATAGACGAAGGCGCAGTACCCGTTTTGCGGCACGCCGGGGGCGTGCAGCAGCGCCCACGCCCTGTCCAGCAGCGCGGCGATCTCCGCCTCGCCCGCCTCGGCGCCGCGCTGCGCATAGACCGCGTCGGCGCGGTTGAGGCAGGTGACGGCCTGCTCCAGCGCCCCGCCGGGCACGTCCGCCATGCACTCCATGGCCCGGTCGTACAGCGCGTTTGCCTCGGCGTAGCGCCCGAGCGAGACGAGCACCAGCGCCATGTTGTTGTAAAGCCCGCCGAGCTTCTCCGGCGGCGTTTGCCCGCTGCCCTCGTAGGCCGCGCGCGCCTTCTCAAACAGCGCCAGCGCGCGCTCCGGCTCGTCGAAGCGCTCCAGCGCCGTCGCCGCGTTGACGCAGGCCGTCCCCGCGCTGATCGTGCCGCCGAAGCCGAGCGCGTCGATGAGCGCAAGCGCCTCGTCCACGCGCCGCAGCGCCTTGTCGCGCTCGCCGGTCTTGCGGTAGTGGCCGATCAGCTCGCCCAGCAGCATGAGCTTGCCGCGCCCGTCGCGCCCCAGCTCGGCCTCGCCGAGCCAATAGAGCAGGTGCCGCTCCGCCCCGGCGTAGTCCCGGCGCGCCATGTATTCGTCCATTTTCTCGATGATGCGCTGCTGCGGGACGCGCTGCACGCCCTCGGTGTCCATGCACAGCACGCAGCGCGGCTCGGCGTAGTCCTCCGGCTGCAGCGGGGAAAAACGGTCTGCCATTGCGCCCACTCCCAACATCTTGGTTTTTCCTTGCTCAAATTATAGCATATTCTGTGCGTTTCGCAAGAGATTCCCACTTGACCGCGGGCGGTGCTTTGTACTATAATGTTTAGGAATAATGGGCGGGTATGGCGTTTCGCCGCCGTTCCGTCTACAATATGAGATTGAGGTGGGTATTCATGTATAAGACGAATTTTGACTTTGTCGTTGAAGCGGCCAAGACGGGCCAGCGCAAGATCCGCGTCGTCATCGCCGGCGCCGACAACGAGAACATCCTGCAGGGCGCCTTCCGCGCCGAGGCCGCCGGCTTCGCGCAGCTGCTCCTCGTCGGCGACGAGGCGAAGATCATCAAGATGCTCAAGGACCTCTCCCTGTACGACCGCAACTACACCATCATCGGCGAGAGCGACTATGAAAAGGTCGTGCAGAAGAGCATCGACCTCATCAAGATGGGCATGGCCGACGTGCTGATGCGCGGCAACACCCAGACGCGCGACTTCCTGCTGCCGATCCTCGACAAGCAGAACGCGCTGCTGATGCCCGGCCGTCTGCTGACGCACATCAACATCCTCAAGCTGCCCGACTATCCGCGCATCCTCGCCGTCTCCGACGTGACGATCATTCAGGAGCCGAACATGAGCCAGCGCAAGGAGATCATCCGCAACATGGCCGAGCTGTTCGCCGACTTCGGCTATGAGCAGTGCAACGTCGCCCTGCTGTCCCTCGTGGAGAAGCCCACGTTCCACATGCCCAGCACCGTCGAGGCGCAGACGCTGGCCAAGGAGTGCGCCAGCAAGCCCATCGGCATCAGCAAGGTCGTCGGCCCGATCGCCTACGACCTCATCATCAGCAAGGAGGCCGCCCGCCTCAAGGGCTTCGACTGCCCCTACTGCGGCGAGTTCGACGCGATCGTCGCCCCGAACCTCATCACCGGCAACCTGCTGATCAAGGCCCTGCTGATCCACGGCCACTGCTCCAGCTTCGGCGTGATCCGCGGCGCGAACATCCCCATCGCCATCACCTCCCGCTCCGACCCGCAGGAGCAGTCCTACCTGTCCCTCGCGGCCTGCGCGGCGACCTTCAACAAGCAAAAGTAAGCACGGAACATACGCCGGGCGCGCTGCCTTCTTACGCAGCGCGCCCTTTCTATCGTCATTGCGAGGCCGCAGCGCGGCCGTGGCAATCCGTCTCCCCCGTAGGGCGCGACGACACGGCGCGCCGAATTTTCCCCCGATCGTCATTGCGAGGCCGCAGCGCGGCCGTGGCAATCCGTCTCCCCCGTAGGGCG
>CAMJPK010000072.1 GCA_946407675.1 uncultured Clostridia bacterium
AAGACCGTGGCGATGCGGCAGCCGCGGATCTTCTGCCAGTCGTTGGTGTACTTGACCTTGGCGCAGTCGATGATCGCGTAGCCGTGCAACGTCTGCTCGGCCTCGTCATAGCTGCGGTACTCCACGCGGAACGCGACGGTCTCGAAGATGGCGTTGAGCACGGCGGGGTCCTTTAGATCCGCGCCGACCATCATGGCTTCCCGGAAGGCCTTGTTCAGCTTGTGGATAAAGCGGATCTGATCCTTGAAGGGATAGCGGCCGATGGAGAGCAGGACCTCGTAGCCGATGATCTTGTTGCGCTCCAGAATCTCGTCCTTGAGCCCGAAGGGGTTGCTTTCCACATCCGCTGTCGCGAGCTTCTTCTGGCGCAGCGCCTTGAGATCGGCGATGCGCTGCTTGTCTCCGGCGCCGCGGCTGGCGTCCGCCTGATAGGCGGCGGCGCGGGACTTTTTCAGCTCGTCGCGCTCCTTGATGATCTCGTCGCGCACGGCGGTCAGCCGTTTGATGTCTTCGCTGACCTTGGCATATTCCTCGGCGTCGGACTTTTTGCTCAGCGCCTGGAGATAGTTGTTCTTGTCAACGACGTTGTCCGACGCTTCCTTGATGCGGGCGTTGTAATCCGCCTCCTCGTCGGGCGTCAGGCCCTTGGTCTGCTCGATGTGCTTCTCCGTCTCGCGGATGGCGCGATACTCGGCCGCGCCGCGCTCAAGCACGGAGTTTTTGTTCAGCGTTTTGGTGACGTAATCCAGCGTGCGTCGGTTGCGGCTCGTCAGCTTCACGTCCGTCTTGGAGATCTCATCGTCGGAAAAAACGATGCTGCCCTGCGGGATGAAGCCGTTGGAATCCAGCATGCCCGCAAAGGTCTTCGTCAGCACGCTCTTGCCGGAGCCGGACTCGCCGACGATGGCGAGGGACTCATGCTCATAGATGTCCAGCGAGACGTTGCGGATGGCGGTCAGGATGCGGCCGCGGACGTTGAACTTGACCTCTACGTTTTTCAGGGAGAGCAGGACTTTCTTTTCATTCGTTTCGTTCATCTGCCCGCCTCCTTACATGTGCGTCCGCGGGTCGGAGGCGTCCGCCAGATTCTGACCCAGAACGTAGAGGATGATGGTGATGGCGCTCGCGATGATGACCGGCGGCCAGAACGCCCACGGATAGGTCATAAAGGCGCTCTGCGCGTTCTGGATCATACGGCCCAGCGAGGGAACCTGCGCGCTCAGGCCGACGCCGATGAAGCTCAGGAACACCTCCATGGAGATGTAGCTGGGCAGTTCGGTGGCCAGCAGCGTCACGATGACGCTGGTAAGGAAGGGCAGGATGTTCTTGCTGATGACGCGGTTCACCGGCGTACCCAGGCAGCGGGACGCCAGCGAATACTCGCGGTCGCGGATGATCATGACCTGCGTGCGGAAGAAGTAGGCGATGGAGAGCCAGCCGGTGACGGTCAGCGCAAAGACGAAGCTCCAGAAGCCGGAGCCGATCACGTAGACCAAAACCGTGAT
Organism: uncultured Clostridia bacterium; assembly: GCA_946407675.1. GTDB lineage: Bacteria > Bacillota > Clostridia > Oscillospirales > Oscillospiraceae > SVKR01. Next base: position 1,506 of record CAMJPK010000072.1, read on the forward strand.
CAGCAGGATATACGGGACGTTTGCGATGATGTTGTAAAGGACCAGCATCACGGCGTCGACCTTTTTACTGTAGCCCCAGATGGCGCCGATCAGGATGCCGACGGTCATGTTGATCGCCGCGCAGATAATGGCCAGCAGAAGGCTCGTCCGCGCGCCGGCGATGATGCCGTAGAAGATGGAGTTGCCCAGCGTGCCGGTGCCCAGCATCCACTTCAGCGAGAAGCCGCCATAATAGCGCATGGCCTTCGCCGGAGAGAGGTTGTAGGTCGCGGCGTTCGTGACGTTTTCAAACGCGTCATAATGCCAGTAGGAGGGCATGATGAAGCTGACCAGCAGGATGATGACCAGAAGCACCAGCATGATGATGCTGCTCTTCTTGCGGAAGAAGACGCGGAACACGCTCTTCCAGTAGGAATAGCGGGGCGCGATGATCTTCTCCGAGGCGATGGCGTCGGAGTCGATAAAGTGGAACAGCTCGTCGGGATTGTACTTCTTGTTCTCGCTCATCGTCCACCACCCCTTTCAGAAGACAGCGAGATACGCGGATCGTATTTCGCCAGAAGCAGGTCGCCGAGGATCAGCGAGACGATGCTGAGCGTGGTGTAGAACACCGTGCAGGCGACGATGATGCCGTTGTCGTGCATGTTCAGCGCGGTCGTCAGCAGATTGCCGACGCCGGGCACGCCGTAGACGCGCTCGGTGATGATGGCGCCGGTCAGGCAGCCGAGGATGCTGCCCGGAATGCCGTGCACCAGCGGGATCATGGCGTTGCGGGAGATGTGGATGCTGTAGATCTCCTGCTCGCTCAGGCCCTCTGCCCGGGCGAACTTGACGTAGTCGGAGTTCATCTGGTCGATCATGTAGCGGCGCATCCACTTCATGAGGCCGCCGATGTCGCGCAGCGCAAGGGAGACCGTCGGCAGCACATAGGCCAGGATCTTGACCTGCGCGTTGGCGAATTTATACGGCAGCTTGAACAGCGACGTGCCCAGCGCGGCGAACATGAAGATGTAGGCCAGCGCGGGGACCGCCATGATGAAGATGATATACAGGTTTCCGATCTTGTCGCCCAGCTTGTCCTTCCGGCGCGCCATCAGGATGCCGAGGGGCAGACCGATCAAATACGCGATGACCACAGCGGCAAGGCCGATCACGAAGGAGTTCTCCAGCATGCTCAGGCCGCCGCGCTTGTAGGAATAGACCGTGTACTTGTCGGTAAACTGGCTTTCCTCCATCTCGCTGATCACGCCGGAGTTGTAGCGCACGGTGTGGAAGTCGATGGCGGTGTTCTCATACTGATCGGTGCCCAGCTTCGCGGGGAACTGCTGCCGCATGGGCTTCAGGTCTCCGGTGGGCGTCGTGATCACGGTGGTGATCTCCTGCCCGCGGTAGGTCGTGAAGCTGGTGCCCAGATTCAGGTGGATAAAGTTCTGGTGGATGAACGGGAACCGATGGTCGAAGTACAGGAGATACTTGTGCGTGGTGCCCGAGCCGACCACCGCGAAGAGGTTGGAATAGGGATCCTTCTCAAAGCGGATGTAGCGCTGGTCCTCCGTCAGCTCCGGATCGTCCACGTCATGCTTCGTCTCCACGGTGAAGAAGTTCTTGCCGTAGTCCAGCAGACGCAGCAGCGGGTTCTTCTCATGGACCGCGATCAGATAGCCCGTTCCGCCGGGCTTGACGCGCCCGGATTTGAAGGTCTCCGGCTCAAGATACTTGATCTCATAGCCCTTGGAGCTGTATTCCTCGATGAATTCCTTGACGGATTCGTTCTCCAGATACTTGTCCTTCTTCTGGATGATCTTCATATCCGTCGTGTAATCCTTTTCCTTGGAATACTCGTCGCCGTATTTTGCGGAGTACTTGTTCATCAGAAACGAGGAATAGTTGACGTACGTCACATACCCGTATTTCTGATACATCGTGTACTCATAGATCGCCCTGTCGTTGCCGCTCTTCTTGTTCCAAACGTCGTCCGACTGGAAGATGACAGTGCGCTCGATCAGAGAATAGACGAGCAGCATGACCACCATGACGACGACGAGGAGCGAGAAGATCGAGAACAGGATGCGCTTGAGCAGATATTTTTTCATAAACCGGTCTCCATCATCGAAAAAGCTTTCGACGATATCCTCCTTCCCTGTACTTTCCCGCTCGCGAAGGGCTAAGGTTTTCCCTCAAACGAAAGGCGCTCAGAGGGAAAAACTCAGCCTTCCGCCGCGAAAATGCCTGCGCGCAGATGCGCGGATAATATGCGTATGAGATACACGGGGGGGCTTGCGCCCCTCCGCGTATCTCAAAGCGTTCAAGCTATGACCGCCGAAAATGGCGGATCAAACTCTTAGAACAGGCCGATGACCTTGGTCATGTAGCCGGCGCCCTCGCCCATGAAGGTGTCGAGGTAGGTGGAAGGATCGCCGTAGTCGGGACCCCAGCCGGAGCCGTAGAACATGTCGAAGTTACCGGCAGCGCCGTTGGAAGCGCGGTAGCCGCAGGCGTAGTAATCGGCAGAAGTGGTGGTCTCGAGCAGGTTGACGACGACGTTCTCGGCGCCGAGGGTCTTCTCGATGACGGACTTGAAGGCGTTGGCTTCCGCGGTGATCAGGTCAGAAGCGGAGTAGTACACAACGTCGATGCAGATCGGCCAGCTGACGAGATCGCCCAGCTCTTCCTTGGCCTGCGCAAGACGCTCCTTGGCGAGGTCAGGATTGAACCAACCGTCGATCTGGTCGTCGATCTTGACCGTGCTGCCCATCTCGTCGAGGTAGTACTGGACCATCTCGCCGTAGAAGGTACCGGCCGGGAAGCTCACGCCATCGACCGTGGTGTCAGCGGACAGGGAGACGAACTGCGGGTGGGTGTACATGTTGCGGAGGTTGGTGTACTTCAGATCCTCGCCACGGCGGGTCGCGTTGACGGTGCCCTTGTCATAGGCGAACAGGACCGCCTGACGGAAGGCCTTGTTCTGCAGCGCGGTGGTGGTGTCGATCTTCTGCTGCTCGGTCTTCGGGGAGGCAGCAGCGCCGCTCTCCAGGCCGAAAGTGCCGCGGTTCAGGTTCAGACCGCCGAAGTAAGAGGTAGAGGTGGTCTCGGAGATGTAGGCATACTTGTCGAAGTTGCCGTCTTCCTTGGCCAGATCCAGCGTACCGGTGGAGGCGGACAGACCGCTGCCGGCATAGACGCCCGCGCAGACATCCTTGTAGGTCTGGGTCGGGTTCTCGCCCGCGTCATAGACCCACTTGATGCTGGTCAGGTTGACCTTATCCTTGTTGTAGTAGTTCTCGTTCGCAACGACCAGGATCTCGGAGTCGCCCTGCAGCTTCTGGAGCAGGAACGGGCCGCAGTAGACCTGGGAAGCGACGTCGCTGGCCTTACCGAAGGTGTACTTGTTGGTATCGGCAAAGGCCTCGGCGTACTCGGCAATGCCGTACACGCCGCCATGGGCCTGATAGAAGCTGTCGCAGATGGGCAGGAAGCAGCTATAGGTCAGCATGGTGAGGAAGTAAGAGGTGGGCTTCTCAAGGGTGATGACAAGCGTGTACTTGTCGGGCGCGGCATAGCCGACATCGTCAAAGCTGCCGCCCTCGTACAGATACTCGCCGGCGCCGGCGACAACGCCCTCAACCAGCCATTCCAGACCGGCCTGGGCATCCAGCATGTGATGGAAGCCGGCCACGAAGTCCTGCGCCGTCACTTCGGCGTACTCGGTACCCTCAGAGGTGTACCAGTACACGCCCGGACGGATGTGGAAGGTGTAGGTGAGGCCATCATCGCTGATGTCCCAGCTCTCAGCCAGAGCGGGATTCATGCGGTTCAGGTTGTCGTACTGGACCAGGCCGTCAACGGTCTGGACGGTGATCTCGGTATCGGACTGGTAAGAGGTGTTCAGCCAGTCGATGGTCTCGGGCGCGGTGGAGAAGGTGTAGGTGTAGTCGGTCTTGATGCCGTGGCCCAGCTGGGTCATAATGGCCTTGGGATCGTACTCGCCCTCACCGGCAACGGCCTTGTTCCAGGCATCCCAGAACACGTCGCGCTCTTCCGGCGTCAGGAAGTCGTCATCGGAGATGACCATGCCGAACCAACGGTCGTCATCGTTACCCCACTGGACATAGGGAACGGTACGCGGAGCGACGCGGCTGATGGTGTAAGCGCCGTTCTGGGTGGTGGTCGGGATCATGACAGCACTGTCAAGCAGGGCGGCCTCGGCCTTCGCCATCTTGACAAAGCGCTCGTCAACGGTGTTGTCCTCGCTCTCGGCGTCCGCCAGGAGCTCGGCATACTCACCCAGGTTCCACTCGTAGACATCTTCGTCGTCCTGGCGCTCATACTTGCCGCCATTGTCGAAGCTGTACTCGGGCATCACGGGCTCGGGCTCCTCGGTGGGCTCGGGAGTGGCCTCGGGCTTGGGGGCCTCGGTGGCCTTCGGGGCTTCGGTCGCCTTGGGAGCTTCCGTCGCGGCCGGAGCCGGGGTCTTGCTTCCGCAAGCGGCCAGGCTCAGGACCATGACCAGGGCGAGAAGCAGTGCAAGGATCTTCTTCATTTTGTTCTTCTCCTCCTTAAGAGAATTTGATATTTGAACTTTGTCCAACGGGCATGCCGTTCCGGACTCGCAGTTCACCTGTTGATTTGCGCCGTCGATTTGCACCGACGATACAGCAGCGCGCTAAAGAAGTGCCATAGAATATAAACAGATTATGAAATAACAAAAAAGTTTTATCATATTTTGCCGGAAAGTGCAAGGAGTTTTTCCTGTTTTCAATGATTTTTTCGCACGTTCCCCTTGCGATCACAATATATAATAGAATAAACATGCATATTCGCCATATATCGGAATCCTTTGCACCAGCAAAAATACCCGCCTTTCGGCGGGTATTTTTACTGGTGCGCGAGGCGGGAGTCGAACCCGCAAAGCTATTCACATACCTGCCCTATTTTCAACGCTTTCCTGGCTCCGTGACATTTTTGTTGACGTTTTGCAATTTTTTGGCCTCAGAAAAGACCCCCTGGAGCTCGGGAAGATCGCCGTATTCTGCCTGCAGATCTTCCAGCTTTTCGACCGCTGCAGCGAGCCGCAAAGCGGGATCCCGAGGCGCAAAAAAATCTCGCAGCGCATTGACGGCGCCGCGTCGGTCGCGCTGGGTGAGCTTGACGTAAATCTTGTGCATCGTCTCGGCGTCCTTCCAGCCGCCGAGCTCCATCAGCACACGCTCGGAGATCCCGCAGCTGTACCCAAGCGACGCGAAGGTCCTCCGGAGATCGTGATTTGTGCAGTCGGTGACGCCGGCGCGCGCGCAGGCGGCGTGAACGTGCTCGAGGATCATCGAGGCCGAGTGCACATCCGGCTGCCGGCCTTCGCTGCGCAGCTGCTCGACGAGCTCGCTCAGGCGCGGGATCAGGATCGGCACGACGCGCGTGCCGGTTTTACTTTTGTTGGTTTTCTTAGCGACGAAGCCCTCGTCGCCGCGGACGATGGCGCCGTGCACGTTGATGTTCCCCTTCCGGAGATCTATGCGGTCGTTCCTCACGACTTGAAGGACCTCGGACAGGCGAAGCCCGTGCAGCTCCAGAAGCATCTCCAGCTCGACCGGATCCCCGCGGATCGCGTCCAGGAAGGGCGGGATCTCCTCCGGCTCCAGAAACGAGAAATCGGCCTCCGGGACGGGGGCGAGCGTCACCTCCGGCACCGGCAGCTTCGCGTCGCGCAGCGCCGCCGTGACGCAGCCCCATGCGTTCTGGACCGTCTTCTCTGCCGCCAGCTGATATTCGTCGCTGACGACCTTCTGCCAGTCCTTCACCTGATCGGGCCGCAGCGACATGATCGACTGGAACCGGTTACGGCGGATCGTCCCATATCCGCGCAGCGTGCCGGGCGAAAGCTCCCGCTGATACTTCTCTCGATAATTATCCAGCAGCTCCCCCAGCGTCATAGTCTGCGCCGGAGGAGCTGCTTTTCTCTGGATGTCGCGATCGGCCAGATACTGCGCCTTCACAAGCCGGGCCGTCTTGACGCAATCGGCGCGCGTGGGCTCCGTGATCGGGATGCTCTGGCCGCCGAGTCGCAGCCGTATAAACCAATTTCCGCTTGGCAGCCGACGCGGCTCCGGGATCTTCACGGTTGGCCCCTCCCTTCACGGGTTGCACTTTTTACATGGCTGATAACCCTGGGCGATGATGTCGTCACGCGACATGGTTACCTCTTTTCGGTTTGCTTCCTTGATGTCCTTCACACTGCTGCAGCTTGGCTTATGAAATTTCAGCGTGTTCGTGTTCAAAACGTAGGTTTCTTCGACGCTGCGGGTGACTGCGGGCGCTTCAGTGGGCGCCGTCGGCGTGATGGCCACGATCTCGGGCGTCTGCGCCGGCGTCTCTGCGGGTACCGACGCGGGCGTTGCGGTCGGTGCCGCCGTTTCCGGCGCGGCAGAGGGCGCTTCCGTTTCGGTGATCTCTTGCAGCGGCGCTTCCGTCGGCGTGGGTGCCGGCGTCTCCGTCGCCTTTGGCTCCTTTGTCGGCTGCGGCGTCTTCTCCGGATTTGCTGGCTCGGTCGCTGCCGGCGCCATTTGTTTATTTTTAACCTCCGGCTTCGGCAAGCCGCACGCCGCCATAGAGATCAGCAACAGCGCAGCGAGTAGCAGAGCGATTCTCTTTTTCATTTGCGCCTCCAGGTCGGGATCCGACACGTTTATCTAATCTTGAGCTTTCTGCCAACTTTGGCCTGACGGCCCTGTTTCGTGGTCGGGATGCCGGTCTTCCGCGCGATCTTCTGCTTCACCCGCGTGACGCCCAGAGCGCGCTTCCAGCTGAACGACGTTCCTCTGATGCCGAAGATCCTCATCGCCTACGCCTCCTTTTCCATTCGATCCGAATCACTTTTTATATATCGCCCGCCGGCGACGAGATCCTCCGCGTAGGCGATCAGGCGCTCGCGGCCCTCCTCGTTCAGCTCCGCCCATGCCGCGCTCAGCGGCGCGAGCTCCGCGGGCGTCTGCGCGTCGCCGACGAGGTCCGAGGTGCTGACGCCGAGATACGCGGCGAGGTCAGCAACGGCGGCCACACTGGGCGACCGGCCGCGGTCAATATCTGACACAAAGCTCCGCCCTACGCCGGCAGCCGTGCAGGCAATCGTCGGCTTCTGGTTGCGCGCTGCGCAGTATTTTCGGATGTTAAAAGCCAATAATTCTTTGTCCATTATGCACAAATTCCTTTTTTAGATGATATGCGCATGGCAAAAGATACGATAATTCAGAATCGCGGAATCTGTACTTGACTTTCCGCAAATGCGGATTTATCATTAAAGCACGTTAAACGCCGACGGCCACGGAGGGCGTCAAGCGTTTAACGAGATTAAATTATCACATGAGGAGTGTGATGTCAAACGGAAAAAATCAAGCAGCTGCGCGAGAAGGCCGGGATCAGCCAGGCGGAGCTTGCCCGCCGCGTCGGCGTCACGCCTGCGGCGATCCTTTATATCGAGCAGCCCGGCAACTTCCCGAAGGCAGCCCTGCTCCCTGCGATCGCCGACGCGCTCGGCGTCCCGATCGACACTCTCTACGGCCGCCTGCCCTAAAACTATGATAGAGGTAACGAGCGATGTGTGCAATGGAACGAGACTCCCAAAATATCTATTTTAACGCGAGGCGCGCTGCCGGTCTGACGCAAGAACGCTGGAGCGAGATGATCGGCTGCAGCCCCGACAGCGTCCGGAACTACGAAGCCGGGACGCAGGTGCCCAGCGACGCCATCGTCAAAACGATGTGCGAGATCTCCGGCAATCCTGCGCTGGCCTACTGGCATTTGTGCCGCAAATCCCCGCTGGCCGCGGAAACGCTGCCGGAGGTCGAGCAGCTTCCCCTTCCCCAGGCGGTCGTGCAGATGCTTTGCGCGATCAACGACTTTGTAGATCTGCACGGAGATATGCTGAAGCTCGCAGCTGACGGAAGGATCACCGGCGACGAGATGGCCGTCTGGGACAGCATCGTCACCCGCCTGAACGCCGTGATCCGCGCCGCCATCCAGGTGAAGGTCGCGGAAGGAGGCGGCAGCGGTGCCTAGGACCAACCTTTGCAAGCGCGAGGCCCCGCACGCCCACCTCGGCCGCCTCCTCGCCGGCGCCGTCGTCATCCAGAAGAAGAGCACGGAAGACGTCGCCCGCATGATTGGCCGCAGCGAGAACACCGCCCGCAGCCGGATGCGCCATCCCGAAGATCTGACGGTCGCCGAGATGGTCAATCTCGCGAAGGGCCTCAACATCCCGATCGACGAGCTGCGACTTGCAATTCGGTATTAACGCTCCTGGCGCCGTCGAGCGCATCGGCGGCACCCCAGCAGCCCACGCTTGGCTGCACCTCTCCTTCTTTTCCCTTTTTCGTCGAGGGTACACTCCGATAAGCCGCAGCCCGTAAGAAGCGGCTCCAAAGGACGCGGTACCAGCACGTCCTGCGGCCCCGGCGCAATTCCGGCAGGGCCTTGATCCCGGCAAACAGCGCACGAGCTGCGCGTCGGGAACCTCATACACAAGACCCCCTGGCAGCCCTGGGCGAGCGGGCTGCACCGCCGCGGGTGAAGCGGACGCCCGCCGGCGCTACGATCTACCCCCGGCGGGCAAATATGGGCGATCCCGTGTGGTCTGCGGAAAAGGAACCATTCCAATGCAGTGCCGGTTCGACTCCGGCGTCGCCTACGAAGTAACCGAAAGGAGAACATTATGGAGAAACAAAAGTACATCATTCGTGGTGATCGCTCCGGTGTCTTTTACGGAGAGATCTCAAAACGTGACGGAAGAGAGATCACGCTCAAAAACTGCCGCCGTCTGTGGTATTGGAACGGCGCGGCCAGCTTGAGCCAGCTTGCGACAGAAGGTGTCAAATTCCCTGGCAATTGCAACTTCACTGTTACTGTCGAGGAACTGACTGTGCTGGACGCGATCGAGATTATTCCGTGCACGGACGCGGCCTGCGCGTCGATCGAGGGCGTACCGGAATGGAAGATCTGATTAAAAAGTTTTTAAGCTACGGCTCCGGCTACGGCTCCGGCGACGGCTCCGGCTACGGCTCCGGCGACGGCTCCGGCTACGGCTCCGGCTACGGCTCCGGCTACGGCTCCGGCGACGGCTC
>CAMJPK010000073.1 GCA_946407675.1 uncultured Clostridia bacterium
GGCGAACATCAGCTCGTTCCAACACTGAAGGAAGGTATAAATGCCCACGGTGGCGACGGCGGGCTTCATCAGCGGGACGATGATCCGCAGGAAAATGCCCCAGATGCTGCAGCCGTCGATGCAGGCCGACTCGTCCAGCTCACGCGGGATCTCGTTCATGAAGCCCGTACACACCAGAAGCGCCATCGAAAGCGAGAAGGCGGCGTAGGGCACGATCAGCGCGGCATAGGTGTTGAGCAGGTGCAGACGGGACAGCGTCACGTACACGGGGACGATGGACGCGTGGATCGGGATGGTCAGGCCGAGCATGAAGAACTTGTTCATGGTCTTCCTGCCCTTCCAGATGAGCCGCGTCAGGGCAAAGGTCGCCAGAAGCGCCACGATCAGCGTGACGATGATGGTCGCAACGGCGACGATGCCGCTGTTGAGGAAGTACAGCCCCATCTTCCCGGTCTTCATCGCGCTGGCATAGTTGGACCAGAGCCAGTGCTGCGGCAGGCCGACGGGGTTTGCGCCGTAGATCTCCTCGTTGTTTTTCAGCGAGAAGGTGAACATCCAATAGACGGGGAACAGATTGATCAGCGCCCAGAAGATGAGGCCGATGTAGATCAGCACCCGGGCGGGCTTGCTTGTGTTTCTCATGTCAGTCCTCCCCCTTGAAGATCGCGCCGATGAGCAGGGCAAAGCCGAAGCAGAGAATGATCAGCATCACGGCGATCGTGCTGCCCATGCCGTAGCGGTTGCGGAGGAAGAGCATACTGATCATCAGCGTGCTGGGCACCTCCGTGGAGTGGAAGGGGCCGCCGTTCGTGAGGACGTAGATCAGGTCGAAGCTCTTCAGCGAGCCGGTCACCGCGAAGATCACGCTGATGCGGAGGATCGGTTTGATGTAGGGCAGAACGATGTAGCGGTTGACCTGCGCGTCTGTCGCGCCGTCGAGCATGGCGGCCTCGCGCAGCTCGGGCGGAACGCTCTTGACGCCCGCGTAGAGCAGCAGCATGTGATACCCGACGTACTGCCACAGCATCGGGACCAGCACGGAGCCGAGCGCGGTGGAGACGTCTCCCAGCCAGATGCGCGTCAGGCCTTCCAGACCGATGGCGCGCAGGATCACATTCAGGATGCCGTATTCCGGGTTATAGATCTTCAGCCAGAGCTGGCCGATGACCACCGACGAGATCAGCACGGGCATGAAATAGATCGAGAGGAAGGCCCGCTCGCCCTTGATGCCCTTGCCCAGCGCCAGCGCCAGCCCCAGCGCCAGCGGGAGCTGGATCACGACGGACAGCAGCGCCAGCAGGAGGGAGTTGCCCAGCGCCTTCATAAAGCCGATGGAATCGCTGGTGAACAGCTCCTTGTAGTTGGAAAAGCCGATAAATGCTTTGGCCGGGCCGATGCCGTTCCAGTCGAAGAAGCTGTAGTAGGCGCTCATCGCGATCGGCGCGATCAGCACGCCGCAGAACAGTATCAGCGCCGGCAGCAGAAAGATCAGGATGTGCAGCTTGTTGCTGTATAGTTTCTTCATCGTTCAATCCCTTCCCAATCCGTAGGTTTTACGGGGACGCCGTACGCGGGAAATGCGCAAGGAAAAGGGGGCGGTTTTCCCAGAGTGGACAGTCTGAGAAACGCCGCCCCCGGTTTGCTGGGTTACGGGTTTGTGTCTATGGAGATCAGCCGAGGTCCTTGGTCAGGCCGGCAACGAAGCCGTCGCCGTCAATCAGGCAGCCGTAGACCTGAGACACGTAGTCGAGGTAGGTGTTGGCCGGGTCGGCGCTCATGGCGTTGTCGCCGAACAGGACCATGCCTTCACTCTCCGCGACGATCTTGGCGACGTCGGCGACGAGCGGCTTCACGGCGGAGGTGTCATAGTCGGGCGTCCATGCGGGCAGACCGGAGCCGGCGAGGTAGCCGTAGTGGCAGATGCCCTTGCCCAGCTCGAAAGCGACGGAGGCAGCCAGCTCGGCGTTCTTGCTCTTGGCGTTGACGGCGAGCGCGTCGTTCGGGCCGCCGATGACCTGACCGTAGGTGGCCTTGGAGGAATCCATCACGGGGAACAGCGCGGCCTGGAAGTTGCCCGCGGCGTCGCTGATCTCACCGCAGTTCCAGGAACCGTTCTGATAGAACGCGGTCTTGCCGGCGATGAAGTTGATCTTGGCCTGGTCGTTGCCGGTGGCCATGGCGTTGGGATCGAAGTAACCCTTCTTGATCATATCCTGCAGGGTGTTGACGGCGGTGGCGATGGCGGGATCGTTCCAGGTCTTGCGGCCGGCGAAGATCTCGTTCATATCCTGATAGCCGATGGTCTTCTCGATGATGGGCTCGAGATACTCGGTCACGCACCAGGTCTCGGAACCGGAGACGCCGAAGGGGACGATGCCCTTGGCGAGCAGCGCGTCGCAGCAGGCGGTCAGATCCTCATAGGTCTGGGGGACGTGGTCCCAGCCGGCCTGCGCCAGCAGGTCCATGTTGGCGAACAGGGTGACGATGTTCATGGTCAGAGGCACGGCGTAGTGATGGCCGCCGTAGGTGGAGTTCTGCAGCATGACCTCAGGGAGATCCTTCGCAAAGGGCTTGTAGGCGTCATCCATGACATAGGCGACGCCGGCGTTGGCGAAGTCGCCGAGGAAGGCGCCGGACCAGGTGAAGAAGATGTCGGGCAGCGTCTCGGGATCGTTCATCGCGGCCTTGATCTTGGTCTTGTAGGAGTTGTTCTCAAACGCTTCCCACTCGATCTTGATGTCGGGATGCGCAGTTTCGAACTCCTTGATGGCCTGCTCGTAGGCCGGGCGGTTGGCGTCGGACTCGGTGGCGATGCACCACAGCTTCAGCGTGGTCTGCTTGGTCTCGGCGGGTTTGCTGCTCCCGCAGGCGGCCAGGGACACGACCATGCACAGCGCGAGAACCAGAACAAGAATCTTTTTCATGATAGTCCTCCTAAAAAATATGTTTTTGGTTTCTGCTTTCAATTTATGCCGAAAACCATGTCCGTAAACATGATTTGCAGCCGGGGTCGGGCTTGCGCTCAGGCGTCGAGCCGGCGGACCGTGCCGCCCGTCAGCAGCGTACCGGGGATCAGCTCCTGCAGCGGCAGACAGGTCTTCGGGTGCTCCACCGCCTCCGCCAGAAGGATCGCCGCGCGCTTGCCCAGCGTGTCGGTGTCCTGCCGGACGGTGGTGAGCTTCGGACGCAGCGCCTCGCTCAGCAAAGCGCCGTCATAACCGGCGACGGAGATGTCGTCCGGGATCGAGAGGCCCTGACTCTCCAACTCGCTGCGGGCGCCGATGACACAGATGTCGTCCGGGTAGAGGATGCAGGTCGGGGGGCGCTTCAGGGCGAGCAGCTCGCGGGTGATGCGGGCGCTGGACGCGGGGTCGTGGTAACGCGAGGGGCGGACGTATTCGTCCGGCACCTTGACGCCCGCCGCGGCGCAGCTGCGGTAGAAGCCGGCCAGACGGTTGTGGGTGACGCTTGTCATCTCGCCGTGAATGTAGGCGATGTCGCGGTGGCCCAGCGAAAGGATGTAGGAGACGAGCTCGCTCATGCCGCGGACGTTGTCCGAGATGACGGCGCTGCGCTGATCGACGAGGTAATCCACCGTGACCACGGGGATCTCGCTGTGCATCAGCTCCACCACGCTCGGGTCGTTGAAGTCCACGCAGGCGATCACCACGCCGTCGCAGTTGCGGTAGCGGCAGTGCTCAAGATAGCTCATGGCGCGGCCGCCGAGGTTCTGGCTGATGAAGGTGATGTCGTAGCCGAGCTTTTCCGCCTCGTCCTTGAAGCTGCTGAGCATCGCGGAGAAGTATTCGTGGCGCAGCCCGCTGCGCATCTCATCCACGAACAGAACGCCGAGGTTGTGGGAGCGGTTTGTCTTGAGCATGCGCGCTGCGGCGTTGGGGGTGTAGCCCATCTCGGCCGCCGTGCGGACGATGCGCTCGCGCGTATCGCTGCCGATATCCTGCTGGCCGTTGAGGGCTTTGCTGACCGTGGCGACTGAGACACCGCATCTGAGCGCAATGTCCTTCATTGAAACCACGGTACCGCCTCCAAATTACTTAATCGTTTTCGCAACCTAAAAATATCGCAGCCGCCGAAAAAATGCAATAGGAGTTTTGAAATTTTAGAAGATTTGTTAGAATCGCACAGAAGTAAATGAAGAATATGGACATATTGCCGGGAGCTGCCGACGGGGCTGCGAAGCGTTTTACGGAAAAACACCCCGATGAACGAAAAAACGGAAAATTCCTCTTGATTTCTTGGGCTATATGCGATAGTTTTACAACAGATATGACACTTAAACGATTACTCTTTCGGAAATGAGGAACGACAGGATGCAGTACGGATTCTTTGACGATGCACACCGAGAGTATGTCATTACGACGCCGCGCACGCCGCTCCCGTGGATCAACTATCTGGGCAGCGAGGCCTTTTTCGCGCTGTGCAGCAACACCGCGGGCGGCTACTGCTTCTATAAAGACGCGCGCCTGCGCCGCGTGACGCGCTACCGCTACAACAACGCGCCGCTGGATTCCGAGGGCTTCCGCGTCTATATCCGCGACGGCGAGACCGTCTGGAACCCCGGCTGGCAGCCTGTGCAGACCGAGCTGGACGCCTATCGCTGCCGCCACGGCCTCGGCTACAGCGTGATCGAGGGGACGAAAAACGGCGTCACGGCGCGGCAGGAGCTTTTCGTGCCCTACGGCGACGACTGCCTGCTCATGCGGCTCACGCTGCGCAACGACGGCGGCGAAGCGCGCGAGGTGCAGGTGTTCCCCTTCGTCGAATTCTGCCTCTGGAACGCGATGGACGACAGCTCCAACTTCCAGCGCAACTACTCCACCGGCGAGGTGGAGGTGGACGGCGCGGCCATCTATCACAAGACCGAGTACCGCGAGCGCCGCGACCACTACGCGGTCTTCTGGGCCAACCGCGCGCCGGAGGGCTTCGACACCGCGCGCGAGGCCTTCCTCGGCGTCTACGGCGGCCCGGCAAAGCCGGAGGCCGTGTTCGGCGGCGGCTGCACGGGCAGCGTCGCCTACGGCTGGCAGCCCGTCGCCGCGCAGCAGCACACGCTGACGATTGCGCCCGGCGAGGCGCGCAGCGTCATCTTCGGCCTGGGCTACATTGAAAACCCGCGCGACGAGAAGTGGGAGCGCCCCGGCGTCATCAACAAAACGCGCGCGAAGGCGATGATGGCGCGCTACCGCAGCGACGCGGCCTTTGACGATGCGCTGGATGCGCTGCGCGCCCACTGGGATGCGCTGCTCTCCGCCTATCAGGTGCGCACGGGCGCGGAGAAGCTGGACCGCATGGTGAACATCTGGAACCAGTATCAGTGCATGGTGACCTTCAACATGTCCCGCTCCGCCAGCTATTTTGAAAGCGGCATGGGGCGCGGCATGGGCTTCCGCGATTCCTGCCAGGATCTGCTGGGCTTTGTCCACATGATCCCGGAGCGCGCGCGGGAGCGCATCCTCGATATCGCCGCCACGCAGTTTCCCGACGGCAGCGCCTATCACCAGTATCAGCCGCTGACGAAGAAGGGCAATCTGGAGGTCGGCGGCGGCTTCAACGACGACCCGCTGTGGCTGATCGCCGGGACGGACGCCTACCTGCGCGAGACCGGCGACTGGAGCATCCTCGACGAGCCGGTGGATTTTGACAACGACTCCAAGCTGGCGCGGCCGCTGCTGGAGCATCTGCGCCGCAGCTTCGGCTTCACGAAAACCCACCTCGGCCCCCACGGCCTGCCCCTGATCGGGCGCGCCGACTGGAACGACTGCCTGAACCTCAACTGCTTCTCCGACACTCCGGGCGAGAGCTTCCAGACCACCGGCCCCAGCGAGGGCCCCGTGGCCGAGAGCGTGTTCATCGGCGGCATGTTCGTCAAGTACGGCAGGGCGTGGGCGGACATCCTGCGCCATCTGGGGCTGGATGACGAAGCGGACGCGGCGCTGCGCTCTGTCGCGGATATGGAGAAGGCCGTGCTGGACGCCGGCTGGGACGGGGAATGGTTCCGCCGCGCCTACGACGCGCAAGGCCGCGTGGTCGGCGGGAAGGAATGCGAGGAAGGACAGATCTTCATTGAGCCGCAGGGCATGTGCGTCATGGCGGGCATCGGCGTGGAGAGCGGCGAGGCGGAAAAGGCGCTGCGCAGCGTGCGGGAACGGCTGGACACCAAGTACGGCATCGTCCTGCAGCAGCCGGCCTACACCCGCTATTACCTGGAGCTCGGCGAGATCAGCAGCTATCCCCCCGGCTACAAGGAGAACGCGGGCATCTTCTGCCACAACAACCCGTGGATCGTCTGCGCCGAAGCCGAGCTCGGCCACGGCGAGCGCGCCTTTGAGGTCTATCGCCGCACCGCCCCGGCCTACATCGAGGACATCAGCGACATCCACCGCACCGAGCCCTACGTCTACAGCCAGATGATCGCCGGCGTCGATGCGCCCTCTTTCGGCGAGGGCAAGAACAGCTGGCTCACCGGCACGGCGGCGTGGACCTTCCTGAGCATCTCGCAGGCGATCCTCGGCGTCAAGCCGACGCTGGACGGCCTGCAGATCGACCCCTGCATCCCCAAGACCGTCCCGGGCTTTACCGTCCGGCGGCGGTATCGCGGGGCAAGCTATGAGATCACGGTCAAAAATCCGGACGGCGTCTGCCGCGGGATCCGGGCGCTGCGCGTGAACGGCGTGCCGGTCGAGGGCAACGTCATTCCGCCCGCCCCGGCGGGCAGCACCGTGACGGTCGAGGCCGTCATGGGATAATGCAAATCACCCGCAGCGCCGAGATAAGGCGCTGCGGGTGATTTGCTGTGTGCGGAGGAGAGCTCAGCCCTCCTCCATTTTTTTGTACTTTTCGTAGCGGGCCGCGGCGTCCGCCGCGCCCTTGGCAAAAAGCGTATCCGCGTTTTGCGGGAAGGTGCGGCGCAGGGCGGCGTAGCGCGTCTCGCCGTCGAGGAATTCCTCATAGCCCATCTTCGGCGCCTTGCAGTCGAGCTGGAAGGGGTGCTCCTTGCGCGGATCGCAGCGGTAGAGCAGCCAGTAGCCGCTCTCCACGGCGCGGCGCATCTCCTCCTGCACCTTGTTCATCCCCAGCTTGATGCCGTGGGACTGGCAGGGCGTGTAGGCGATGATGACGCTGGGGCCGTCGTAGCTCTCGGCCTCCTTCAGCGCCTTCAAAAGCTGATTCGGGTCGGCGCCCATGGCGACCTGCGCCACGTAGACGTTGCCGTAGGTCATCAGTATCGCGCCGAGGTCCATCTTGCGGCTGCGCTTGCCGGAGGCCGCAAACTGCGCCACCGCCCCGATGGGCGTGGCCTTGCTGCTCTGGCCGCCGGTGTTGGAGTAGACCTCGGTGTCCACGACGAAGACGTTGACGTTTTCGCCGGAGGCGATCACGTGGGCCAGACCGCCGAAGCCGATGTCGTAGGCCCAGCCGTCGCCGCCGTACATCCAGAAGGTCTTTTTGGCCAGCTGATCCTTCGCGGCGAGCACCTGCGCGGCGAGCGCGCCGGGCGCGCCCTCCAGCGCGGCGATCAGCGCGTCGGCGGCGGCGCGGGAGCCGTCGAAGTCGTCAAAGGCCGCGAGATACGCGCCGCAGGCGGCTTTGACGGCCGCGCCTTCGCTCTCCGCCTCCAGCCGCTCCACGAGCGACTTCACGCGTGCGCGCTGCTGGCGCACGGACAGGAACATGCCGAGGCACAGCTCCGCGTTGTTCTCAAATAAGCTGTTCGTCCACGCCGGGCCGAAGCCGCGCGCGTTTTTCGTGTAGGGGATGCCGGGCATCGCCGCGCCCCAGGCCTGCGAGCAGCCGGTGGCGTTGGCCCAGTAGACCCGGTCGCCGAACAGCTGCGTCATCAGCTTGGCATAGGGCGTCTCGCCGCAGCCGGCGCAGGCCGCGGAGAACTCCAGCAGCGGCTGGCGGAACTGGCTGCCCTTGACGGTCCAGCGATCGAAAAGCTCGCCCTTGTCGCTTACGGAAAGGGCGAAATCCCAGCGCGCCTTTGCCGCGTCGTCCAGCACGGCCGGGCGCATCTCCAGCGCGCCGACCGGGCAGCACGCCGCGCAGCTTCCGCAGCCGGTGCAGTCGAAGTCCGAGATCGCCATGGAGAACCGAAACCCCTTGGCCGCGCCGTTGGCGGGGATGGACTGCACCCCGGCGGGGGCGGCGGCCGCCTCCGCGTCATTGAGAAGCTGCGGGCGCACGACCGCGTGTGGACACACGAGCGAACAGCGGTTGCACTGGATGCACTTTTCCGCGCTCCACTTCGGCACGCGCACGGCGATGCCGCGCTTTTCGTAGGCGGTGAGGCCGAGGTCGATGACGCCGTCCTCATACCCGGCGAAGGCGCTGACCGGGAGGTCGTCGCCCTTCTGACGGTTGATGGGGATCAGCAGGTTCTTCACGACGGCGGGCAGAGTGGGATCGTCCGCGGCGGGGTCGTCGGGCAGCGCGGCCCACTCCGGCGGGACCGCGATCTCCCGGACGCCGGCGGCGCCGCGCTCGATGGCGGCGACGTTCTTGGCGATGACCTCGTCGCCCTTGGCAAAGTAGGTCTTTTTCGCCGCGTCCTTCATCTTTTCAAGCGCGACGGCGGGCGGCACCATGCCGGTGACGGCGAAAAAGGCCGCCTGCAGCACGGTGTTCGTGTGGCTGCCGAGGCCGAGCTCGCCGGCGATTGCCGTGGCGTCGATCGTGTAAAAGCGGATGTGCTTTTGCGCCAGCGTGCGCTTCAGGCGGTTGGGGAGGCGCTGCGGCAGCTCGCTTTCGTTCCACGCGCAGTTCAGCAGGAAGGTGCCGCCGTCCTTGAGCTCCTCGGCCATCTCGTACTGGCTGACATAGCTCTGGTTGTGGCAGGCGACGAAGTCCGCGCGCTTGACGTAGTAGCTGCTGCGCACCGGCGCCTTGGCAAAGCGCAAATGCGACTTTGTGACGCCGAAGGACTTCTTTGCGTCGTACTCAAAGTAGGCCTGCGCGTGCAACTGCGCCGCCTCGGAGAGGATCTGGACGGTGTTCTTGTTCGCGCCGACGGTGCCGTCGCCGCCGAGACCCCAGAACTTGCAGCAAAAGGCGTCGTCGCCGAGACCGTCGTACTGCCGCACGGGCAGGGAGCGGTGTGTCACGTCGTCGTCGATGCCGATGGTGAAGCTGTTGATCGGCCGGTCGGACGCGAGGTTTTCAAACACGGCCACGAGCTGCGCGGCGTCGGTGTCCTTCGAGGACAGGCCGTAGCGCCCGCCGAGGATGCGCACCATCCAGCCGGTGGAGGCGCAGGCGGTACAGACGTCCTGATAGAGCGGCTCGCCCGAGCTGCCCATCTCCTTGCAGCGGTCGAGCACGGCGATGCGCTGGACGCTGGCGGGGAGGGCCTTGAACAGATACTGCGCGGAAAACGGGCGGAACAGGTGCACCTGCACGAAGCCGCACTTGCCGCCGTGGGCGTTGAGATAGTCGACGGCCTCGCGCGCCGCGCCGGAGACGCTGCCCATTGCGATCACCACGTCGGTGGCGTCGGGCGCGCCGTAGTAATTGAACAGGTGGTATTCCCGCCCGGTCAGGCGCGTGACATCGCGGAAGTAGCCCTCCACGATGTCCGGCAGCGCGTCGTAGAAGCGGTTTTGTGCCTCGCGCACCTGAAAGTAGACGTCGCCGTTCTGGACGGTGGCGCGCAGCATCGGGTGCTCGGGGTTGAGCGCGCGTGCGCGGAACTTTTCCAGCGCGTCGCGGTCAAGCAGCGCGGTCAGCGCGTCGAGGTCGGGGGCCTCCGCCGTGCTGATCTCGTGGGAGGTGCGGAAGCCGTCGAAAAAGTGCATGAAGGGTACGCCGCCGCGTACCGCGGCGAGGTGGGCGACCGCGGCGAGGTCGAGGATCTCCTGCACGCTGCCGGTCGAGAGCATGGCAAGGCCGGTGTTGCGGCAGCCCATCACGTCGCTGTGGTCGCCGAAGATGCTCATGGCGTGGGTGCCGACCGTGCGCGCCGCCACGTGCAGCACGCCGGGCAGACGCTCGCCCGCGATGCGGTGGAGCACCGGGATCATCAGCATCAGGCCCTGGCTGGAGGTGAAGGTCGTCGCAAGCGCGCCGGCCTGCAGCGCGCCGTGCACGGCGCCGATCGCGCCGGCCTCGCTCTGCATCTCCGTGAGCGTCACGGTCTGGCCGAAGAGGTTTTTGCGGCCGTTGGCGCTCCATACATCCGTGTGCTCTGCCATCGGGGACGAGGGCGTGATCGGGTAGATCGCCGCGATCTCGGTAAAGTGATAGGCGATATGGGCGGCGGCTTCGTTGCCGTCCATCGTTACGATCTGCTTTGCCATCTCAGTCATCGAGCGGAACGATCCAGTTAAACGGATCGTCGAGCACGCCCCACTGGATGCCGGTCAGCGTGTCATAGAGCTTCTGCGTGGTCGGGCCGATCTTGCCGCCGCCGATCACATACTCCTTGTCCTGATAGGCCAGCATGCCCACCGGGGAGACGACGGCCGCGGTGCCGCAGCCCCAGGCCTCCTCCAGCGCGCCGGACTCAGCGGCCTCCGCCAGCTCCTCCAGGCTGATGCGGCGCTCCTCGACGTTCACGCCGTGCGCGCGCAGCAGCTCCAGGATGCTCTT
>CAMJPK010000074.1 GCA_946407675.1 uncultured Clostridia bacterium
CCCTCGTATCCAGCTTGGAAGGCTGGTGTTCTACCATTGAACTACACCCGCAAGCTCAAAAAGGATAGCATGAAACCAAGGGCTTGTCAAGTGTTTTTCTTTGAATCTCCGCGATTCCCCGCCGCGGCGGGGAATCGCGGAGACCGCATGGTTTGCATCAGCCGTGGAACAGCTTTTTGACCTGATACCGCGGCTCGCAGGTGACGTTGACGCCGAGCTTCTGGAACAGGTTTTCATCGACGCGGGAGAGGATGACGGTCGAATGTGCCTCGCAGCCGCGCAGGGAGCCGAGCTGCTCCATGGCGCGCTCGGCCATCGGATCGGTGACCGCGCAGATGGACAGCGCCTCCAGCGTCTCGTCGGTGTGCAGCCGGGGGTTGTGGCCGCCGAGATGCTCCACCTTCAGATGCTGGATCGGCTCGATGATGTTCGGCGCGATCAGCAGCTGCTTTTTCTCGATGCCCGCGAGGAACTTGAGCGCGTTGAGCAGGCAGGCGGAGGCGGGGCCGAGCAGGCTCGAGGTCTTGCCGGTAACGACGTGGCCGTCCGGCAGCTCGATCGCCACGGCGGGCGCGCCGGTGGTCTCGGCGCGGTTGCGCGCGGCGGACACCACGGGGCGCTCGTTCACGGTGATGTCGACGCTGTTCATGATCAGCTCGATCTTGCGCAGCTCGCCGGGATCGCTGAGCCCCTGGCGGACGGAGCAGGCCGTATTGAAATAGCGGCGGATGATCTCCTGCCGGGACGCCGCGCGGCAGGCCTCGTCGTCAAAAATGCAGTAACCGGCCATGTTGACGCCCATGTCGGTGGGGCTGCGGTAGAGGTTCCGGCCCCAGATGCGATCCAGAATCGCGCCCAGCACCGGGTAGATCTCCACATCGCGGTTGTAGTTCACGGTGGTCTCGCCGTAGGCCTCGAGATGGAAGGGGTCGATCATATTCACGTCGTCCAGGTCGGCGGTGGCGGCCTCATAGGCCAGGTTGACCGGGTGCTTCAGCGGCAGATTCCAGATCGGGAAGGTCTCGAACTTGGCGTAGCCGGCGCTGATGCCGCGCTCGTGCTCATGGTAAAGCTGGCTGAGGCAGGTGGCCATCTTGCCGCTGCCGGGGCCGGGGGCGGTGACGACGACGAGCGAGCGGCTCGTCTCGATGTAGTCGTTTTTGCCGAAGCCGTCGGCGGAGACGATCAAGGGGATATTGGCGGGGTAATCGGGGATGATATAGTGGCGGTAGACGCGGACGCCCAGCAGCTCCAGGCGCTTCTGGAACTGCTCCGCGGCGGGCTGGCTGCGGTAGTGGGTGATGACGACGCTGCCGACGAACAGGCCGATGCCCTGAAACGCGTCGATGAGCCGGAGGCAGTCCTCGTCGTAGGTGATGCCGAGGTCGCCGCGGCGCTTGTTGCGCTCGATGTCGTCGGCGGAGATGGCGATGATGATCTCCGATACGTCCTTCATCTCCAGCAGCATCTTCACCTTGCTGTCCGGCTGGAAGCCGGGCAGGACGCGCGCTGCGTGATAGTCGTCGAAGAGCTTGCCGCCGAACTCCAGATACAGCTTGCCGCCGAACTGGGCAATGCGCTTGCGGATGTTTTCCGACTGGAGCTTCAGATACTTTTCGTTGTCAAAGCCGATCCTGTTCATATCATTTATCCCCCGAATGATCGATCATTTTAATTCGCTTTGTCCTTGCGCGCCTTCTTGCCCCTGCCGGCCTTCAGGATGAAGAAGAGCAGCGCCGCAAGGTAGACAATGCAGATCCCGACGACGGCGTAGAGCAGCACGTCGCCCTTCGGCGCCATACCGACGAGGATCAGCACGGGGAAGCCGAAGCCGATGCCGAAGGAGCTGCCGAGCACGAGGTTGTTGGCGGCGGGCGTGTTGTACTCCGGGTCGATCTCGCGCAGCAGCAAAACGCCGGAGG
This sequence comes from uncultured Clostridia bacterium, assembly GCA_946407675.1. Classification (GTDB taxonomy): domain Bacteria; phylum Bacillota; class Clostridia; order Oscillospirales; family Oscillospiraceae; genus SVKR01. The sequence goes on from CAMJPK010000074.1 coordinate 1,923, forward strand.
AGATCGTACCGGTCAGCATGCCGTACATGCTCATGAGCCCCTCATAATAATAATTGGGGTAGACCTTTTTGCACAGCCACGCGAGGTAGAACCACGTGGCCGCGGCACCCGCGACGGACAGCAGGACGAAGGGCAGCCACAGACCGCTCAGGTCCTCCAGCTCGATGGAGGCGATGCCCGCGACGATCATCATGTCAAAGGCAAAGCCGCTGACGCGGTTGAGCAGGTAGTTGTTCTGGTACTGCCGCTCCATGAAGTGCAGCCGCTTCATCCTGGAGAGGAACACCTTGACGAGCACGGCGACCAGCGAGCCGATGATGAAGTTGAAGCCCCAGAGCAGGGAGTTCACCGTCTTGCCCACGCCGGGGCTGACCGCGGTGATGCCTGCGGTGATGCCCCAGATCAGCAGGAAGGTCAGCAGATAGGTGAGCAGTACCATGGCGACCTGCATGGAAAAGCGGTCGAGCGACTCGCTCAGCGGCATCTCCCCGTGGTCCTGGAAGGTGTCCACGGTGACGGAGCCGGAGAGCTCCTCATGCTGGATGCGCCGGATCTTTCCCTTTTTTGCGAGGATGTTCAGCACCACGACGCCGACGATGCAGGCGACGAGGTAGCCCGACGCGGCGATGGAAAGGCCGAAGCTGCGCCCGCCGGCAAAGCCGAGCGACTCATAGGTGCCGCCGATGTTGTTCGCCTGTCCGGGGCCCTGCCCGTAGCCCATCGGCAGCAGGATGCCCGCGGCCTTGAAGAGCGTTGGCATGACCGTCCACGCCAGCAGCAGCACGACGACGGTGCCGACGATGGCCTGCACAAGGTAGACGCTGACGATCAGCGCGCCGCTCTTCGCGCCGACCAGCGCGCTGGAGCGGTCGCCCGCGTCCTTCTTCTGCACGCGCAGACTCATGGCGATGAAGCCGATGGCAATGCCGTGGTAGGTGATCATCTCCAGCAGCTGGCTGTCAAGGTGCAGCAGGCCGACGCTGCGAAGGATCAAAAGGAGAAACCCGGCCAAAACGGCGGTGGGCATCAGACTTTTGCGGAAGAAGGGGATCTTCCGGCGGAGAATGTTTGCGACGATGATCGCCGCGGCGAGGACGCCAAACTGGATGATGACGTTCCAGAGCGCGCCGTTCGATGCTGAGTAATCCATAGACTTCTCCTTTTTCGATACGTTACATTTATATTCAATGACTCTGTTTCAGATGGTCGATCACGGTCATATACTTGCGCGTGCAGCGCACCTGCGGCGAGGTGATCTCAAAATAGCGTCCGCCGCAGCTGAAGTCCACGGTCTGCGCCTGCACCAGCGAAAATCCGCTCAGCTCGCTCAGCGGGAAGACCTCCCCGCAGCACTCCAGCCGGTCGGCATAGAGCGTGAGGCGTCCGCTGCCGAGCGCCATCTCGCTGTGGGAATCGAGGAAGACCCCCTTGAGGTCCATGCCGTCGTCGGAGAAGATCGGCCCATCGCCGGCGGCGTCCGCCAGCGCAATGAGCTGCGCGGTCTGCGCCGCGTCCCAGTCGGTGATGTTGTCGTAGGGGGCGTCCGCGCCCTCGAAAAAGCCGAATTCATTGTAGCGGACGGTAAAGCCGCAGGCGCAGGCAAGCGTGTCGCCCGCGCTTTGAAGCGTGCCGATCTTCCCGCAGCGCGGGCAGCGGCACAGCACAGTCTCCAGGTGCTCCGCGAGGTTTTTGCCGCGGAAGGGGACCATCACTTCGCGCTGCACGGCATAGGCGTCCACGGCAAGGTCGCGCCGGATGAGGGCGTTGACCTCGTCGGCGCTCATGGCCTTCAGCGTCTCCGGCGAGTAAACGCCCACGATGCGCCCGGTCATTTTCCCGCGGCGCATGCCCGCGCTCCAGCGCGGCGAGGTGAAGTAGCCGCCGTCCAGCCGGTAGGTGATGAGCTTCGCGCCGCTGCTGCGGGCCAGTTTGCCCGTCGCGGGCAGGATCTCATTCGTAAGGCCGTTGAAGGAGCGATTGCCCTCGGCGAACATCGCGACGCTGACGCCCTTGCGCAGCCGCCGCAGCATGGTCATCGCCGTGTCGCCGGCGGTCTTGCCCTTGAGCCGGGCGATCGGCGCCATCAGCGCAACGATCAGCTTCCCCGCAAAGCCCCAGCGGAAGATGTGCTCGCTGGCGACGAAGGACATGTAGTTCGGAAAGGCGCAGGCGAGCAGCAGCGGGTCCCAGTCCGTGTTGTGGTTGCACAGGACGAGGAAGGGGCCTTCTTCGGTGCAGACCTCGGCGTCGTAGTTGAATTTCCGCCGCAGCCAGGGCCGCACGAAGGGACGCAGAAAGCGCCAGAGAAACTGATAGCGACGCAGATGCTCCATCTTGCCCTCCGATCATATATACGGTAAACAATTAAAAATAATATACTATATTTTGATGTCGCACGCAAGATATAATTACACATTTCCCTTCATTTCGCCTTGTGCCCGCGTTGACAGCACCGGGGAAAAATGATATGCTCAAGCGTAATGATTCCTGCGAGGTTTTCTGCTATGCTGATTGCACTTTTACTGTTTGCCGCAACCTATGTGCTGATGCTGCTGCTTCCGAAGCGGCGGCCGATCGTCGCGCTGTGCTCCGCCGCGATCTTCATCATCTCCGGCATGCTCTCGCCGCTGCGCGCCTTTGCCGCGGTGGACTTCAACGTGCTGCTGATGATCGCGGGCACGATGGGCACGGTGGCGCTCGTGATCGAGAGCAAGATGCCCTTCCTGCTCAGCGACCTGATCGTGGAGAAGGTGCCCAACGTCAAGTGGGCCATCGTCATCCTCTCGCTGTTCGCCGGCGTCGTCAGCGCGTTCATCGACAACGTCGCGACCGTGCTGATGATCGCGCCGATTGCCATGGCGATGGCGAAGCGGCTGGACCTCAACCCGATCAAGATGATCATTGCGATCTCGGTCAGCTCCAACCTGCAGGGCGCGGCCACGCTGGTCGGCGACACGACGAGCATCCTGCTCGGCGGCTATGCGAACATGGACTTCAACGACTTCTTCTGGTACCGCGGCAAGCCCGGCATCTTCTTCGCCGTGGAGCTCGGCGCGCTCATCAGCGCGCTGATCCTGCTTGTCCTCTTCCGGAAGGAGACCGAGCCGGTCGAGTCCGGAAAGCGCACGCAGGTGACGGACTACGTCCCGTCGATCCTCCTGTGCGCCACGGTGCTGCTGCTGATCCTCGCCTCGCTCTTCCCGAACCGTCCCGCGATGACCAACGGCATCATCTGCGCCGTCGTCATGGTGATCGGCATGGCCTACCACGCGATCAAAAACAAGTCGCTCAAGGCGATTGCCGGCCCGCTCAAGGAGATCGACTTTGAGACGATCTTGCTGCTGTTCGGCCTTTTCATCGTCGTCGGCGGCATCACGGAGATGGGCGTTGTGGACGCGATCGCCCAGCTCTTCGCGCGTCTCGGCGGCGGCAACGTGTTCCTCGTCTATACGATCATCACCTGGGCCAGCGTCGCCATCTCCGCCTTCATCGACAACATCCCCTATGTGGCGACGATGCTGCCGGTGGTGCAGAGCATCGCCGCGACCATGGGCGTCGACCCGACCGTGCTCTACTTCGGCCTGCTCTCCGGCGCGACGCTCGGCGGCAACCTGACGCCCATCGGCGCCTCGGCCAACATCACGGGCATCGGCATTCTCCGCAAGGAGGGCTGGGAGGTCAAAAACAGCGACTTCATGCGCATCGGCATGCCCTTTACCCTCGCCGCCGTGATCCCGGCCTATATCTATCTGTGGATCTTCTACGGCGTACACTGACGAAACGGAGGCGCTGCGCGCCATGGATGAAGCAATGGTAAAGCAGACCGAGGAATTCCTGAAGCGCAAGCTGTCCGGCGGCGCGTACCTCGCCGCGCACCCGGAGGCGGAGGCCTATCGGCTGGAGCACAGCTACCGCGTGGCGAACATCGCCCGGCGCATCGCGCGGGGCGAGGGCTTCGACGAGACGGAAATGACGATCGCCGGACTGCTGCACGACGTTTCCTACTGCGAGGACTTCGGTCCCGACGGCTGGAAGGAGCACGGGCGCCGCGCCGCGCGCATTGCCTGCCCCTTTCTGGAGACGCTCGGCCTGCCCGCAGACCGTATCGACGACATCTGCTACGGGATCGCCATCCATGTGGACGATGAAGCGGACTTCCCCGGCGCGCGGACGGCATTCGCCCTGTCCGTCGGAGACGCGGACAACCTTGACCGCTTCGACGCCTACCGCATCCACGAATCGCTGCAAAAGGACGGCTTTCTAGGGCTGCCGTTCGAAGAAAAAACGGCATACGCCGCCAAGCGGCTTGCCAGACTGCGGGAGCTGCGCGGCGTGCAGATGGCCACCGGCACCGCCGCGGCGATCTGGGACGAGCGGCTGTCGTTTTACATCACGTTTTACGAAAAGCTTGCCGCGCAGCTGGAAGACAGCACGGAGATCCGTTTCGTGCCCTGAGAAGCGCGCAAAGCAGGAGCGCACCCCCGACGGGGTGCGCTCCTGTTTCTGTATCGCTTACTTGATGATCCGGTAATAGCCCTCTTTCCGCGGCTTGGGCGGCGCCGGCTCCATGTCGGCATAGCCGAGCGCGATGGAGCACCAGCCGTCGAGGCTCTCATCCAGCCCCCACTTGCGCAGGTAGGCCTTGCCCTCCTCGGTCTTGAACATCTGATTCGACCGGTGGATCCAGCAGGAGCCGAGCCCGCAGGCGTAGGCGGCGTTGAGCATGTTGGTCTCCACGGCGCAGGCGTCCAGCACGCCGAAGCCGTCATCCGGGGCCAGCACGAAGATGAGCGTCGGCGCGCCGTAGTAGCAGTCGCCGGGGCGTCCGGCGATCTTCGTGTTCAGCGCGGCCAGCGCATCGCGCGTTTCCTTGTCCTGCACGGCGACGATGAAGGGGCGCTGGTCGCCCTTGGCGGTCGGCGCGTAGGTGCCGGCGTCGAGGACGGTTTTCAGCTCCGCGTCGGTGATCTGCTCCGGCTTGAATTTCCGCACGCTGCGGCGGTTCATCAGGACTTCGATGGCTTCGTTTTTCATTGGGAACCTCCTTGTTCATTCAGCCAGTTGACGGTATCCTTGTATACAAGCTCAAACAGCCGCTCCGGGTTGTGCTCTCCGGTAAAGCTGCTGTGCGGCGTGATGATACAGGTCGGCAGTTCCCAAAGCGGGGAATCTGCCGGGAGCGGCTCTTCGTCAAACACGTCCACCACCGCGCCTCCCAGCCGCCCGCTGCGCAGCGCCGCCGCCATGGCGGCGGCGTCCACGATATGGCCGCGCGCGATGTTCACGAGCACGGCGCCCTCCTTCAGCAGGGCGAGGCGGCGCGCGTCGATGAGGCCGCGGGTCTCCTCGGTCAGCGGAAGCGTGACCAGCAGAATGTCCGTTTCCGGCAGCACGTCGTCCAGCGCGGCAATGCTGCGCTGGTCGGCGTAGCCCGCCGCGCCGGGAGCGGGATGGCGGCACAGCCCGACGCAGCGGCAGCCCATGGCGGTGAAGCGTTTGGCGCACTCCGTTCCGACGGATCCGGCGCCCAGCAGCGTCACCTGTCTGCCGCCGAGCTCCCGGACCGATTCACAGACTCTCCACAGATGCGCCTTCTGCTGCTCGTAATACAACGGCACGGCCCTGTAAAGCTGCAGCACACCGCTCAGTGCGTACTCCGCCATCGGCGCGCCGTAGACGCCCCGGGCGTCGCACAGTCGGATGCCGTGCGAGCGGATGTAGTCCAGCGGCATATGATCAAGTCCGTGGGAGGTGGTGTGGATGTATTTCAGCTTCGGAAAACGCGCGATGTCATTGGCGCAGAAGAACCGATAGCAAAACACAGCGTCAATGTCGGAAAAGTCCATGTCATAGGGACGCTCTTCCTCCGCCGGCAGAAAGACCAGCTCCAGTCCCAGCGCCCGGAGCATACCGTACATACCGGGCGTGAAGCCGCGGTCAACGGCGATCAGCATGCGCATGGCTTATTTCGCGCTGAGCACGTCCGCGATCTGCATGGCGTAGGCCAGCGCACGGCCGTAGCTGTTGCCGTTGAGCAGCAGCGGATAATCGACGGCGTACATGCCGCCGGCGACGTTGCCCACGGCGTAGAGACCGGGGATCGGCCGGCAGTCCGCGCCGATGACGTTCAGCGTGACGTCCACCTGCGCGCCGCCAAAGACGTCGAGCAGCATCGGGCCCCATTTCAGCGCGTAGAAGGGGGGCTTTTCCACGCTGGTCAGCAGCCGCGCACGCTTGCCGAAGTCCGTATCGTCGCCGGACGCCACGATCTCGTTGTAGCGCTTCACGGTGGCGAGCAGGTTCTCGGCGGGCACGTCCATCTTCTCCGCCAGCTCCTCCAGCGTATCGGCGCGGAAGGCGTTGCCCTTGTCGATGTAGCCCTGCATGGTCTTTTCCATGTGCTCGCGGCGGAAGTGGCCGCCGACCTCGCTCAGGGGCATCATGCCCTGGCCGCCCAGCTCGTCAAAGCGCTCGGCCATCTCGTCAAGGTACTTGCTGTCCAGCACGCTCCAGGCGTAGTCGCCGCCCGGCTGCATCATGCAGCGGACGGATTTGGCCTGCATCCACGTGTCCTCGTTCATAAAGCGTTTGCCGAGGCGGTTGACGTGCAGGAAGAAGCCCTGGAAGCCGCAGCCGCCCAGCGCGTGGAGCGTGGGGGCCCACTCCGGGTTATCCAGCGCCGCGCCGACCCAGTAGAGCATCTTCTGCCCGTCGCCGGTGTTGCCGGGGCGCGCCCACTTCTGCGGGGCGCGGAAGCCGATGGGACAGAAGGCCTCCAGCATCTCCGCGTCCTCGCTGCAGTCGCCCGTGGCGAGAACGACGCCCTTCGTGCCCTGGTAGCGGCGCACAAGCCCGTCGGCGCAGCGGGCGATGCAGCCGGTCACGCGGCCGGTCGCGTCCTTCTCCAGATAAAGCGCAGCGGTAGAGCGCAGCAGCGTGCCGCCGCGCGCAAGCAGCTCGGTCTCCAGGATCTCGCAGGCGAGATAGCCGCCGCCGATGTGGTGGTACTTCGTGCTGTCCTTCTTTTTCCAGATGTGATGCGTGCCGGGATACTCGCTGAACATCGGGCCCTTGTAGGCCTCGTAGACCTCGACCTCCACGGCGTCGCCGGCGAGGTCCAAAAGCCAGTGGAAGCCCTCGGCGCTGCGGTTGATGAAGAGCCAGAGCAGGTCCTCCTGCACGCGGCTGCCGCTCATCTTGAGCCAGTCGGCGGCCAGCGTCTTGGTGTCGATGTGGATGCCCTTCTCGGCCATGACGCGGCTGTTGACAGCGGCGATCTGCCCCGCCAGCGCGCGCAGCTTCTCGTTCTTGTCCAGCGTGATGACCTGCAGGCCCTTGTCCGCGCAGCGGGCAGAGGCGGCCAGACCGCTGATGCCGCCGCCGATCACCAGCACCTCCGTCGTCACGGTCTCGGCGATCTCGTTTTCGGGGATGGGCGTGGGGGGCGTCTCCCAGCTGAAGCCCTTCTTCGGGGAGCGCTGGGAGTAGAATTTCATTTCCAATTCGGCCATGTTATGCTCCTTTTATCAAAAACGCTCTTGTCTGTAGGGCGCGCCGACCTCGGCGCGCCGAAGACGCATCAGATATGTAAACATGCTTGGAACGCCTGATTGACTGCCTCGCAGATCGTCCCCGCGACATTGTTGCAGTCGCCCACGATGGCGACAGAAGTCTCCGGGCAGGAATGGCGCAGCGCGTCGACGGTCTCGAAGCGCGGGCGCATGCCGACGGCCATCAGCACGGTGTCGGCGGGCAGCTCCTCCTCCGCGCCGGTCTCGACGTTGCGCACGACGACGCTGCCGTCCTTGATTTCGCGCAGCTCGGTGCTGTAGCGCATCGTCGCGCCCTCGGCGTTCAGGCACTTGAGGATCTCGCCGGCGCCGGAGGCGTCGTTTTTGTGCAGCGTGTGGAAGGCGGTCATCGGGTCGGCCATCTCCACGACGGTCACCTGCTTGCCCGCGCGGGTGAAGTCCAGCGCGGCCTCGACGCCGATGGAGCCCGCGCCGACGACGACCACGCGCTCGCCGACGGCGAGCTTGCCCATCTCGGCGTCCGGCGCCCATGCCACGTGCGGCTTGTCGATGCCGGGGATGCGCTTCGGGATGACGGGCGTGGCGCCCACGGCGAGCACGACGGCGTCGTAGCCCTCGGCGTCCAGCAGCTCCTTGGTCGCCTCGGTGTTCAGCAGGATCCTCGCGCCGCGCGCGACGCACTGGTCGGCGGTGTGGCGCATCCATTTCAGGTAGTCGCGCAGGTCGTTCTTGAACGGCGCGGCGACGGCGGGGACGACATTGCCGCCCAGCTCGCCGCTTTTTTCATACAGCGTGACGTCGTGGCCGCGGTCCAAAAGCGTCTGCAGCGCCTGGATTCCGCCGGGGCCGCCGCCGACGATGGCGACGCGCTTTTTCACCTCGGCCTTCGGCACCACGCCGTCGGGCAGCTCGCGCACCATGAAGCTCATGGGGTTGGCGGCGCAGAAGATGGGCTTCGGGATCATCAGGTGCTTGACGCAGGCGTTGCAGCGCAGGCAGGGGCGGCGGTCCTCC
>CAMJPK010000075.1 GCA_946407675.1 uncultured Clostridia bacterium
GTCATTGCGAGGCCGCAGCGCGGCCGTGGCAATCCGTCTCCCCCGTAGGGCGCGATGCCCACATCGCGCCGCACACTTTCCCCCCGGAGGTGTCCGCACATGCAGCGTCTTTTCACCGAACAGGGCAAATCCCTCCCCGCCGTGCCGTGGGCGCGCTACCCCCGCCCGCAGATGGTCCGGCGCGACTGGCTGTGCTTAAACGGCGCGTGGGACTTCACCGCCTGCGGCAAAACGCAGACCATCACCGTCCCCTTCTGCCCGGAATCCCTGCTGTCCGGCGTGTCCGCCCCGCCCCCGCCGGGCACGGAGATGCGCTATGCCCGCCGCTTCACCGTCCCGGCGGCGTGGCGCGGCAGGCGCGTGCTGCTGCACTTCGGCGCGGTCATGCGCCTTGCGCGCGTCGCGGTCAACGGCGCGCCCGCCGCGACGCACGAAAACGGCTTTCTCCCCTTCACGCTGGACGTCACGGACCTCCTGCGCCCCGGGGAAAACGAGCTTTGCGTCGCGTGCGTCAACGACCTCGACCCGCGCTGGCCCTGGGGCAAGCAGAAGGCCAGGCGCGGCGGCATGTGGTATACGCCCTGCTCCGGCATCTGGCAGACCGTCTGGCTGGAGCCCGTGCCGGAGCGGTATCTCCGCGCCCTCACGGTCACGACCGGGCCGGACTGGTTCTGCGTCGGGGCCGAGGGCGCCGCGCCGGACGCATCGGTCTGCTTCGCTGCGCGCCGTTGGCCGCTGGGCGCGCGCATACCGGTGCCCGCCCCGATCCTCTGGTCGCCCGAGCGCCCGCACCTCTACGCCTTCTCGGTGGTCTCCGGCGCGGACGCCGTGCAGGGCTACTTCGCCCTGCGCACCCTCGCAACCGGGCGCGTGAACGGCGTTGCGCGCCTGCTGCTCAACGGCGCGCCCTACTTCTTCCACGCCCTGCTCGATCAGGGCTACTGGTCGGACGGGCTGTGGACGCCGCCGGACGCGGACGGCTTTGCCCGCGACATCACGGCAATGAAGTCGCTCGGCTTCAACACGCTGCGCAAGCACATCAAAATCGAGCCGGCGCAGTTTTACTACGACTGCGACCGGCTGGGCATGGTGGTGTTTCAGGACATGGTCAACGCCGGGCGTTACAGTTTTCTGCGCGATACGCTGCTGCCCACGCTCGGCATACAGCGCCTGCCCGACCGCCGTACCCAGCGCGACGCCGCCACGCGGCGCAACTTCCTGCAGGCCATGGCCGACACCGTCCGGACGCTGCAAAACCACCCCTGCATCGCGCTGTGGACGATCTTCAACGAGGGCTGGGGGCAGTTTTGCGCCGACGACGCCTACGACGCCCTGCGCGCCCTGGACCCTGCGCGCTTCATCGACGCGACCTCCGGCTGGTTCCGCCAGACAAAGAGCGACGTGGACTCCCTGCACATCTATTTCAAAAAGCTCCGGCTCGGCAGGGAGGACCGCCCGCAGCTGCTCAGCGAGTTCGGCGGCTATGTGTACAAGCTGCCGGCGCACAGCTTCAACCCCGATCACACCTACGGCTACCGGCTGTGCCGCGACCGGGCGCAGTTCGTCCGCGATCTGCGCGCGCTCTATGAAACCGAGGTGCTGCCGCTGGCGGCGCGGGGGCTGTGCGGCGCGGTGTACACGCAGCTGAGCGACGTGGAGGACGAGACCAACGGGCTTGTGACCTTTGACCGCGCGGTGCAAAAGCTCCCCTGCGAGGCCCTTTCCGACCTCGCCCCCCGCCTGCTGCGCGCCGTCCGCTGGGAATGACGCAAAGAAAGCTCGGGCGCGCCGCTTTCCGCGGCGCGCCCGAGCTTATTTCTTCTTATTTTCCCACGAGGACCCGGTCCGCCGCGCGCTCGATCCACCCGCCGACGGCCCGCGCCGCTTCGGGGATACGCAGCAGCGTCTCCAGCTTCCGCCGCACAAAGTCGATCGCCACGGACGCGACCGTGAAGGCCAGCGCAAAGCCGACGACCGCGAGCGCCATCCGCCCCGCGCCGCCCGCTGCAAGCGCGGCGAAGCGGTTTTCCATGACCAGCGTCCACACGTATCGGTGGGTGTTCAGCAGGTACACCGCGAAGGCCCCCGGCGCGGCAAAGCCGATCACGGCGCGCAGCACTCCGCCCGGGCGCACGCGCAAAAACAGCAGCAGCCAGCACAGCGCCGCGCCCAGCACCGTCGGGGAGACGTAGGACATCAGCTCCACGCGCTGCAGCGCCTCCGGCAGCGCGCCGCAGCCCAGCTTCCACGCCCAGGTCAGCGCCGTGCACACGACGACGCCCGCCCCCGCCGCAGCCGGGCGCACGCGCGCGCCGATGCCCGCCTTGCGCATCGCCGCGCCCATGACGTAGAGCAGCGTGATCCACGCGAAGCTGTAGCCCTGGTTCAGCCGGAAGGCCGCCCCCAGCGCGCCGTAGAGCGAAAAGCCGAGGAACACCGCGCCGAAGACGCGCCGCGCGGTCTTTTCGGAGACGGCGCGCAGCCCGGCGTCCAGCACCGGCCGGATGAGAAACAGCCCCGTGTAGGCCGTGAAATACCAGTACAGATCGTTCTTGACGGGCAGATACATGCCCCGCAGCGCGCCGAGGGGCGCCGCGTCGGGCCGCAGCGCGCAAAAGACGAGCGTCACCCCGACGGCGTAGCACACGACCTCCAGCCACAGCAGCAGCCAGGCCGACAGCTTCGTGCGGCGCGGCGCGTCGGAATAGGCGACATAGCCGCTGATGAGCGCGAAGATGTCCACGGCGCAAAAGGCGAGGGCCTCCAGCCCCCACGCCGCGCGATACACCGCGCTGCCCGCCGGCGCGGCGGCGAGGATGCCGCCCTGCCCCAGCGTGTGCAGCACGACCACGAAGCACATCGCCGCCAGGCGCAGAAGGTCGATGCCGTAATGCCGTCCGCCGGTCTGTCCGTTCCCCTGCCGCATGCCACGTCCTCCCTTTCCCCGCGGCTTCTTGCCGCTGTTCTTCCGGCATTTTACCACATCCCCCGCCCGGCTTCAATCCCGCATTTTTCCCGCCGCGCGCGGCGCATGACGGCGTTTTGATGCAAAGGCGGTCCTATAATGTAGAATGTCTGAACACGCCACGGAGGGATCGCTTATGCTCAAGGAGAAAAAGAAGCTTCGCATCTATCTGCTCGCGCTAATTGTCGTGCTGCTGGCCGCCGTCGTGCTTGTGATCTGCTTTGTCAGCGCACCGGCGAAGGAGGCGCCCCCGGCGGCCACGCCGCGCCCGACGCAGCCGGTGCTCGTGCGCGAAAAGCCGGTCAGCCAGATCATCGTGGAAAAGCAGGAGATCTCCATCGAGGAGATCAAATCCGGGCTCAACGACATGGGCACGCTGCTCACCGCGGAATATTATTTCACCGACGTCATCTCCAATTCCAAAATGAAAACGCTTGACCTGGAACCGCTCTTCTCCATCCCGCTGGGCATCACGGAATCGAGCTATGTCGTAAGCTACGACGGCGTCGTGACCGCGGGCGTGGACTTCAGCGCGATCCGGCTGGCGCGCGACGAGGAAAAGAACGTCGTCACCGTGCTGATGCCCGCGGCGCAGATCGTGGGCGTGGACGTCGACCCGCAGAGCTTTCATCTCTATTCCGAGAAGACGGGGCTCGGCAACCCGATCTCCCTGTCGGACTACAACGATGACCTCGTAAAGCTGGAGCAGACGGCGGAGCTGAAGGCGACGGAGCGCGGCCTCCTCGACCGCGCGAGCGAGAACGCCCGTCAGATCGTCTATAACTTCGTCTCCGGCCTCGTCGACACGGCGCGCTGGAGCATTGAGATCAAGGGAGCGTGAGCCGGGATATGAAAGAAGAAACCGCAAAGAAGCTGCTTGTGTGCGCCATCCTGCTGCTGGTGGCGCTGGTAAGCGCCCTGTTCATCGCGCGCCGGGCGACGGACGTCAGCGCCCACGCCGCGATGAGCGCCTCGCTGGACGACAAGGCCGAGACGGTGCTGAAGCTCTCCGCGGGCTCCGCCCTCGTCTCCGCCGCGGTCACGATGTTCCCCGGCGACATGGCCACGCCCATCGCGGAAAAGCTCGCGGACTTCACGGAGTATTTCCTGCTGATCCTCTGCGTGCTGTATACGGAGAAGTATCTCCTGACGCTCCTCGGCGCGGCCGCGTTCCGCGTCCTGATCCCCGCCGCCTGCGTGCTGTTCGGCGTCGGCATGTTCCGCAACCCGAAAACGCTGCACCCGCTGGCGGCCAAGCTCACGGCGGTCGCGCTGGTGCTCTATTTCGTGATCCCGCTGAGCTTACAGGTCTCCGACATGGTCTACCGCGCCTATGACGCCTCGATCGAGCAGACCATCACCTCCGCGCAGGACCTCACGCAGAAGACCGCGCCGCTGTCGGAGACCGGGGAGGACAAGGGCCTCATCGCCTCGGTGCTGGATCGCATCCGGGAGACCGCGGGCACGCTGACCGACAAGGCCGCCGACACGCTCAACCGCTTTGTGGAGACGCTGGCCGTGATGATCATGACCAGCTGCGTCATCCCGCTGCTCGTGCTGCTCTTTTTCCTGTGGGCGCTCAAGCAGCTCACCGGCATCGACCTCGCCGCGCGCATGCGCCGGCGCGCGCGACGGCCGGAGAAGGCGCACGCGCCCGACGAGGAATGACCGCCTGCAAAAAAGGATTGAATTTTGTCGCGCGCGGGAATAGAATAGGAACGGCCCGGATCGGCGTCCTCCTTTCGGGGGCGCCGGTTCGCATCTTCTGCCGAGAGGTCTGCCCGTGAACACCAGGAACCGGATCAATTTCACAACCAAATATGTGCTGATTTTCGGCGCGCTGCTGCTGGCGGCCAACATCCTGCTGGGCATCGTGCTGTACAACCAGTCCCGCGCCGCGCTGAAGTCGATGCTGGAGAAGAGCATGCTCGACATCACGAACACGGCCTCCGGCCTCATCGACGGCGACGCGCTCGCCGCCTACACCGCCTCCGACGAGGGCGGGGACTTCTACCGCAGCGTCGTCAAGACGCTGCTCGTCTTTCAGGAGCGCGTGGAGATCGAGTTCATCTACGCGGTCAAGCAGGTCGGCCCGGAGGACTTCGTCTTTACGATCGACCCCGACCCGGTGGACCCGGGCGCCTATGGCGAGCCCATCATCTTCACCTACGCGCTGGGCGAGGCGGGCAAGGGCGTCGCCACCGTGGACTCCGCCCCCGCGGCGGACCGCTGGGGCAACTTTTACAGCGCCTACAGCCCGGTGCTCGACTCCGCCGGCAAGGTGGCCGGCATCATCGGCGTGGACTTTGACGCCGAGTGGTATGCCCAGCAGCTGCGCCAGTTCTCGACCACGGTCGCGTCCATCAGCGTGCTGACCGTGCTGATCGGCGCGGCGGTCATCGCCCTCATCACCCAGCGGACGCGCCGGCGCTTCCGCACGCTGGAGGAGGAGATCACCGGCCTGTCCTCCGACGTTGACGAGCTCACCGCCGCGCTCACCTCCACGCCCGGCTACAGCGAGATCGCGGGGCACCTCGATCCCATACCGCCGACGGCGCGCGACGGAAACGCCGATGACGAAATCGCCGCGCTCAGCGAGAAGATCCGCTCCATGGAGGACACCATGAAGCGTTATCTGGACTATGTCCGCATCCGCGCCTACACCGACGCCTTGACCGGCGTCGGCAACACGGCGGCCTATCTGGAGCACGCCGGCACCCTCGACGCCGACCCCGGCGCGGCCTATTCCGTCGCCGTTTTCGACATTGACCTGCTCAAGGAGGTCAACGACAATTACGGCCACGCCTGCGGCGACATGATCATCCGCGCCGCGGCGGGCGTGATCTCCCGCATCTTCGGCAAGGCGCACGTCTACCGCATCGGCGGCGATGAATTCCTCGTCATCACGGGCGCGATGGAGGAGGCCGCGCTGGAGGACCAGATCGCCCATGTCGAGGCCGCCGCGGAGAACTACTCCCCCGTGGACAAGTCTCTGGGCTGCCGTCTGTCGCTCTCCGGCGGCGGCACCGTCCACCGCGCCGGCGAGGGCGGGACCGTGCAGGACGTCTTCGTCCGCGCGGACGAGGTGATGTATCTGCGCAAGGCCGAGCACCACCGCCGCTCCAGAGCGTAAGGCGGGCAATGTCATTCATCGGAGCGGAAACGGTGATTCCGCACCGTAGGGCGCGATGCCCACATCGCGCCGTATACAAAAATGCGCCCGGCGGGGTTTTCCCCCCGCCGGGTCTTTCCATATTCTTTTATTCCCTTACCTGCGTCGTAAGCCAGCTCATGATGCCGTGCTCGTCGTGGTAGGTCGGCACCCAGGACCAGTGGTTGGCCCACATGCGCTCCTGCATCGTGAGCTCCGGGTCCGTCGCGATGCCGTACTTCTCCAGCTCCTCCGGCGCGTAGAGCGTCAAGCGCGCGTCCCGGTTGCCCGCGTCGCGCAGGGCGAGGATCGCGTCCACAATGTACTTGTGGCGGTAGAGCGTGTGGTCCACGTAGCTGGTCGCGACCCAGACCTTCTCGTGCGTCATGCCCTTGAGGATGCCGAAAGTCTCCGGCGTCATGGACGGGCAGACGGGCACGCCCGCGGCGAACAGCCCCGCGCCGACGCTCATGGCGCGGATCGTCCCCGCCCCGCCCATCGACATGCCGGTGACGTAGACGCGCCGCGCGTCCACCTTCCCGTCGGAAATCATGCGCCGGATGAGGTCGCAGATCTCCGCGAGGTATTCCCGGTACCAGCCATAAGGTCCGGTCTGGTCGCTGTGGGCAAAGTCCATTTTCGGGAACGTCGCCAGAAAGGCCTTCATGTCCCGCTCCGGGGCCTGCGGCGCCATGATGTAAAAGTCCGGGTACTTCTCCGCGAACTGCAAACAGCCGTAGTCCGCGGCGACGTGGGTGATGAGGTCGTCGCCGCCGTTGCCCCCGCCGTGCAGAAACAGCAGCAGCGGCCGCGGCCCGGCCGCGCGCGGCGTGTACAGCCGGTAGATGACGCCGCCGTCGCGCATTTTCTCAAACTTCTCCAGCCCCTCGCAGCGCTCCTCGTCCATGTCCGCGCGCGTATAGCTGTCCGCCCCCACCGTCAGCGTCCACGGCGTGCGGTAGTTGAAGTCGTCGGTCGTGATCCTCACCGCGCCGTCCGCCGACGCGACGGAGCGGATCGCCACCGCCACGGACGCCTTCCCCCGCGGCGCGAGCGTAAGCGTCACCTGCCGCGCCTCCACCGGCGCGTGCGGGATCGTGAACCCCCGGCCGGTCCACCCGGCGTCCGGGACATAGGTATCGGAACAATTCTTCGGCATGCTGCAGCCCTCCCAATCGCTTGTGATGCTCTGATTCTACCACGCCGCGGCGCGTTTGAAAAGCGCCGCTTGCGGATTTGCTTCGCCGGGGGTATAATCTCATACGTGAAAATCAAACGGAAGGAAGTGCGTACCACCATGGAATACACCTGCCTCAAGGGGACGGGGCTGCGCGTTTCGCGCTTTTGCCTCGGCACGATGACCTTCGGCGACCAGACGGACGAGCCGGAGGCAAAGCGCATCGTCGATCACGCGCTCGACCAGGGCGTGAACTTTTTCGACACGGCGGACGGCTACGCCCGCGGCGCAAGCGAGGAGATCCTCGGCCGCGCGCTGGAGGGCAGGCGCGGGCGCGCCGTGATCGCCACGAAGGTCACAAACCCGACCGGCCCGCTGCCCAACGATGCCGGGCAGGGGCGCAAGCACATTCTGCAAAACCTGGAGCGCAGTCTGCGCGCGCTGCGCACGGACTACATCGACGTGTACTACCTCCACCACCCGGACGAGCAGACGCCGCCGGAGGAGGCCGTCGAGACGATGACGAACCTTGTGCGCAGCGGCAAGATCCGCTACTGGGGCGTCAGCAACTACCCGACCTGGCAGTGCTGCCGGCTGATCCACCTCGCCCGCGAGATGCACGCGATCCCGCCGGTCGTCACCGAGAGCGTCTACAACCTCATCACCCGCGGCATCGAGGACGAGATGGTGCCGTTTCTGAACGCCTACCGCATGGGGCTCACGGTGTTCAACCCCATCGCCGCCGGGCTGCTCACGGGCAAGCACAAGCGCGGCTGCCTGGCCGAGCACTCCCGCCTCAAGGACAACTACGGCTACAACCTGCGCTACATCAACGACCGGAACATGGACGCGGTGGAGCGCCTTTCAGCCGCCGCCGCGGACAGCGGCATGAGCTTATTGGAGTTCTCGCTGCAATGGCTTCTGAACCGCCCCGCCGTGGACAGCGTCATCGTCGGCGCCAGCCGCTTCGAGCACGCCGAGCAGAACATCGCCCTCGCGCAGGAAAAGCGCGCCCTCTCCCCCGAGGCGCTCGCGGCCTGCGACGCGGTGTGGAACGACCTGCGCGGCCACTACTTCAGCTACCACGCCAACGCCCGCCCGCCGCAGAAACCGGCCGCGGGGAAATAAGCGTCCTTTACAACCACGCCGCCCTATGCTATAATCTATCTATCATCTGATTGGATTTTTCAATCACCCACCCCCCATTGAATCAAAAGGAGGCAATGCAAATGTTCGATATTTCCAACACCGGCCTGAAGCGCGACGCCCTCGCGGGCGAGGTCGCCGTCATCACCGGCTCCACCAGCAACGTCGGCAAGGGCTTTGCGCAGGCCATCGCGTGGGCCGGCGGCAAGGTCGTCATCGTCGGGCGCGGCGAAGCGCGCGGCAAGGCCGTCGCGGACGAGATCAACGCCGACTGCGGCCCCGACACCGCGATCTTCGTGCAGGCCGACGTGTCCAGCGAGGCCGACATCGCCCGTCTGAAGCAGACGGCCTACGACAAATTCGGCAAGGTGGACATCCTCATCAACAACGCGATGGATATGTCGCTGAACTTCTCCATCCTCGAATCGAAGGTGGAGGACCTCGACCGCGCCTACGCCATCTCCGCCCGCGCCTTCATGCTGGCCGTGCACGCCTTTGTGCCGGACATGATCAAGCGCGGCCACGGCACCGTGACCTACTCCACGACGCAGTTCTACTATGTCCCCGGCATGCTCGGCGGCAGCGTCTACACCGCCGCGAAGGCCGCGGCGACGAGCGCGGCCATGTCCCTGTCCAATGAGGTCAAGGGCACGGGCGTCAACGTCTTCTGCTTCTGCCCCGCCGGCGTCGGCGCGGTGAACCCCGCCTCGCAGAAGGAGCTGACCGAGGCGATGAAGAACATGCGCATGCCCGGCTTCCCGAGCATGATCCCGCCGGACGCCTCCGGCGCGGCGATGGTCTGGATGCTGCTGCACGCCGCGCAGATGCACGGCACCGGCGTCATGGTCGGCGACGTGCTGACCGCGATGGACTACCCCTACCCCTGCCCCGAGACGCTGCGGAAGATGCCGCGCCATTACATCGAGGAGATGCCGCTCACGCTGGCCTTCTGCTACATGATCCACGGCTTCCCGGAAACCTGAAAACGCCGTCATTGCGAGGCCGCAACACTGAAAACGCCGTCATTGCGAGGCCGCAACGCGGCCGTGGCAATCCGTCTCCCCGTAGGGCGCGATGCCCAATCGCGCCCACTCCGCGCCACGCCCCGTTTTCGTCATTGCGAGGCCGCAACGCGGCCGTGGCAATCCGTCTTCCCCTACCGCCCAACCCCACATCATCTGCGTGCACCCGCACGCTTCAACAGGAGGTATGCCACCATGGACAACAATGAAAACAAGCAGCGCGCCGACGAGATCGTCGAGCAGATCAAGGCCCTCGTCAGGAAGGGCAACATCGCCCGCATCTACGTCAAGCGCGGCGAGGACACCGTTGTGAACATCCCGCTGAACGTCGGCATCGTCGGCACGATCCTCGGCCTGACCGCCGCGCCGTGGGCGCTGATCGCCTCCGCGATCGCCA
This sequence comes from uncultured Clostridia bacterium, assembly GCA_946407675.1. Lineage (GTDB taxonomy): Bacteria > Bacillota > Clostridia > Oscillospirales > Oscillospiraceae > SVKR01. The sequence continues at coordinate 9,859 of CAMJPK010000075.1, forward strand.
CGCTCGGCTTCGACTGCCGCATCGAGCTGGAGAAGACCGACGGCGAGATCATCGAGCTTCTGAGCCGCGAGGTCGGCAAGAAGGCCGTCGACTTCGGCGACGCCGTCGTCGAGGAGGTCAAGGAGCGCTTCAAGAAGTAAGCCCCGCCGTCTTTTCTCTTTCGTCGGGAAAATGTCCCGACACACAAAAACCGGCCCGGCGCAGTTTGCGCCGGGCCGGCTGCGTGCTGAGCGGTACGCAATGAAACGCTGCGGAGAAGGCAGTCACTCCCCTGCGATCCTCCGGGCTGCTTCATAAATGGCTTTCCCCGTTGCTTCGGGGTTCTCTGACAGGTAGTGGCAGAGTTTCAGCATCTGCTCTTCTGTATCCATGGCCAAATATGCCAGTGTCTTTTCAGGTTCATTTGCTTTTGAGATTTCCAAGTAGTCTATCAAGAGTTGTTTTATTCTTGTAAGTGCCATTTTTGCCCTCCCTCAGTTCTTGCAGTTTTTCATAGTCCGCAGCAGCTTTTTTCCCGCCGCTGGCATACAGCGGCGTGGGGTCTGTTCCGTCGCCGACACCGTAGAGTGCAAAGACCT
>CAMJPK010000076.1 GCA_946407675.1 uncultured Clostridia bacterium
GACGTTGCGGGGCTTGAAGTCCTTGCGGCTCAGCGGATAGGCGAACATGCTCGTGATGATCAGGTTCACGACCGTGCCCACGACCGTGATGAGGATCGTGATGCCGTAGGCGCGCACGATGGTCAGGCGCTTGATCCACAGGTAGTTGTACGCGTTCATCGAGAACTCCTTGGGCCAGAAGCGATAGCCCTGCAGGAGCGAGGCCTCCGAGGAGAAGGAGACGGAGAGCATGAGGATGAACGGGACGATGCAGTACAGCGCCAGAAGCGACATCAGCACCAGCGCAACATTGTGGAACGCACGCTCGTCGCGGATGGCGGGCGCCTTTGTAAGTTTCGTTTTCGCCATGTCTGCACCCCCTTAAAACAGCGCGTTGTCCGGTTCGACGACGCGGACCAGCATATTGCTCAGCAAAACCAGCACAAAGCCGATGATGGCCTGGAACACGCTGGCCGCGGAGGACATGCTGACGTTGTTGAGCTCCAACAGCGCGCGATAGACGTAGGTGTCGATCGTCTGCGTCGTGCTGGCCAGCAGGCCGTTGCCCAGCGGCACCTGATAGAACAGGCCGAAGTCGGAGTTGAAGATGCGGCCGATGCTGAGCAGGAGCATGAGGATGATCATGGGCTTGAGCATCGGAAGCGTGATGTGGGCGATCTGCTGCATCTTCGTCGCGCCGTCGAGGCGGGCGGACTCATACAGACTCTTGTCGATGCCGCCGATGCTGGCCATGTAGATGATCGAGCTTTGTCCGGCGTTTTGCCAGAAGTGGACGATCGTGAGGATCACCGGCCAGTACCGCGCCGTCGCGTACCAGTTCTTGGGGTCGCTCTGGAAGATGGTGGTATTCAGGTAGCCGTAGCTGACGCTGAGGAAGGCGTAGACGATGAAGGACAAAATGACCGCGGACACCATCGACGGGAAGCAGATGACCGGCTGGATGACCTTGGCGATCTTCCGGGACGAGATCTCCGCCATGCAGATGGCGATGAACACCGAGATCACGAGGCCGAGGGCGATCCACACAAGGTTGTAGCAGACGGTGTTGCGGATCATGATGAAGGCGTCCTTCGTCTTGAACAGATACTCGAAGTTGTCAAAGCCGCACCACGGGCTCTTGAACAGGCCGACGGTGAAGTTGATCTTCTTGAACGCGATCAGGATGCCGAACATGGGGAGATAGTTGTTCGCGATGAGGTAGACGAGGCCGGGGAGCATCATGAGATACAGCGGCAGATTCCGCTTGCGCTCCTCCTGCTTCTTGATCTTCTGCCGCTGCGCCAGAATACCGTCGTATTCCGACACGGCGGGCGCATTGGGCTGGGACATACGCAATTCCCTCCTTACACTATGCTGCTTTTATCATACCCGAGGACGCGGCGCGGCACATTAAAAAAAGTACAGGGGAATTGAGATTTTGCACTCAATTCCCCTGCAAAAGTACCCGGACCAGCGCAACGGCCGCGTCGAGGTTTTCCCCGCTCGCCGCCGCGCCGACCGCGACGTCGCCGAGGAAGTATCCGGCCTCGTGCAGCGCCGACGGCGCGTGCAGCACGACGCCCTGCAGCGTCCGCCGCCCGTCGTCCTCCTCGTGCCAGATGAGGTCGTCCGCCGACCGTCCCTGCCAGAGCGCCGGCTCGATCAGCACGCTGAGATCGGCGAAGGCGCCCAGCACGGCGTAGCGTTCAAAGCTCGCCGGATCGGCGGCGAAAAAGTCCAGATCGCTGATGCCGAAGCGCGCCGCCAGCACCTGGATCGTGCGCCCGTCGTCCCCGGCGTCAAAGTCCGCGCCGAGGTAGAGGTCCGCCGTGAGATCGACGCGCCGGCCCGTCATGTCGACGCCGCCGTGCGCCAGAAGCGCCTCCAGCGGTCCTTCGTCATGCTGTCCGTCCGCCGGGGCTGCGTTGACGAACACGGCATACAGCGCGCATTTGGCGTGGCGCGTCGTGCTCGCGATCGCGATCGCGCCCAGCACGATGGCGGCGGCCAGCACGATGATCGGGATCTTGTAGTAATCCCAGAGAAAGCGGCCCTTTGCCTTCCCCTCCAGCCGCCGCAGCGTCTCCCGGTCGCGCATAAGGCGTTCTTTTAGCTTCACGGCTTCTCGCCTCCCCCGCCGCTGTTGCGCCAGTCGACCGGGCTCATGCCCGTGCGCTTGCGGAAAACTGTGGAGAAGTAGGAGATGTTCTCATAGCCCGCCAGCCCCGCCACCTCGCTGACCGGGAGGTTCGTCGAAAGCAGCAGACGCTTGGCCTCCTCCACGCGGATCTGGTTGATGTACTCGCGCAGGTTCATGCCCATCTTGCTGCGGAATTGCTTCGACAGATAGTTCGGCGTGATGTAGGCCACGGCGGCCACGTCGTCGCGGTCGATGTTCTCGCGGAAGTTGGCCTGGATGTAGGCCGTCACGCGGGCGATGATGTCGTCGGCGTCGGAGGCGCGCTGCAGCAGCGCCGCGGTCGCGGCGAACAGCGCGCGCGCGAAGCGCTCCAAATCCTCAAACGAGCGCGCGGCCTTCGCGTCCAGCGCGGAGAGCGCGCCGTCGGCGAAGATCTGCGCGGTCGGCAGGTCGTTGTCGCGCAGGCAGCCGAGGAAAATGTTGATGAGCTCGCGCCGCAGATGGCCGAGCACCTCATGGGAATAGTGCCCGGAGGCCGCGACGCCGCGGACGATCGAATGGATATACTCGTGGAAGCCCTCGTCGTCGTGCTTTTTGAGATACCAGTAGATCTGCGCGCCGTCCGGCAGGGGCGCGGCGTCCAGCGCGGACAGCGTGTCCAGCTCGCGGAAGGGCAGCACCTTGCCCGCGTAGTAGCGCATGCGCCGCATGCCCGCAAAGAGGTTGCGCTGCACCTCGGCGGCGGTGTACAGCGGGAATTCCTCGCTGATGAGGATGACCGGGCGGATCGACATCTGGTCGATGCACAGCGTCATCAGGTCGTCGCAGCGCCGGCGCAGCTCTTCCTCGCTGCAGCCGTCCGCCGGCACGAAGCAGCTGCACCACATGAAGCGGTCGTCGGCGTTGATGAGCGTGTAGGCCGAGCCGACGTAGTGCGCCAGCGCCTCGTCGTGGAAGCGCCCGTAGGTATACAGCAGCAGCTCGCGCGTCCAGATATCCTTGAGCGCGTCGGTCATATCGGCGCAGGAGAAGGCGATGCGCCAGCGGCTGTCCGCGGCAAGGGACAGGCCGTTGCGCCGCAGCGCGGCGTCCGTGCCCTCGCGGTCGCCGCCGTACATGCCGTCGCTGAGCTGGCGCAGGACGCTGTTGAGCACGGAGTCGTACTGGTCCTGATGGGCGTTCGGCCCGGTGGAGCGTTTTTGCTTCACCGCCGCGATCATGCGCTGCAGCGCGATCTTGAGCTCCTCAAAGTCGAAGGGCTTGGTGATGTAGTTCGACGCGCCGTAGCGCAGCGCGGTCTGGGCGTACTCGAAGTCCTCGTAGCAGGTCAGGAAGCAAAACTCCGTCTCGATTCCGCTTTCGTAGATATACTTGAGCACCTCGATGCCGTTGCACTTGGGCATGCCGATGTCGCAGAGGATCAGCTCCGGGCGCTCCGCGGAAATGATCTCCTTCGCGGTCACGCCGTTGTAGGCGCGCAGGATCCGCGTGATCCCCAGCTCGCTGCAATCGAGCTGGTTCTGGATCACGTCGACGGTGGTGATGTCGTCGTCACAGATCAGCAGCTTCATCCGATGGTACCTCCGGAATCCAGATCTCCACCCGCGCGCCGCCGCCCTCGCGGTTGCCGAGCCGCAGCAGGTCGCTCCGGTGATAGACGAGATTGAGCGTATAGCGCACGTTGCTCAATCCGAGATGTTCTTTGGTGAAAACGGGATCGTCGCGCTCCTCCAGGAACTTTTCGATGACCTCCGGCGGAAAGCCGTCGCCGTTGTCCTCTACGATGAGGCGCGTGCCGGTAAAGTCCGCGTCGTCCACGCGCGCGCAGCGGATCAGCAGCTCCATCGGGGTATAGAGCGTCATCGCGTGCTTGATGGAGTTTTCCACGAGCGTGAACAGCAGCAGATAGGGGATGCGCGCGTTTGCCGCCTCCGGCTCGCACTCCGCCGTCAGGTGGATGCTGTCGGGGCTGCGCCGCTCCTGCATGTTGAGATAGCTGCGGATATTTTTCAACTCCTCCTCCACGGTCGTCCACGGCGAGCTGGTCTTGAGCATGTAGCGGACGAAGCGCGCGAAGTCCGCGATGTAGGCGCGGATCTCCTCCGGGGCGTTGCTGAAGGTCATGTTGCTGATCGTGGTGATCGCGTTGAGGAAGGTGTGGGGCCTTAATTGCGCGCGCAGCATCGTGAGCTTGCTGCGCTCCTCCGCCAGCTTCATGTCGTAGGCCGCGATGCGCAGCGAGACGATCTGCGCCGCCATGTCGTTGTAGCTGTCGTAGAGCGCCTCGAACTCGCGGCTTCCGGCATTCGCGGCGTCCAGCCGGAAGTCCGTCTCGCCGGAGGCCAGACGCCGGTTGGCCTCCATGAGCTCCGCCGTGGGCTTCGCCACCTTGCGCCGCAGCAGAATGAGCAGATAGATCACGAGGAGCAGGCAGACGGCGGCGTCGATGAGCAGCAGCACGGCCGTCGTCGCGTTGCCGTCAAAGACGGAGCCGACGTGGGAGGTGATGTACACCGTGGCGTCCAGCAGCGGAAGCGGCGCGCTCACAACGCTGACGCTGCGCGGGCGCTCATGGCGCAGCGTCTCCGGGTCCAGCGCGCCGGAGATATCCTCGTCGCCGCCGAAGAAGAAGAGCCGCTCACCGTCGTCCAGCAGGCAGGAACTGTCCTCCCCGATGATGTTGACGCTTTGTTCCGCGAGATAGTGCCCGGTGCCGCTGTACGCGCCGACGACGTACTTGCCGAGGCGGACGCTCTTCATGAAGTAGGTCCCGCTCCCGACCGTGCGGATCAGCCAGCTCCGGTCGCCGAAATAGCGGCACAGCTCCAGCGCGTTGTCGTGCGCGAAGGGCTTGAGCTGCAGCACCTCCGGGCCGGACATGCTTTTTTTCGCGGAGAACAGGAAGTAGTCGTTCTGCGTGTCAAAGACGAAAAAGGCGTCCGCGTTGTCGCTGGCGATGAGCTTGTCGCTCATCATATCCACGATGCGGATGCGCGCCCGGGCGCTCATGATCGGCGTGTCCGCGCGCAGCTCCGTGTTGTTGTAAAGCGCGATCAAGAGCTCATAGATGTGCTCGTACACCGCGCCGAGGCGCGCCTCGGTCATGCTCGCCCAGAGGGCGGCGGAGCGGGCGTTCTCCTCGTCCACGGTTTTGCGCATCCGGCTTGTATAGTTGATGCTGGTCCAGCCGAGAAAGAGCCCGACCATCACCAGCAGCGCCAGCAGCAGCGCCGCGGCGCGTTTTCTCCAGGATCGGTGCATGCGTTCCACATCCCAAAAACGGTTTTTCCGTCGACATTATACTATGTCCGTGGCGAATATGCAAAGAAAAAGCGACTCGGGCTGTCGAGGGCGCCAGCCCCTACAGAATCAGGGGACGGATTCGCATTCTCCCGTAGGGGCCGACGCCCCCGGCGGCCCGCAAAAAAAGGTGTGCGGGGCGAGCCCGCACACCTTTTTCAAAAACCGGGGAATTACTTGTTCGCGGCGACCCACGCGTCGGCCTGGGTCTGGAAGTCCTCGACGATCTTGTCGATGCCGGCGGTCTTCAGATCATTGATGAACTGGGGATAGAACTCGTCGGGATTGACGTCGCCGTAGGTGAGGACCTTGTTGTACTGATCGACCACGTTGGAAACCGCGGCGATCTCGTTGAGAACGTTGGCGTTGCTGGGCGTGAAGCCGTAGAGCGGGGGCGCCCAGGCCTCGTCCATGAGCTGCTTGCCATAGACGAAGGAGCTGTTGGAGTTGTTGTTGGCGAAGGGCAGGCCCTGGAAGCCGTTGCCGATCAGGCCGCAGGAGTACATGCAGTTATAGGGAATGGTGTTGAAGTCGAGCCCGTCGGGATAGCTGACCTCGGTGTGGTCGGCGTTCCAGACGTAGTCCTGGCCCTCCTTGCCGTAGATCAGCGCCTCCCAGATGAACTCATCGGTGTAGAGGAGGTTGATGAACTTGGCGGCGGCGGTGGGGTTCTTGGAGGTGTAGGAGATGCCGATGCCGAGGGTGTCGGTGTACAGGTCGCTCTTGCAGATGGTCACGGCGTCAAAGGTCGCGCCGTAGGTGTTGGTGTCGGTAAAGCTCTTGGCGATGGCCTCGCAGTCGGCGCTGTGGCCCATGATAACGCCCTTGGAGGAGCCGGACATGACGATCGCGTCGTGCAGCAGGGTGTTGGCAGAGCCCTCGGGATCGCAATAGCCCTTCTGACGGTAGTCATAGGCCTTGTAGATGGCGTCCTTGTAAGCGTCGGTCTCATAGTAGTTGACGAGCTTGGTGCTCTCGCCGACGGTGGCGGCATAGGTGCCGACCTGGCAGGTGTCGTAGTCATACGCCAGCATGTTGGGGAACTGGTCGCAGTAGACGAGGAAGTGCTCGTCGGGGTAGGCCTTCTTGAGCGCGGCCATGCAGTCGTCCAGATCGTTGAGGCTCTTGACCTTGCTCATGTCATACTTGCCGTCGACCATGTCCTTGTTGTAGATGAACTTCCAGTCAAGGACGGTGCCGAAGTAGCGGGGGATCATGTAGACGCTGCCGTTCAGCTTGCCGTTGTTGAGGATGTTGCCGATCAGGTCGACGGTGGGCTTGAGCTCATTGTCGAGATAGGGATCGAGCGGGATGATGTAGCCGTTGCTGACGAAGGACGGCATGTCGAAGGTCATGACCAGGTCCGGGCCCTCGTTCGCGGCCAGCTCCATCGGGATGACCGTGAAGAAGTCGGAGATGTTGACGACGCTGAGATCCAGCACGAACTCGTCGGTCTTGAGGGTCTCCTTGATGTACTTGTTGATCTCGTCCTCAACGTTCTTGGTGGCCTCGAGGCTGGGGACGGTGGACAGGGAGCAGAGCTCGAGCTTGACGTGGTAGGGCTCGCCGCCGGTGGTCTGGCCGCCGGTGGTGGCCTGGCCGCCCGTGGTCTGGCCGCCGGTGGTCTGGCCGCCGCTGGAGCCGCAGGCGCACAGCGCGAACACCATCACGAGTGCGAGGAGCAGGGCAAGTGCTTTTTTCATTTTGTTTTCCTCCTATAAAATTTTGCTTTACGGATTGACACGAAGACATGGATTTCCCAAAAATCCTGTTCCCATTAAAGCAGACTCTTTCCGGCCGCGCTATCAAAAAACACTTCTCCGTTTTGAAAAAAGAAAACACTTGCCCGTCCGGCTGCCCGGCGCTTTCTACAAAAATAAAAGCCGGACGCACTTTTTTTGTTTCGGCGCGCGCAGCGGATGGGCTATGATAAAGACGATCAAAATGGGAAAGGAGTTTTTTGCGTGTCCACGATCCATGTCAATTTCCGCACCCCCTCCCTCGTCATGCCCGGGGAGTTCTGGATGCATCTGCCCGAGAAAAATCTTCCGGCCCTTCCCTTCCTCCCGCCCAACCCGAACTATGACCGCCCGACCAGGACGCTGATCCTGCTTCACGGCTTCAGCAGCGACGCGCAGGAATGGCTGTTCAGCTCTCCGGCTGCCCAGCTCTCCTTTCAATATAATCTTGCCGTCGTCATCCCCACCGGCGGCATGAACTTCTATCTTGACCTCCCCGCCACCGGCCAGAAATACCAGACCTTCATCGGCGTGGACCTCGTGAACTATCTGCGCGACACCTTCGGCCTGGCCATGAACCGGGAGGACACCTATATCGGCGGCCTCTCCATGGGCGGCTTCGGCGCGATGCACACGGCCTTCGCCTACCCCGACCGCTTCAGCAAGGTCATGGCGCTGTCCTCCGCCCTCATCATCGACGAGCTGAAGGACATGGCCCCCGGCATGGCAAACCCCGTGGCGAATTACGAATACTACGCCCACACCTTCGGCGACCTGAAAACCGCGGCGGAGCGCGAGTGCAACCCCGCGGTGCTCTACCGAAAGATAAAGGCCGAGGGCAAGCCCCTCCCGAAGATCTACATGGCCTGCGGCACCGAGGACTTCCTTCTGGGCCCCAACCGCAAGATGCGCGACTTCCTGCGCAGCGAGGGCGCCGAGCTGCGCTACGAGGAGGGCCCCGGCATGCACGACTGGAACTTCTGGTATCCCCGCTCGCTCGAGGGCGTCGAATGGCTCCTCAACGGCTGAATCCCTCATTTTTCTTGCAGGATCAACAATAATATGATATAAAGGATGGAACAGAACTATGAGCGATTTTGAAAAGGCAAAGGTGCTTGTCAAGCAGGGCTGGCTGCAGGGCTATCTGCAGGGCAAGCTCAAGATCTTCAAGGGCATTCCCTACGCCGCGCCCCCGATCGGCGAGAACCGCTTCCGCCACCCCCAGGACCCCGGCCGCTGGCGCGGCGTCCGCAAGGCGATGCAGTACTCCGCCGCCGCGGTGCAGCACGTCATGGAGCAGGCCGACCTGCCCGCCAATGTCCACGGCGTCCCCCAGTTTCTGGCCCCCAGCCAGTATGAGGAGGACTGCCTCTACCTGAACGTCTGGACCCCCGCCGAGACGCCGGACGCCAAGCTGCCCGTGTTCATCTGGATTCACGGCGGCGGCATGGTCGCCGGCAGCGGCTGTGAGGTCGTCTGCGACGGTGAGGGCTTCGCCAAGCGCCGCGACGTGGTCGTCGTCACGATCAACTACCGCCTCGGCTTCTTCGGCTTCTTCGCCCACCCCGACCTCACCGAGGAGGCCGGCGGCACCTCCGGCAACTACGCGCTGTACGACATGCGCAAGGCCTGCCAGTGGGTGAAGGAGAACATCGCCCAGTTCGGCGGCGACCCCGACCGCATCACCGTGGCCGGCCAGTCCGGCGGCGCGGCCGGCACCGGCGCGCTGCACGCCTCCCCGCTGATGAAGGGCCTGATCCAGCGCGTGAGCATCGAATCCGGCCCGATCTACTGGGGCTTCATGCAGCCGCAGGGGCGCGAGGTCATGGAGCAGCGCGGCGTCGAGTTCATGAAGCGTATCGGCTGCAAGAGCATTGCCGAGCTGCGCCGCCGCGACGCGTGGGAGCTGTTCGACGCGTATGAGGAGTATGTCAAGGGCGTCGGCTTCCACGGCGGCTTCGGCTTCTGCGTGGACGGCGAGTTTCTCCCGAAGAAGTACACCGACATCATGGACGCCGGCGAGTTCAACGATTTCGACGTGATGATCGGCTCGTGCGCGCAGGAATTCCCCTGCGTGAACCCCGACAAGTTCACCGTCGCGGAGTTCGACGCCTACCTCAAGGACGCCTTCGCGGACAACTATGAGAACATGAAGCGCTGGTACCCGGCGGAGAACGGCGTCATGGCCGCGAAGCAGGCCAGCACCATCGCCTCCGACATCATGCTGATGGGCTCCGTCAAGCTCGGCCAGCTCTGCCACAAGTTCGGCCGCAACGCCTACGTTTGGCTCATGAGCAAGGAGAACGAGACCGAGCGCGGCCACAACGCCGGCTCCCCCCACTGCGCCGAGATGCCCTACGTCTTCGGCCGCGTGGACAAGGGCGAGCGCAACCCCTTCTTCGACTACCACTGGGTCGGCGCGGACTACGACTTCATGGAGCTCATCCAGGGCTACTGGTACGCCTTTGCCGCCGCCGGCGATCCCAACGGCGAGGGCCGGGCGCACTGGCAGCGTTATGAGAACGATTTCGACATCTGCGAGCTGTGCAACGACACGCACATGATGCCGCCCGAGCAGCTTGAGAAGTACCGCTATTATTATGAAAAGCTCTGCGTCAACGACTTTGAGGTCCAGCTCTTCGGTCTGCCCCGGCTGACGCCGAAGAAGTGAGCCCCATCGCCGCTGCGCGGCTTTGATACGCGACCCCCATTATTCCAACGCGGGCGCCTCCACTCCACCTTCTGTGGGGCGTCTGACTGAAAAAAAGGAGGAAACAAGGCCCGGGCTCGGGCTGCGGCAGTGTGGAGACCTGCCGTAACGCAGTTGAAAATCCGCAATGGATCTGCGAGGGCACACCGGCGGAGGCCGTGTGTCCGGAGCCAAGCAAGTATGGCAACTGTCCAACTCAAGAACATCCGCAAGGTCTACCCCACCATCCGCGGGGAATCCAAGGCGCCGAAGAAAAAGAAGGTCAAGGGCGCCCCTGAGGAGCTCCCGCCGGAGAAGCGCACCAACCTCCAGGTCACGGAGGAGGGCGTCATCGCCGTCCAGGAGTTCAATCTGGACATCGCGGACAAGGAGTTCATCGTGCTGGTCGGCCCCTCCGGCTGCGGCAAGTCCACCACGCTGCGCATGGTGGCCGGTCTCGAGGAGATCACCGACGGCGAGCTCATCATCGACGGCAAGGTCATGAACGACGTTGCCCCGAAGGACCGCGACATCGCCA
>CAMJPK010000077.1 GCA_946407675.1 uncultured Clostridia bacterium
CTACACCTTCGGCGACGGCTACACGAACGTTCTGTTCCCGACCTCGCCGGTGCTGCTAATCTCCCTGTCCATGATCGGGGTGGAGTACTTCCGCTGGGTGAAAAAGAGCGTGCCGCTCTTCCTGCTCAACCTTGTGCTGGTGGTCGGCTTCATTGTTCTGGGCGTTGTGATCGCATATTGAAAAACGCGAAAAAACAGCCGGATTCCGCTTGAATCCGGCTGTTTTTTGATATATGCGGCGGTTTATTTCTTCCGCTCTCTGGGCGGGAGGGCCTTTGCCTTGCGCTTGACGGCGTTGTGCACCGCGGCGTACAGGCCGCTGACGAAAATGGACACGGCGGCGACGGCGATCTTGATCGCAATGTCCTTCGGCTTGTCGGAGACGACGCCGACGCCGTAGAGCTGGTTGCTGACAACGTCCAGCAGACTGTTGGACAGCGCGCCCTTCGTGTAGAGCCACAGCTCGACGAGCATGATGAAGCAGTAGTGGATGCAGAGGATCCACAGGCTGTTGCGGCCAAGCCAGCGCAAGACCTTGTTCAGACCGGGGATCCGGTCCAGCAGCCGCGCGATGCACAGCGTACCGATGCAGCCGGCGACGGCGATGACGAAGGCGGTCAGGACGCCGTACCAGGCCCCGCCTTCGATGTACTGCACGATGCTGGTGCGCGCCGAGCCGGGGAAGACGCGGTTCAAAAGCTCCGCCGCGGCCAGCAGCACGAGGCCGATCACGATCCACAGTACGTTCAGCTTTCGGTAGAGCTTTTTTTCACCGCAGTAGGCGCCGAGCAGCATCAGCGCGGCGGCGTAGGGCGCGAGATCAATGAACCAGGGGAGCGTGGATTTCTTCACGAGCTCGATTCCGACGGCGGCGGCCACGAGCACCGCAACGGCGACAAGCGTTTTCCACAGGCGCTCCCGCGTCAGGTCGACAAGGGCGAAGAAGAGGATCGACGCGGTAAACAGCGCGACGAGGAACCACATCGGCGTGCTCATCAGCATATTCAGCGCGTCCGCCCGCAAAACCGCGAGCCAAAGCGCGCCCTTCGTCGGCAGGAAGGAGTAGCTCATCATGGAGATCTGCTTGACGAGCCCGGCGTAGACCGGGAAAAAGAGGTTGCAGATGGCGCAGAAGATGAAGTAGGGGAACAGCAGCGACACGACGCGCCGCCCCATATTCGTGCCGTAGCTGCGTCCCGCCTTGTACGTATAGCCGGACAGGAAGAAGAACACGGGCATGGAAAAGGGCAGATAATCGCCCAGAATGTCCGAGTTGGCAAACCATGCGTGGGACAGTACCACGGCCAGGATCATTATGCCCTTGGCGACGTCCACATAGGAAAGCCGCAGCTTGGGCGCGAGCGCGTCCGCCGGCGGCTTGGGGGCCGGCGCGGCCTGCGCCGGCGAATCCGGCGTCTTCCGGGGCTGTGCGGATGGTTTTTGCTGGGGCTTATTCGATTTCTTTTTCTTTGACGACACTGTGATCAGCTCCATTCGGGGGATGATGAAATCATAGCATTTTCCCCGGAGAATGGCAAGAAAAACAAGCACCCGCCGAAACGAAAAAACAAGCACCCGCCGCAACGAAAAAGGACACCCCGAAACGAGGTGTCCTTTTGTAACATGCAGTCGGATCAGCGCTTGCTGAACTGCGGAGCACGACGTGCAGCCTTGAGACCGTACTTCTTGCGCTCTTTCATGCGCGGGTCGCGGGTCAGGAACCCGGCGGCCTTCAGGGGGGCGCGGAAGCTCTCGTCCATGAGGAGCAGCGCGCGGGCGATGCCGTGGCGGATGGCGCCGGCCTGGCCGGAGACGCCGCCGCCGGAGACGGTGCAGTCGATGTCGACCTTATCGGTGACGTTGACGGTGTTCAGGGGCTGACGCACGATGAGCTTCAGCGTTTCAAGGCCGAAGTAATCGTCGATCTCGCGGCCGTTGACGGTGATCCTGCCGCTGCCGCCGGGGATGAGGTGCACTCTGGCGACAGAGGATTTCCGACGGCCCGTGCCGTACACATAGGGGCGCTTGCTGACATACGTTGCCATAAATGTTCCTCCTCCTTTTTCAGCGATCCCAGACTTCGGGCTTCTGGGCGGCGTGCTTGTGCTCGGCGCCGCGGTAGACCTTCAGGCGGGTGAGCTGCTCGGCAGCCATGTTGTTCTTCTGGAGCATGCCCTTGACGGCAAGCTTCATGGCAAACTCGGGGCGCTGGGCCATGAGATCCTTGTACTTGACCTCTTTCAGGCCGCCGATCCAGCCGCTGTGACGGCGGAACTTCTTCTCCTCCAGCTTCTTGCCGGTGAGAACAGCCTGCTCAGCGTTGATGATGATGACGAAGTCGCCGCAGTCGACGTGCGGGGTGTAGGTGGGCTTCAGCTTGCCGCGGAGCAGATCAGCCGCGAGCGCGGCGGTCTTGCCCATGGGCTTTCCGGCCGCATCCAAGACGTACCACTTGCGTTCCACGGTCGCCTTGGTAGCCATTGTAGTGGACATAGGTGTTTTCCTCCAATATAGAATATTATTTGATTTGACATTTCAGCGGCGCGACATTACAATAAACCTGTTATGCGCGCATGGATGGATGCGCCGGGCTTTTCGGCGCGCCCTATTTTTATAGCACATGCGTTTTTCAATGTCAACACAATAATTTGCGAAAATCAATCTACCAATTTCAAAGCTCCGGTTTTCTTCGATTATCTCCGTTTTTCTTCGAATTGCTCCATTTCGATTTTTTTGATTCTGACCGCCGATGAATGACATTCTGAACAACTTTACATCAATTGTACGCAAGGGTGTGGACGAATACCGCATGATCGACGACGGCGACGCCGTCGCGGTGGGCGTTTCGGGCGGGAAGGACTCGCTGCTGCTGCTGTGCGCGCTGCGGCACCTGCAGCAGTTCTATCCGAAGCAGTTTTCCCTGCGCGCCATCACGGTGGAGCTGGGGTTCCCGGAGATGGATTTTGCCCCGGTGGCGGAGCTGTGCCGCCGGCTGGGCGTGCCCCATACCCGCATCCCGACGGACATCCGCGAGGTCGTCTTTGACGTGCGGCGTGAGCCGAATCCCTGCGCGCTGTGCGCGAAGATGCGCCGCGGCGCGCTCAATACCGCGATGAAGGAGTTTGGCTGCAACAAGCTGGCGCTGGGCCACCACTACGACGACGCGGTGGAGACCTTTCTGATGAGCCTGCTGCTGGAGGGGCGCATCAGCTGCTTCAAGCCGGTGACCTATATGTCCCGCATGGATGTCTGGCAGATCCGCCCGATGATCTACGCCGGGGAGGAGAAGATCGCCGCGGTGGCCGCGGCGCTGCGCCTGCCGGTCGTGGAGAACCCATGCCCGGAGGACAAGGCCAGCAAACGCTATGAGATCAAGCGCCTTTTGGCGCAGCTCGGAGAGGACTATCCCGACCTGCGCAGCAAGGTGTTCGGCGCGATGCAGCGCCATCCGCTGGAGGGCTGGGCGCCCACGCCGTTGAGAAAGGAGAAGGACGAATGACCGTCGGAAACGATCTGACAAAGGGCAGCGTTGCAAAGACGCTGGTCCGCTTCACCGTGCCGTTTTTGCTGTCGAACGTGCTGCACACGCTCTACAGTCTGGTGGATATGCGCATCGTCGGCCGCTATGCGGACGCGACGCAGATGTCCGCCGTATCCATCGGCGCGGCGGTCATGATGCTGGTCAACGGCTTCATCATGGGGCTCGGCACCGGCAGCACGGTTCTGGTGGGCCATGCCATCGGCAGCAAAAGGGAAACGGACGAAAAAGAGACGATCGCGACGGTATTTGCCGTTTTTCCGCTGATCGCGCTGGCGCTGCTGGTGATCGGCCAGCTCGTGCTTCCGATGCTTCTGCGGCTGCTGAACACGCCGCCGGAGGCCTGGGATGGGGCGATCGCCTATCTGCGCATCTGCTTCATCGGCCTCATTTTCACCGGCTTCTTCTTTGCAATCGCGTCGGTGCTGCGCGCCATGGGCGACAGCAAGGGCCCGATGATCTTCATCGCGATCTCCTGCGTGTGCAACATTTTCGGCGATCTGATCTGCGTCCGCGGCCTGCACATGGGCGCGGCAGGCGCGGCGCTCGCCACCTCCGCATCGCAGGGCCTGAGCGTGCTGATCGGCTATTTCTACCTGCGCCGCCGCAATTTTCCCTTTGATTTCAAGCCGAAAAGCTACCGCATCTACGGCAGCCGGCTGAAAGCGTTTGTGCGCATCGGCGCGCCCACCGCGCTGCAGGAGACCATGACGAACATCTCCTTCCTCGTGCTGGAGGCCATCATCAACACGATGGGCTACATCGCCACCGCCGCCGTCGGCGTCTGCGACCGCGTGTTCAACGTCGCCATCATACCGGGCATCGCGTTTTCGTCGGCGATCAGCGCGATGGTCGCGCAGAATACCGGCGCGGGGGAGTATCGCCGCGGGCGCGAATGCCTGCGCGTCGGGCTGCTGATCGCGCTGGCCATCTCCGTCGTGATCTTCGCCGTGCTGGCGCTGTTTCCCGCGGCGATCATCGGCATCTTTACGAAGGACGCCGCCGTGGTGTCCTCCGGCGTGGATTACATGACCTTCTTCAAGTTCGACTGCATGCTCTTTACGCTGGCGTTCTGCGTCAACGGCTACATCAACGGCACCGGGCACACGCGCTATACAATGATCGTCAACCTGATCGCGTCCTTCGCCGTGCGCCTGCCGCTGATCTGGTACATCAGCCGCCTGCCCGGCACGACGCTGTATCACATCAGCTTCGGCCTGCCCAGCGCCAGCTTGGTGCAGTTCCTCGTCGGGCTCGCCTTCCTGTTCTTCGCGAAAAGCGAGCGGGAGCAGCGAAGAAACAAGCTCGGATAAGGATAAGGATAAAGAGACCGCCCGGCTCTGGATCGAGTCGGGCGGTCTTTGCGTGGTTTACCATTCAGTCTTCCGGGGCGAACATGTCCTTGCCGACGCCACAGATGGGGCAGCACCAATCGTCGGGCAGCGCCTCAAAGGGGGTGCCGGGGGCAATGCCGTTGTCGGGATCGCCGACGGCGGGGTCATAGACATAGCCGCAGGGATCACATTTGTACTTCTTCATACAGGGAACCTCCTTATAAAATGTGGTTAACATAATAATTATACATAATTTCTAATCAATCGCGCCCATCGGGCAGCGCCCCGCGCAGCAGCCACAGCCGATGCAGCGCGCTTCGTCGATGCGGGCATAGTCGGACACATGGATGGCGCCGGTGGGACAGACATCCTCGCAGTAGCCGCAGCCCATACAGGCGCCGGGGTTCACGAGCATTTTCCGCTTCGGCTTTTGTTCATCCGCCATGGTGGTGCTCCTTTCCGTGCGCAGCGGTCCCGGCGCAGTTGCCGGACCAGCCGCGGAGCATCTCGATCGCGTGCTTCAGAGCGGGCAGAACGGCGCCGATGCACTCGCGCGCGGCCTTCTCGCTGCCGGGGCAGTTGACGATCAGCGTATCGCCGCGAATGCCTGATACTTCACGGGAAAGGCAGCCGCGGGGCGTGATGCGCAGGGACTCCGCGCGCATGGCCTCGGGGATGCCGGGGCACTCGCGCTCAATAACGGCCTTCGTCGCCTCGGGCGTCACATCGCGCTTGGAAAAGCCGGTGCCGCCCGTGGTGCAGACAAGGCAGACGCCGAGCTCGTCCGCGCAGCGCATAAGCGCGGCCTTGATCTGTTCAAGGTCATCCGGCAGAATCTCCGTGTGGACGACGTCCCAGCCGTCGCCGCGCAGGATCTCGCACAGGGCAGGGCCGGAGGTGTCCTCCCGGAGCCCCTTGCTGCCGAGGTCGCTGAGCGTGAGGACTGCCGCGGTATAAATAGTTGACATAATATCATTCTCCTCTTACAAATTCGCCGGATTTGCCGCCGGACTTGCGCAGCAGGCAGATGCGGTCGATCACGATGTCGCGCTGGACGGCCTTGCACATGTCATAGACGGTCAGCGCCGCGACGGAAACGGCGGTCAGTGCCTCCATCTCCACGCCGGTCTGGCCGGTGCACTTCGCGGTGGCGGTGATCTCAACGGCGAGGTCGTCCTCGTTCATGCGAAAGTCGATGTCCACGCCGGACAGCGGGACATTGTGGCACATCGGGATGATCTCCGACGTGCGCTTCGCGCCCATGATGCCGCCGATCTGGGCGGTCGTGAGCACGTCGCCCTTCTTCAGACCGCCGGAGCGGATCAGGGCAAAGGTATCGGCATTCACCAGCACGCGGCCGAAGGCGACGGCGCAGCGGGCGGTTTCGGCCTTGGCGGAGACATCCACCATACGCGCGCGGCCGCTTTCGTTGAAATGCGTGAAATCCTCCATTGCTTCGTTTACCCTCCGATCTGGTTCATGTTGCGCGCGGACTCGCTGCGCTGCGTGGCGGTGAATTCGACATGCGCCTCCGGCTTGGCGTTGACCGCGGCGATGATGGCGCTGCGCAGCGCGTCGCCGTGCAGACCGCGCAGCGGGAATTCCTCGGCGGAGTGGAGGCAGGGCTTCATACAGCCGTCCGCGGTCAGGCGGATGCGGTTACACTCGCTGCAAAAGCTGCAGCTTACCGGAGAGATGAGGCCCACGCTGCCAACGGCGCCGGGCAGGGCATAGCGCCGGGCGACGCTGCCATGCGCGCGCGCAAGCGGCTGCAGCTCCGGGACGCGCTGCAGCACGGTGTCCACCGGGATGCAGGCCTCCGGGCCGAAGTACAGCGCGTCCCCGATGGGCATGAGCTCAATGAAGCGCATCTCGATCGGTCTGTCGCGCGTCAGCGCGCACAGCGCGGGGATCTCGTCGTCGTTGACGCCGCCGAGCAATACGGCGTTGAGCTTGATGGGGGCAAAGCCGGCGGCCTGGGCCGCGCGGATGCCATCCAAGGCCTTTTCCAGCGCACCGCCGCGCGTCAGGCGGCGGTATTTTTCCGCGTCAAGCGTGTCCAGAGAGATGTTGACGCGGTCCAATCCCGCGTCGCGCAGGGGTTGTGCCAGTGCCGGAAGCAAAATGCCGTTTGTGGTGAGCACCAGCTCGTCCAAGCCCGGCAGCGCGCGCAGCGCGCGCACCAGCTCCACGATCCCGCGGCGCACCAGCGGCTCGCCGCCGGTCAGACGGATCTTGCGGACGCCAAGCTCCACGGCGGCGCCGGCGATCTCCGCAACCTCCTCCAGCGAGAGAATCCGGTCGTGCGGCAGCTTGCAGACGCCCTCCTCCGGCATACAGTAGACGCAGCGGAGGTTGCACAGATCTGTCAGGGAGATGCGGAGGTATTCGATTGTTCTTCCGTATTTGTCCTGCATGCTTATACCCGATAAAGCAGATTGCCGTAGCTCGGATAGGGCCAGGCGGCCTTGCTGACGATGTCCTCCAGCGCGTCGCTGGTCTCGCGCACCTTCGCCATCTGGTTTACGACGATCTCACGGTAGGCCAGCGCACGCTCCGGCAGCGTCGGGATCGCAATGGTGCGCTCAATGGCGGCATCCAGCGCCGCGCGGCGGCGGGAGAGCTCGTCGCACAGCGTGGAGACACGGTCGAGCAGATCACTCTCGGCGCGGTGGGGGAAGCGGTGGTAGCCGACGATGCGCTCCTTGACGTCGATGGCCTCGGCGATGCTGCGGCCATAGCCGATGACAGCGGGGAGGATGTCCCGGCGCACCATCTCGCTTGTGACCGAGGCGTCGATGTGGACCTGCTTGCAGTAGTTCTCCAGGAAAATCTCCTCGACGGCGGCGAGCTCCGCGCGGGAGTAGACCTTGTGCCGCTCGAACAGCGCGACGTTCTTTTCATCCAGCAGATGCGGGATCGCCTCGGCGGCGGAGGGATAATTGCTCAGCCCGCGCGCCGCGGCCTCCTCCACCCATGCGGCGCTGTAGCCGTTGCCGGAGAAGATGATGCGCCCGTGGCGCGCCATCGTATCGCGGATGAGCGCCTCCAGCGCGCCCTGCAGGTCGTCCGCGCCCTCCAGACGCTCGGAGAAGAGGCGGAAGGACTCGGCCACGATGGTGTTGAGCACCGTGTTGCAGTCCGCGGCGGACATGTTGGAGCCGAGGGAACGAAATTCGAATTTGTTGCCGGTGAAGGCGAAGGGGCTGGTGCGGTTGCGGTCCGTGGTGTCCTTGGGGATGTCGAGCACGCTCCCGACGCCGAGCTTCAGGACCTCCTGTGCCTTCGAAGCGTAGCCCCCGCTGGCGGCGAAGGCGGCGAGGATGCGCTCCAGGTCGTCGCCGAGGTGCATCGAGATGATGGCCGGGGGCGCTTCAAAGCCGCCGAGACGGTTGTCGTTGCCGGCGCTGGCGACGGAGATGCGCAGCAGATCCTGATACTCGTCCACCGCGCGGACGACCGCGCAGATGATGGCGAGGAAGCGGGCGTTTTCCGTCGGCGTTGTGCCGGGGGAGAGAAGATTGACGCCCGCGTCGGTCATCAGTCCCCAGTTGTTGTGCTTGCCGGAGCCGTTGATGCCGGCGAAGGGCTTTTCGTGCAGGAGGCAGGCCATACCGTTGCGCTTGGCGACCTTTTTCATGACCTCCATCATCAGCTGGTTGTGGTCCACGGCGACGTTGCACTTGGCGTAGACCGGCGCAAGCTCGTGCTGGGCGGGGGCGGCCTCGTTGTGCTCGGTCTTCGCGGGGATGCCGAGCCGCCAGAGCTCGGCGTCAAGGTCCTTCATAAAGGCGGACACGCGCAGCTTCAGCGCGCCGTAATAGTGGTCGTCCAGCTCCTGCCCCTTGGGGGGCTTTGCGCCGAGCAGGGTGTGACCGGTGTAGATGAGGTCCTTGCGCTTTTCATAGCGGTCGCGGTCGACGAGGAAATACTCCTGCTCCAGCCCGACGGTGGGATACACGCTGCCGCATTCGGTGCCGAAGATGCGCAGGAAACGCTTTGCCTGCGTGTTGAGCGCGTCCATCGAGCGCAGCAGCGGCGTTTTCTTGTCCAGCGCGTGGCCGCCGTAGGAGCAGAAGGCCGTCGGGATGCACAGCACGCCGTCCTTGATGAAGGCGTAGCTGGTGGGGTCCCACGCCGTGTAGCCGCGGGCCTCGAAGGTCGCACGCAGGCCGCCGGAGGGGAAGGAGCTGCCGTCGGCCTCGCCCTTGACGAGCTCCCGGCCGGAGAACTCCATCAGGATGCCGCCGCTGCCGTCGGGCATGAGGAAGCTCTCATGCTTCTCGGCGGTGTAGCCGGTGTGCGGCTGGAACCAGTGGGCGTAATGCGTCGCGCCGTTTTCCGTCGCCCAGGTTTTCATGGCGTCGGCCACCGCGCTCGCGGTCTCGATATTCAGGGGAGCGCCGGTGTCAATGGTACGCTTGAGCGCAGCATAGACCTCCTCGCTCAGATAGCGGCGCATGGCCTTTTCGTTGAATACCATGCTGCCGAAGGTTTCAGGCAGATTCGTCATCGGTACAATCCTCTTACAGCGGAGATTTCTTGATTTGGGCAAAGCGCCGGGGATAGCGGCTCGGCGTCGGCGCGATTTTGCGGAGAACGACGATGTTGTGTTGTAACTCCTCGCCGGGAACGGCGTATTCAAAGACTTCCTCGACCGCGGCGCCGAGCGAGGCCACCGCGCGCTGCGCCTCGGCCAGCTCCTCCGTGACGGCGGGGCCCTTCAGCGCGAGGAACGCGCCGCCGACCTTTACGAAGGGGAGACAGAGCTCGGCAAGGATGCTCAGCCGCGCTACGGCGCGGGCCAGCGCAAAGTCGAACTGCTCGCGCATCGCGGTGATCTCCTCGGCGCGGGCGTGGACGCACTGTACGTCGCCGAAGCCGAGCGCGGCGCAGGCCTCGGAGAGGAAGCCGACGCGCTTTTGCTGCGCGTCGAGCAGCGTCAGGCGCATGCCGGGCTCCAGAATGCGCAGCGGCAGGCCGGGGAAGCCCGCGCCGGAGCCGACATCCACCACGCACTTTCCGGCAAGTGAGAATTTCATCAGCGGCGCTGCGGAATCCAGAAAATGTTTTGTCGCGCTTTCGTCCTCGCCGCTGATGGCGGTCAGGTTCATCACGCGGTTTTTCTCCTCCAGCAGGTCATAGTAGACGCGGAAAAGGTGCAGTTGTTCATCGGAGCAGGGAAGACGCATCGCCTCCAGCCCGCGCCGGAGCGTTTCTTCCAGCATGGCGGTCCCTCAAAATGACGCAAAATGATACAATTACATATTATGATACCATACAATCCGAAGGGAATCAAGAAAAAGGAACGCGGCGAGCGCAGCGCCCGCGTGCGGCAAGCAATAAATTACGGCGTTCTGAAAAAAATGCTTGCAATTTCAGAAATATATGTTAATATAATGTGTGTAGAATTGAACATCGTGAAAGGCAAAACCGGGGCGACCCGGCGACGCAAAGCTACAGGGACTGCGAAAGCAG
>CAMJPK010000078.1 GCA_946407675.1 uncultured Clostridia bacterium
CATCCGCGCCAAGAGACCGCCTGAGCCGTACAAGGGCAAGGGCATCAAGTACTCTTACGAGGTTGTCCGTCACAAAGAAGGCAAGACCGGTGCAAAATAAGGGGAGGTGCGCATAAATGATTAACAGACCCGATACCAGAAGTCAGCGCATCAAGCGCCACAGCCGCGTTCGCGGCAAGATCTCCGGCACCGCCGAGCGGCCGCGCCTGAGCGTTTTCAGAAGCGAAAAGAACATTTATGCCCAGATCATTGACGACGTGGCCGGCAACACCCTGGTGGCTGCCTCCTCCGTCGAAAAGGATTTTGGCCCCGGTTCCAACAAGGAAGCTGCCCGCAAGGTCGGCAAGCTCGTCGCTGAGCGCGCCGTTGCCAAGGGCATCGAAGAGGTCGTGTTCGACCGCGGCGGCTATATCTATCACGGCCGCGTGAAGGAACTGGCAGAGGGTGCCCGCGAGGGCGGCCTGAAATTCTAAGGGGAGGAGGAAACGAATCATGGCATACGATAGAAACAACCGCCGTCGCAACGACGACGAAGCGCAGAGCGAGTTCACCGAGAAGGTCGTTTCCCTGAACCGCGTATCGAAGACCGTCAAGGGCGGCCGTGTGGCGAAGTTCGCCGCGCTGTGCGTCGTCGGTGACGGCAAGGGCCGCGTCGGCTACGGCGAGGGCAAGGCCAGCGAAGTTTCCGAGGCCATCCGCAAGGGCCTCGAGGACGCCAAGAAGCACATCGTCAACGTCACGCTCGAAGGCAGCACCATTCCCCACGAGGTCATCGGCGAGTTCGGCGCAGGCCGCGTTCTGCTGATGCCCGCCCCGGAAGGCACCGGCGTCATCGCCGGCGGCGCTGTCCGTGCGGTCGTTGAGGCTGCCGGCATCAAGAACATCCGTACCAAGTGCCTGCGCACCAACAACCCCAACAACGTTGTTGCCGCGACGGTCGCCGGCCTGAAGAGCCTCCGCAACGCCGAGCAGGTCGCCGCTTACCGCGGAAAGACCGCGGCCGAGATCAAGGGTTAAGGAGGAGCTGAAACTATGGCTAATCTTAGAATTAAGCTCGTCAAGAGCCTGAACGGCCGCCTGAGCAAGCACATTGCGACGGCGAACTCTCTGGGCCTGCACAAGATCGGCAACGAGACCGTACAGCCCGACAATCCCTGCACCCGCGGCAAGATCGCCAAGATCGGCTATCTGCTCCAGGTCACCGAAGAAGAATAAGGAGGGCCCGACTTATGAAACTCAACGAACTTTCTCCCGCAATGGGCTCTACGCACGTTTCCAAGCGCAAGGGCCGCGGCCACGCCACCGGCAACGGCAAGACTGCCGGCCGCGGACACAAGGGACAGAAGGCCCGCTCCGGCGGCGGTACCCGCATCGGATTCGAAGGCGGCCAGATGCCTCTGGCGCGCCGCATCCCGAAGCGCGGCTTCAACAACATTTTCGCCAAGCCTCTGGACGCCATCAACGTCTCCGCTCTGGAGCGCTTTGACAACGGCGCCGAGGTCGATGTCCAGGCTCTGCTGGACGCCGGCGTGCTGAGCAAGTGCCGCTACGGCTTCAAGGTCCTCGGCAACGGCGAGCTGACCAAGGCGCTCACCGTCAAAGCCAACGCCTTCTCCGAGGGCGCAAAGGCCAAGATCGAGGCCGCTGGCGGAAAGGCAGAGGTGGTCTAAGTGCTGCAGACATTTCGTAATGCGTGGAAGATTGAGGAGATCCGAAAGAAGATCCTTTTTACCCTGTTCATGATCCTTCTGTATCGTGTGGGTAACGCCATTCCCGTGCCGTATGTCAATGTTGCACTGCTCGGACAGTATTTCACGCAGCTTGAAAACACCGTTCTGGGCCTTGTCAACGTCATGAGCGGCGGCGCATTTTCCAGCGCGACGATCTTTGCACTTTCCATCCAGCCCTATATCAACGCCTCCATCATTATCCAGCTGCTGTGCATCGCGATCCCCGCGCTGGAGCGCCTGGCCAAGGATGAGGGCGAAGAAGGCAAGAAGAAGATCAACAACATCACCCGTTATTCCACCGTCGGCATCGCGCTGCTGCAGGGCTTCGGCTACTACATGCTGCTGCGCAACAACTCCATGGGTTCCCAGCCGCTGCTGAGCGAGACCGGCGTATGGCAGGCGATCGTGATCATCCTGACCTTCACGGCCGGCTCCGCGCTGGTCATGTGGATGGGCGAGCAGATCACCGAGTTCGGTATCGGCAACGGTATCTCCATGATCCTCTTCGCGTCCATCGTCTCCCGCTTCCCGTCCCAGATCATCACCTCCGTTACCAACATCGGCAACGGCACGCTGAAATGGTGGGCCTACCTGCTCACGCTGCTCGGCGCTCTTGTGCTGATCGTCCTGATCGTCGTGGTGACGAATGCGGAAAGAAGGATCCCGGTGCAGTATTCCAAGCGCGTTGTGGGACGCAAGCAGTACGGCGGCCAGAGCACGCACCTTCCCATGAAGGTCAACATGTCCGGCGTTCTGCCCGTCATCTTCGCGCAGTCCATCGCGTCCATCCCGGCCACCATCGCTGCCTTCTCCGGCAAGCAGCTGACCTGGTTCGACACGAGCTCGCTGCTGTACGCGTTGATCTATTTCCTGCTCATCATCTTCTTCAGCTACTTCTACTCCACGATCCAGTTCAACCCCATCGAGGTTGCCAACAACTTAAAGCGCAACGGCGGCTTCATCCCCGGCTACCGTCCGGGCAAGCCGACCAGCGAGTTCATCCAGAAGGTTCTGAACAAGATCACCCTGTTCGGCGCCATCTACCTGTCCATCATCGCGGTGACGCCGTACCTCATCAGCCACTGGAGCAACGTGGCCCGTACGAGCGGCATCTCCCTGGGCGGCACCTCCATCATCATCGTTGTCGGTGTTGCGCTTGAGACGGTTCAGGCACTGGAGAACCAGATGCTGATGCGCCACTACAAGGGCTTCCTTGAGTAATCGAGTTATTTGGAGGGATATGGTATGAAACTGATTCTTCTTGGCGCTCCCGGCGCCGGAAAAGGCACCCAGGCCGAGATCCTCAGCCGGATGCTGAATGTTCCCACCATCTCCACGGGCAACATCCTGCGCGCCGCGATGCGCAACGGAACGCCCGTTGGACTGCAGGCCAAGGCATATGTGGAAAGCGGCAAGCTGGTTCCCGACGAGGTCATCATCGGCATCGTCAAGGAGCGTCTCGCCGAGGACGACTGCGCCAATGGCTATATCCTCGACGGCATGCCCCGGACCATCCCCCAGGCGGAAGCGCTGGAGGAAAACGGCATCGACATCGACTGCGCGCTGTCCATCGAGATCAGCGACGAGACGATCGTTGAGCGCATGTCCGGCCGCCGCACCTGCTCCAACTGCAGCCAGACCTTCCATGTCGTGTCCAATCCCCCCAAGGTTCCCGGCGTCTGCGACTTCTGCGGCGGAGAGCTCACCATCCGCAAGGATGATGCGCCCGAGACCGTGAAGGCGCGCCTCGCGACTTACCACGCCGAGACGGAGTCCCTCAAGGACTTCTACGCAAAGCGCGGCAAGCTGAAGATGGTGGACAATCAGCCCACCATCGAGGCGACGACCGACGTGATTGTCAAGGCCCTCGGCCTCTGATCCCATATGTCCATCGTTATCAAATCCCCGAGGGACATTGATCTGATGCGTCAGGCCGGAAGGATCGCCGCCGGCGCGAGGAGCATCGCGCGGCAGATGATCGCCCCCGGCGTGACCACCAAGGCAATCAACAAAGAGGTATTCAACTTTATCCGGAAATCAGGCGCGCAGCCCACGTTTCTGGGCTACAACGGCTATCCGGCCAGCGCCTGCATTTCCGTGAACGACCAGGTCATCCATGGCATACCCGGCTCCCGAAAGCTCCAGGAGGGCGACATCGTCTCCGTGGACGTCGGGGCCACCTTCAAGGGCTTTGTGGGAGACTGTGCGGGCACGTTCCCGTGCGGCCAGTGCAGCGACGAGGCGCTCCGCCTCATCGCTGTCACCCGCCAGAGCTTCTTTGAGGGCATCCGGTATGCGCGTCAGGGTTATCGGGTTTCCGACATCTCCGCAGGCGTTCAGACCTATGCGGAGAGCAACGGGTACAGCGTCGTGCGCGACTACGTCGGCCACGGCGTGGGGGCCAAAATGCACGAGGACCCCGAGGTTCCCAACTATGTGCAGCACGGACGGGGCAGTCCGCGCCTTCTGAAAGGCATGACGATCGCTGTCGAGCCCATGGTGAATGCCGGGGGCTGGGAAGTGAAGGTACTGCCGGACGGTTGGACCGTACTGACGGCCGACGGCAGCCTGTCCGCACACTATGAGAACTCCATCCTCATCACGGACGGAGAACCGGAAATCCTGACAATGTCAGACGATTTATGACACAAGGAGGAATAACGTCTTGGCAAAAGATGATGTGATCGAACTCGAGGGCGTCGTTGTGGAGTCGCTCCCCAACACCATGTTCCAGGTGGACATCGGCGGAGGCCATACCATTCTGGCGCATATTTCCGGCAAGCTCCGGATGAACTATATCAAGATCCTTCCCGGCGACAAGGTCACGGTGCAGATGTCCCCCTATGATCTCTCCCGCGGCCGCATTACCTGGAGAAGCAAGTAAGAGTAGCGAACAGGAGGTTTACTCAAATGAAAGTCAGACCGTCCGTGAAGCCCATGTGCGAGAAGTGCAAGATCATCAAGCGCAAGGGCAAGGTCATGGTAATTTGCGAGAATCCCAAGCACAAGCAGAGACAGGGCTGATAGCGTACAAAGCACGCTAAAACGCCTGCCCCTGAGGTCGTCGGACCTCAAACCGGGCGCACCGGAACTCATACCTGCGGTGCAGATTTGCCCGGAAATCCGGTATGAAATCAATGAAAGGATTGATTGAGAACTATGGCAAGAATCGCCGGCGTTGATCTGCCGAAGGATAAGCGCATTGAGATCGGGCTTACCTACATTTACGGCATCGGCAGAACCAGCGCAAACAAGATCCTGGCGGAGACCGGGATCAACCCCGACACCCGCGTGAAGAACCTGACGGAGGAAGAGGAATCCAAGCTGCGCGAATGCCTGGAGAACTACGGGGTGGAAGGTGACCTTCGCCGCCAGACCGCCCTGGACATCAAGCGCCTGATGGAGATCGGCTGCTATCGCGGCACCCGTCACCGCAAGGGCCTGCCCGTCCGCGGCCAGAGAAGCAAGACCAACGCTCGTACCCGCAAGGGCCCGAAGCACACCATCGCGAACAAGAAGAAGTAAAGGAGGGATATGTAAATGGCAGCCAATACCAAGGGCAAGAAAGTCGTCCGCACGCGCCGCAGAGAGCGCAAGAACATTGAAAAGGGCCAGGTGCATATCAGCTCTTCCTTCAATAACACCATGGTCACCATCACCGATCCCCAGGGCAACGCGATCTCCTGGGCCAGCGCCGGTGGCCTGGGTTTCCGCGGAAGCAAGAAATCCACCCCCTTCGCCGCGCAGACCGCTGCCGAGACCGCTGCAAGAGCGGCCATGGAGCATGGTCTGAAGAGCGTGGAGGTTTTCGTCAAGGGCCCCGGCTCCGGACGTGAAGCCGCCATCCGCGCCCTGCAGGCCGCAGGTCTTGAAGTCACGATGATCAAGGATGTGACCCCCATCCCCCACAACGGATGCCGTCCTCCGAAGCGTCGTCGCGTCTAATGTAAGGAGGTAGAGAACAATGGCAAGATATACCGAAGCAGTCTGCCGCATGTGCCGCAGAGAGGGCCAGAAGCTCTTTCTGAAGGGCGACAGATGCTATACCCAGAAGTGCGCCATGGAGTGCAGAGCGTATGCACCCGGCATGCACGGTCAGAACCGCAGCAAGACCTCCGAGTACGGCCAGCAGCTTCGTGAGAAGCAGAAGGCAAAGCGTTACTACGGTCTGCTGGAGAACCAGTTCCGCAACTATTTCGAGCTGGCAGAGCGCCGTCCCGGCCAGACCGGTGAGAACCTTCTCGCCATCCTGGAGTCCCGCCTGGACAACGTGGTCTATCGTCTCGGCTTTGCCATGAGCCGCGCGGAGGCCCGCCAGCTTGTCAGCCACGGTCACTTCACCGTCAACGGCCGCAAGGTCAACATCCCCAGCTATCTGGTGAAGCCGGGCATGGTCATCTCCCTGAAGGACAGCAGCAAGTCCCTCGAGAAGATCAAGGCCAACGTGGAGGCCAACGCCTTCCGTCAGCCCCCCAAGTGGCTTGAGTATGACGCCAACAACATGATCGCCAAGGTCACCGCGTATCCTGCGAGAGAAGACATTGATCTGCCCATCGAAGAGCACCTCATCGTCGAGTTGTATTCCAAGTAAGCTGAGCGACCCTCACATTGGTAAGCTGAACCTGCCCTGTGCCGCGTGGCACGTAAAATTGAAGGAGGGTAACATCACTTATGATCGAAATTAAAAAGCCCAGCATCGAATTCATCGAGATCGACGAAACCCACGGCAAGTGCATCGTCGAGCCCCTCGAGCGGGGCTATGGCACGACCTTGGGCAACTCTCTGCGCAGAGTGCTCCTCTCCTCCCTTCCCGGAACCGCTGTTACGGCCATTAAGATCGCCGGCATCCAGCATGAATTTGCGACGATCCCCGGCGTGAAGGAGGACGTGACCGAGATCGTCCTGAATGTCAAGAGTATCATCGCCCGCCTCCACTGCGACGGCCCGAAGACCGTCTACATCGAGGCCGCCGGCGAGTGCGAGGTGACCGCGGGCGATATCAAGGCCGACGGCGAGGTCGAGATCCTGAATCCCGAGCTCCACATCGCGACGCTTGGCCCGGACGCTTCCTTCAGCATGGAGCTGACGCTCTGCCACGGCAGAGGTTATGTCTCCGCTGATAAGAACAAGTCCGCGCAGACCGTAATCGGCACGATCCCGGTGGATTCCATCTACACGCCCGTTGAGAAGGTCAATTACACGGTGGAGAACACCCGCGTCGGCAACCAGACGGACTATGACAAGCTCACGCTGGAGATCTGGACCAAGAAGACCATCTCTCCGCGCGATGCGGTCAGCCTGGGCGCCAAGATCCTCTGTGACCACTTCACCATCTTCACCGACTTGAGCGAGAGCATCAGCGCCCGCAGCACGGTCGTGGAGAAGGTCGAGGCCCAGCGGGATAAGGTGCTGGAAATGACCATCGAGGAGCTGGATCTCTCCGTCCGCAGCTTCAACTGCCTGAAGCGCGCGAACATCAACACCGTCGAGGATCTGATCAACAAGACGCAGGATGAGATGATCAAGGTCCGCAACCTTGGCCGCAAGTCTCTGGAAGAGGTCGAGCACAAGCTCGCTATGATGGGCCTGAGCCTGGCGAGCGACGACAACAACAACTAACGTCATACGAACCGCGGGGCGGACGATCCGCCCGCGCCATAAAGGAGGAAGACCGAAATGCCCGGTACTAGAAAGCTTGGCAAGACGACCGATCAGCGCATGGCCATGCTCCGCCAGCAGGTGACAGATTTCCTGGACACCGGCCGGATGGAGACCACCTACACCCGCGCAAAGGAAATCGGCGCCATGGCCGAGAAGATGATAACGCTCGGAAAGAAAAAGGATATGGCCGCTTATCGTCAGGCCCTCAGCTTCATCACCCGCGAGGATGTTGCGAAGAAGGTTTTTGACGAGATCGCCAAGAAGTACGAAGGCCGCGAGGGTGGCTACACCCGCGTGACCCGCACCGGCCCCCGCCGGGGCGACGCCGCCGAGATGGCGGTCCTGGAGCTGGTCTAAGGCCGGCTTTTACGAGCAAACAAAAAACCCACCCTGTGCTGATCACCAGCACAGGGTGGGTTTCTATATATGCCTTCCCCTTGAGGGGAAGGTGCCCCGCAGGGGCAGATGAGGTGTCGCCGCGCGGGCTCGGATGCGTTTCCTTATTCCGCCGCTTCCGCCTTGAGCAGCACGGCGGCAATGTCGCCTCTGCCGGCGCCGGCCCGCCGTGCCAGACGCTGCAGCGCATTGCCCGGCGCCGTGCTTTCCAGCATGGCGTTCAGGATCTCCCGCTCATCGACGGCGGCGCTGAGCCAGCCGGTGCACAGCAGGAGCTGATCGCCGGGCAGCAGCGTGCCCTTCACCGTGAAGGGCGCAACGGCGTTCACGCCCAGCGCGGGGCCCTCGCCCGGATAGGGCGGTACGGACTGCGCGGCGGCGTCCGCGCTGGCGCGGGACAGGCGGTACAGCGCCTTGTCGCGCAGCAGATAGGCCCGGCAGGCACCGAGACTGGCGAGGGACAGCGCGTCGCCCTCCACCACGGCGGCCACCGCCGCGGCGGACATGGTCCCGATGTCCTCGGCCACCGCCGCCGCAGCGGCAATGTCATTGTGGATTTTTGTATAGAGCGATTCCATATCCTCCGTGCTGTGCAGCCCGCTTCCGCCGGAGCGGAACGCGGAGGCGGCGAGATAGGCGGCCTTGCGCCCCTCGCTGCCCATCCCGTCGAACACGGCGGCGACGGTCGACGCGCCGGGCTCCAGCTTTACGGACGGCGCGCCGTTGAGTCCGGCATTGCGCTCCGGAAGGATCTGGCCGGAGAAAAGCAGATTGCTGGTGTTGCCTTTCGCCTCGTCAACGCTGCTGACGCAGGCGGCGGTGAGCTGTATCATAGAAAAACCTCCTTGTCGGGGTTATCCGTATTCTAGCATGTTCGTACGGCGGAAGTCAATCCGGATCGCTGACGAGCCGCTTGCGCCGCCGCCACGCGCCGGAGAGATAATAGCTGCCGCTGACGATGATCGGGCCGAGCCGGGCCAGCGCGTCGCCCAGAAGGAAGCCGTTGACGCCCATGCCCAGCGCCCGTGCGAACAGGAAGCTGAAGCCCAGGCGGAAGACCACGCCGTCCAGCATGCCGCCGAGGAATCCCAGCATGGAGTGGCCCGTTCCGGTGACGACGGATTCAAACGGGGCCATGAGCCCGCCGAGGACGTAGATCAGAGCGGTGATGTTCATGAAGGGGCGGGCGTAGGCAAGCACCTCGGGATCGCTGTTAAAGAGGCTGAAATAGGCGCGGGGAAACAGCATACCGCTGGCGGCCAGCACAGCGGCGGCGGTGAGCGTGACGGTCGCGCAGCAGCGCACGATGACGACCACGCGCTCCGGCTTTTTCGCGCCGATATTCTGGCCGATCATGCCGCCGGCGGCCTGCCGCGCCGAGGTCGTGAAGATGTTGGTCAGGTGGATGATCTTATCGCAGACGGCGTAAGCGGCGCTTGCTACCAGACCGTAGTCGTTTACATAGCTAAGCATAAACATCTGGGTAATATTGATAAAGAGCGCCCGCAGAGTCATCGGGAAGCCGATCTTGAGCATGATCCAGAGCTTGCCCCAGTCCACGGCAAAGCTTTTCAGCTTGAAGTCGAAGCCGAAGCGGTCCCGCTTGCGGTAGAGAACGGTGAGGGAGAAGAGCAGGGACAGGCCCTGTCCCAGCACCGTTGCAATGGCGGTGCCCGCCGCGCCGAGGTGGAAAATCACGATAAAGACGATATCGCCGATCAGGTTGAAGCCGGCGGCGATGGCGATGAAGATGAGCGGGCTGCGGCTGTCGCCCATGCCGCGCAGCACGCTGCTGACGGCGTTGTAGCCGAAAATGAGCGGCAGACCGATACAGGTGATGCGCAGATAGCTCAGCGCCCCGGCGAAGGATTCCTCCGGCGTGTTGAGCGCGCGCAGGATCAGAGAGGAGCACAGGAAGGTGCCGACGGCCATGACGCAGGAGATGACCAGCATCTCGGTAAACAGCGTGCCGATCGTGGCGTTCAGCTCGTCCCGGCGCTTGGCGCCGAACTGCTGGGAGATCAGCACCTGCCCGCCGCCGGCAAGCGTCATGCTGATCTGGGTAAAGAGGTTCAGCATCCGGCCGCCCATGCTGACCGAGACGATGCCGATCTTGCCCACCAGATGGCCGATGATAATCGTGTCGACCGTGTTGTAGACACTGTTCAGAATGCTGGCGAGGAGGAAGGGCAGCATGAAGCGCAGCAGCATCGGCATGATGCTGCCTTCGGTGAAGTCCGTGCCCATGTGTTCGCGCGTCTGTCCGGCCGCCATGCTGTACTCTCCTCTCATCAATGATCTGTAATATCCCATTCTACCATAAGTCCTGCCACAATTCAATCCCCGCTGACCCCGCATCTTGCGTACGCTGTAGGTTTGTCAATGATGTGTCACACATCAGGAAAAGAAAAGAGGACCTGCTT
>CAMJPK010000079.1 GCA_946407675.1 uncultured Clostridia bacterium
CTCCTCCGGCGCCTCGGGCTGCGCCGTTTCCGTCGGTGCGGGCGTCTCGGCGGGCGCGGGCGACGCGGCGGGCGCGGGCGTCTCGGTTGGTGCGGGCGTCTCGACCGGCTGCGGCGGCGTCACGGGCGTCGTGCTCCAGCGCGCCTTCAGATTCAGGTTCGCGTTCACGGTGTCCGAGGGCAGCAGCAGCTCCCCGTCCGTCTTCTCCCAGCCGGCGAAGTACCATCCGCTGCGGCTGGCCTCCGGCAGCGCGCCGTAGATCCCGCCGGTCTTGTAGACTGCCACATCGCTCAGCGCGTTTTTCCCGCCGTTGGCGTCCAGGATCACCCAGTTCCAGCCGAGCTCGCCCCAGTATTGGGAGAAATCATAGTTGTCATAGAGGAACATGTTGGCCTCCATGATGCGCCGCTTGAGCGCCACCGTGTTGACCGCGCCGCCCACATGACACCACGCGGCAAAGGCGGAGGCGATCTGCTGGTCGGTGTAATTGCCCACGCCGTTCACGATGTAGGTCGGCAGACGGTTGCCCGCGTTCATCCACGACAGGCCCAGCGCATAGCTCATGGCGATCATGGCGTCGAACTGCCCCTGCGTCACGCTGACGCCGTACTTCTTCAGGAAGCGGAGGTTGATGTAGTCCGCAAACTGCTGCATGTTGCTGCGCAGCAGCGCGTCGGCCTGCGCCTCTGTGATGCCGTTGGGATAATCCGCGGGGTTGATCAGGCAGCCGTAGCCGATGTACCAGCCGGTGCCGTCGTTGATGGGTTTTTCGGAAAAGCCCTCTCCCTGCTTGATATAGTTCACAACGCCGTCGGAAAACGTCATCTCCTGATACTCCGCCCGCGCAAGCGTCGGGCAGCAGGTCATGACGAGCACCGCGGCCAGAAGCAGGCATAGCCACTGTTTTTTCATGGTCGTCTCTCTCCTTTGAACAGAAACTAGCATAAAAATGCATCATTTTCCCCCGCTTTTCATTTGCGGAAATATCTGCTATAATTACCACAGAACGAAACGACACGGAGAAAAGCGCATGAAAAACCTGACTGTGGGCGTCCTCGCCCATGTCGACGCGGGCAAGACCACGCTCAGCGAGGCGATCCTGTACCGCAGCGGACAAGTGAAGACACCCGGGCGCGTCGACCACGGCGACAGCGCGCTGGATACCCACGCGCTGGAGCGCGCCCGCGGCATCACGATCTTTTCCGCGCAGGCGGTCGTGCCGTGGAACGGCGCGCGCATCACACTGCTGGACACGCCGGGCCATGTGGATTTCTCCGCCGAGATGGAGCGCACGCTCGGCATCCTCGACTGCGCCGTGCTCGTCGTCAGCGGCGCGGACGGCGTGCAGGCCCATACGGAGACGCTGTGGCGGCTGCTGCGGCGCTACGATGTGCCGACCTTCCTCTTTGTGACAAAGATGGATCTGCCCGCCGCCGACAAGGTGAAGCTGCTGGCCGACCTCACGGCGCATCTGGACGAGCACATTCTCGATTTCACCGCGCGTCCGGCGGACGAGGAGCTCGCCATGTGCAGCGAATCGGCGCTCGACCGCTATATGGCCGCGGGCGCGCTCACGGACGGCGACATCACCGAGCTCATCGCGCGCCGCGCGCTCTTTCCCTGTCTGTTCGGCTCCGGCCTGCGCATCGAGGGCGTCGACGCGCTGCTCGACGCGCTGGTGCGCTGGGCGAGCGTGCCCGACTTCCCCGCGCAGCTCGGCGCGCGCGTCTATAAAATCAGCTACGACCCCTCCGGCGCGCGCTTGACGCATGTGCGCGTCACGGGCGGGGCGCTGCGCGTGCGGCAGACGCTGACGCTGCCGGACCGCAGCGGCGCGCCCACCGAGGAAAAGATCACCGGCATCCGCATCTGTTCCGGCGCAAAATCCACCGCGGTCGAGCAGGCGGAGGCGGGCGAGGTCTGCGCCCTCACCGGCCTGACCGCCAGCCACGCCGGACAGGGCCTCGGCTTTGAGCCCGACCTGCCCGCCCCGGTGCTGACGCCCGCGCTCACCTACCGTCTCGCCCTGCCGGACGGCGCCGATCCTATGGCGGTCATGCCGCTGCTGCGGCGGCTGGAGGAGGAGGACCCGCTCCTGCGCTTCGCCTGGGACGCAGCGGCGCGCCAGGTGCATCTGCAGCTCATGGGCCCGGTGCAGATCGCGGTGCTGGAGAGCGTGATCGCCGAGCGTTACGGCCTTGCCGTGCGCGTGGACGCGGGGCACATCCAGTACAAGGAGACCATCGCCGCGCCGGTGGAGGGCGCGGGGCACTTTGAGCCGCTGCGCCACTATGCGGAGGTCCATCTTCTGCTCGAGCCGCTGGAGTCCGGGCGCGGGATCGAGCTGGAGACCGACTGCCCCACGGACCTGCTGGATCTGAACTGGCAGCGCCTCGTGCTCACCCATCTTGCGGAAAAGCAGCACCGCGGCGTGCTGACCGGCGCGCCGCTCACCGACGTGCGCATCACGCTTCTGGCCGGGCGCGCCCACCTGAAGCACACGGAGGGCGGCGACTTCCGGCAGGC
The DNA here is from genome assembly GCA_946407675.1 of uncultured Clostridia bacterium. Taxonomy (GTDB): domain Bacteria; phylum Bacillota; class Clostridia; order Oscillospirales; family Oscillospiraceae; genus SVKR01. The sequence goes on from CAMJPK010000079.1 coordinate 2,527, forward strand.
CACCTACCGCGCGGTGCGGCAGGGGCTCATGAAGGCGCAAAACGTCCTTTTGGAGCCGTACTACCGCTTCCGTCTGGAGGTGCCCGCCGCGCTGACCGGCCGCGCGATCAGCGATCTGCGCGCCATGCACGGCGACTTCTCCGTGGAGAATACGCCCGTCAGCGCGATCCTCGAGGGCAAGGCCCCCGTCGCCTGCCTGCGCGATTACAGCGTGGATGTCGCCGCCTACACCGGCGGGCGCGGCAGCTTCAGCTGCATCATGGCGGGCTACTTCCCCTGCCACAATGCCGAACAGGTGATCGCCGCGGCGGCCTACGACCCCGAGGCCGATCTGGACAACACGCCGGACAGCGTTTTCTGCGCCCACGGCGCGGGCGTCACGGTCAAGTGGGACAAGGTAGACGAATACTGCCACGTGGATTCCGGCCGCACCCGCGGCGGCGCGCCCGCCGCGCCGCGGCTGCGCGTGGGCTCGCTCAGCATCGACGAGAAGGAGCTGGAAGCCATCATGCTCCGGGAGTTCGGCCCGATCCGCCGCCCGATGTACACGTCCCCCGTGCGCGCCGACCCGGCGGGCGCGAAGCAGCCGGCATGGCGCGAAAAGCGCGAAGTGCTCGTCATCGACGGTTACAACGTCATCTTCGCGTGGGACGAGCTCAAGGCGCTGGCCGCCGAGCACCTCGACACGGCGCGCCGCCGGCTGGAGGAGGCGCTGGTCAACTACCACGGCTTCACCGGCAGCGACGTGGTGCTGGTCTTTGACGGGTACGCGGTGAAGGGAAACCCCGGCGAAAAGCAGACCGACGGCGGCATCCGCGTCGTCTATACAAAGGAAAACGAGAGCGCCGACCTCTACATCGAGCGGCTGCTCCACGACATCGGGCGCAACCGCGCCGTCCGGCTTGTGACCAGCGACAACCTCATCCGCCTCTCCGCGCTCGGCAGCGGCATCGCCCGCACCAGCGCCCGCGAGTTCGGCCATGAGATGGACTGGGTCATGGGCCAGATCGGCGAGATCCTGCGCCGCAGCGCGGAGGGCGGCCACACCGTCGCCATCCGCGACGGAAAGCTGTGAGGAAACCCGGCATGGAAGACGATCTGATCCGCCGCGCGGAGGACCTCGCGGCGCAGTGTGAACGGCGCGGGGCCGTCACGCACACCAACTTTCTGACCCCCGCGGAGGGCGCGCGCCTTGCACAGTGGGCAAGGTACCGGCCGGACGTGCGCATGCTGCTGCACGGCGGCTGGGACGGCGCCGAGCGCCGCGTCGCCTTCTTTCTGCCGGACTGGCTGGCGGAGGTGGACTTCGACCCCGGGGAAGCCATCTGCGCCGTGGAGGGCGCCGCCGCCTTCGGTGAACCCGGCCACCGGGACTGGATGGGGGCCGTGCTCGGCCTCGGCATCGGCCGCGAGTGGCTCGGCGACATCCTCGTGGACGGCAAAAACGCCGTGCTGTTCTGCCTTTCCTCGGTGCAACAGCATCTGCTGTTGAATCTGGACAAGGTCGGGCGCTGCGGCGTCACGCTGCGCGCGCTGGCGCTTGACGCGGTTGCCCCGCCGCAGCGCGCGGTGGAAGCATGTGTGTTCAGCGTCCAGTCGCCGCGGCTCGACGCGGTGTGCGCCGGGACCTTCCGCCTCAGCCGCGCCGCCGCGGCGGAGGCCATCGCCGCCGGGCTTGTGTCACACAACTACACCGTCTGCCTGAAGCCGGACGCGCCGGTGCGCACGGGAGACACCCTCTCCCTGCGCGGCAAGGGCAAGGCCGTCGTCACGGACGCCGGCAGCCGCGAATCGAAAAAAGGACGCTTGTTTATCAAGGTCGAGCGATACCGCTAGAGGAGGAGACGCAATGAAACTCACATTTTTGGGTGCCACGCACGAGGTCACGGGGAGCTGCACGCTCATAGAGATCAACGGGCATTACGGACTGGTGGACTGCGGCATGGAGCAGGGCGTCGATGCGTTCGTCAACGTCGAGCTGCCCATCGCCCCCGCGCAGATCGACTTCGTCCTGCTGACGCACGCCCACATCGACCACTCCGGCAAGCTCCCGCTGCTCTACAAGCTCGGCTGCGCCGCGCCGATCTACGCCACCTCGGCCACCTGCCACCTGTGCGAGATCATGCTGCGTGACTGCGCCCACATTCAGGAGAGCGACGCGGAATGGAAATCCCGCAAGGCCCGCCGCGCCGGCGGGGAGGAGACCGCGCCGACCTACTCGCTGGCGGATGCGGAGGCCGCCATCGCCCGCCTGCGCCCGCTGGACTACGGGCAGGAGGTACAGGTCGCGGAGGGCGTCGTCGTCCGCTATATCGACGCCGGGCACCTCATGGGCTCGGCCAGCATCGAGGTCTGGCTCAGCGAGGGCGGCGTCAAAAAAAAGATCGTCTTCTCCGGCGACATCGGCAACCTCAACCAGCCGCTCATCAACGACCCGCAGTACATTCACGAGGCGGATTACGTGCTCACCGAGAGCACCTACGGCGACCGCAACCATGAAAAGGCGGACGTCAACAACATCCAATACCTCGCCGACTGCATCCAGCGCGTGCTCGACCGCGGCGGCAACCTTGTGATCCCCACCTTCGCCGTCGGGCGTACGCAGGAGATCCTGTACTTTATCCGCGAGATCAAGGTCAACGGCCTCGTCACCGGCCACGGCGACTTCCCGGTGTACGTGGACTCCCCGCTGGCCAACGAGGCCACCGGCATCTTTTTGCAGTGCGACCGCCATTACTTTGACGCGAAGACGGCGGCGATGCTCGATCAGGGGATCAACCCGCTGATGAGCCCCGGCGTGAAGCTCTCCGTCAGCTCGGAGGAGAGCAAGGCCATCAACTTTGACCGCGAGCCGAAGGTCATCCTCTCCGCCTCCGGCATGTGCGAGGCCGGGCGCATCCGCCACCATCTGAAGCACAACCTCTGGCGCAGCGAATGTATGGTGCTGTTCGTCGGCTATCAGGCGGTCGGCACCACCGGGCGCAAGCTGCTCGACGGGGCAAAGGAGATCACGCTCTTCAACGAGGAGATCAGCGTGCAGGCCGAGATCGGCTTCCTCCCCGGCAAGAGCGGCCACGCCGACCGCGACGGCCTGCTGCGCTGGATCACGGCCTTTGATCCGAAGCCCGCGATGGTCTTTGTCAACCACGGCGACGACGCGGCGATGAAGTCCTACGCCAACCTGCTCACCGACGAATACGGCTTCACCGTCGGCGCGCCCTACTCCGGCGCGGTGTTCGATCTGGCGAAGGGCGTCTGGCTGGAAACGCCGTCGGGCGTGCCAATCGAGAAAAAGCGCCCGAAGACCGAGCGCGCCGCCGCGGCCTACGCCGCGCTGGTCGCCGCGGGCGAACGGCTGCAAAAGATCATCGCCGCGTGCCGCTCGATCCCCAACAAGGAGCTGGCCCGCTTCACCGGGCAGCTCAACTCCCTTTGCGACAAGTGGCAGAAGTGGACGAAGAAATAAGGCATGCAAACGCACAAAGGGCGCCCCGGCGGGGCGCCCTTTGTGCGTTTACCGATTGATATTTACTTCTTGATGAGCTCCTCTAAGAACTCCGCGATCTCACCGACGGTCATGAGCTCTCGCGCGCGCTCGTCGGTGATGATGATGTCGTACTCGCTCTCCATCTCGGTGAGCATCTCCACGAGGTCGAGGGAATCCGCGCCCAGGTCCTCGATGACGTTGCTCTCCGGGCGGATCTCGCTTGGGTCGATGCCAAGCTGATTGCTCAGAAAGTCAACAAGCTTTTCGTACACCATGTCCGGTTCCTCTCTTTCTGTCACGCCCACTCGCGGGACTGGGGCTTGCTGGGGGTGTTTTCGGGCTTCTCGTAGGTCACGACGACGCGGCGGTTGGGCTCCACGCCGGTGGAGGCCGTCGAAACGCCCTCATAGTTCTGCAGCGCGGTGTGGATGACGTGGCGCTCATAGCTGTTCATGGGCTCCAGCGCCATGGAGCGCTTATACTTGACGGCCTTGGCAGCCATCTTCTCCGCCAGGCGGACGAGGGATTCCTCGCGCTTGCTGCGGTAGTTCTCCGCATCGACGCTGATGTGCATCTTCTCGCTGCCGCGGTTGACGGAGTAGTTCACGAGATGCTGAATGGCGTCCAGCGTCTCGCCCCGGCGTCCGATGACGGCGCCCATCGCGGCGCCGCTGAGGTTGGCGACCAGCCCGCCGTTTTCGCGCTCGGTGATCTCGATGTCGGCCTCGATGCCCATGCAGTCGAGCAGGCCGCGGAGATAGTGCTCCACGCGGTCGCGCTGCGTGTCCGCCACCTCATAGCTCAGGCGCACCACGGCGTCCGTGCGGCCGATGCCGAGCACGCCCTTCTTGGAGCGCTCCACGACCTCTACGGAGACCTCGTCGCGGGTCTTTCCGAGCTGTTCCAGGCCGGCGGCAATGGCCTCTTCCTCGGTCCTGCCGCTGACTTCAATCATTTTTGTCATAGCGTTCTTCTAACCTCTTTACTCTTGTTCCTCTTCGGTCTCATCGTCGTACGCCTCGTCCTCGGCGGCGGCGTCGTCGAAGTCGTCCTCGGCGCTCTCGTCCTCCACGGGCTCGTCCTCCGGCGTCTCCGGTTCAGCCGGCGCTGCGGCGCTGACTTCCTCGGCCGCGGCCTCAACGGTCTCAACGGTCTCGGTCGTGTCGTCCGCGGCATGCTCCGCGGTCCACGCATCGGACTCCTCCGCGGCGGCGGCGGTGGCCTCCGCGGCGCGGTCGGGATTGGTGAAGCGGTCTGCGACGTAGGCGCGGCCGCGCGCATAGCGGCGGTTGCCCACCTGGGAATCGGGGATCTTCTCCTCCTCGATGCCCATGGCGGCGCGCTTCGCGGCGCGCTCCTCGCGCACGGCGGCGGCGCGCAGCTCGTCCATCTCGGCGCGCTGGCGGGCCTGCTGCTTTTTCTTGCTGGTGTTGGAGTTCTCCTGCGTCTTGCCCTCGGCGCGCAGGCGCTCGGTCTCCTGCCGCTTGCGCTCATACTCCGCCTCGCGGGCGCGCTGCCGGGCCTCGCGCTCGGCCTTCTCGGCCTCCATCTGCTTGCCGTAGACCTTGTTCAGGATAACTTCCTGAATGATGCCGAGCAGGCTCGTGTAGATCCAGTAGATACCCAACGCGGCGGGCATGATGAAGCAGATATACAGCGACACCAGCGGCATCATCAGGTTCATCGTCTTCATCGACTGCGCCGACTTCTCCTGCTGCTGCGTCGTGCCGGTCTTCGGCTGCGCCTTCTGGCTGATGGCCATCTGCAGATAGCTCAGCGCGGCGGACACGATCGGGATCAGGAACAGGCCGATGGCCGCCCAGGTGATGCCGTTCTCCCAGAACTTCAGCTTCGGCATGTCGCCGAGGTTGAAGCCGAGGAACTTGTAGTTGATGAACTGGAGCTTGTCGGAGATCGTGGTGAAGTCAAACTCGTTCCAGTGGTTGGAGATGAACTGGGATTGCTGCAGCTGGATATACGCGGAATTGGCGCTGGAGCTGAAGCCCATCTCCGCCAGCTTGGTGGCCAGTGCGCCGCCCTCCGCGATCAGGTCCTGCGAAACGCCCATCATGGTCGTCAGCGGGAAGCGGATCGCGCGGTACAGCGCGAGCAGGATCGGGAACGGGATCAGAGACCAGAGGCAGCCGGACATGGGGTTGACGTGCTCTTCCTTATAGAGCTTGCTCGTCTCCTCCTGCAGCTTGCGGGGGTTCCCCTCGTGGCGCTTTTGCAGCTCCTGGACCTGCGGCTGCAGCGCGCTCATGCGCATCATGCTCTTCTTGCTCTTCATCTGGAAGGGCAGCAGAATCAGCTTGACGACCAGCGCGAAGAGGAAGATAGCGACGCCGTAGTTGCCGACAAGGTTGTAGAGCGTCATCAACAGCCAGCCGAAGGGTTTTGCGATATAGTCCCATAAACTCATTGATGCTTTCTCCTGTGTTCCGTGCGCTTACGGCACGGGATCATAAAAATCGTGCGCGCCCCGGTGGAAGGGGTGGCATCTTGAAATGCGCTTGATGGCGAGCCATGTTCCCTTTGCGGCGCCGTATTTTTCCAGCGCCTCAAGCGCGTATTGGGAACAGGTGGGGATATAGCGGCAGCACGGCTTTTTCAGGGGCGAGATATGCGCGCGGTAAAACTTCACCAGCGCGATCAGAAGCTTCTTCATCTGCGTGCCTCCGATACAATGCCGAGCCTTCCGCAGGCGGACAGGAACGCCGATTCCAGCTGCCGGTACGTCGCCGTGACGGCGCGGGCGCGGGCGACCACCACCAGCTCCGTCCCGGGGACGAAGCGCTCCTCATGGAGCCGGTAGATCTCCCGCAGCCGCCGCCGCACGCGGTTGCGCTTCACCGCTTTGCCCAGCTTGGTGCTGACGGTGAAGCCGATGCGGTTTCCGGCGCGCTTGCTGCCTCTGGCGTAGACCACCAGAAAGGGGGTGACGGCGCTCTTGCCCTTGGAATAGAGCCGATGAAACTCATAGTTTTTCTTCAGCGTTTCCGTGAATCTCATCCGTGTGCTCCTTTCCGGGGGTGTGCGTAGAAGCGAGGATGCGCAAACAGGGCGGTCAAGGTTTGCCGCCCAAATCAATCGTTATGGATCTTTTGCGCTCCATCGGTGCCGCGGCGGGAATCAGGCGCTCAGACGCGCTCTGCCCTTCGCTCTGCGGCGGGACAGGACCTTGCGGCCGTTGGCGGTCGCCATTCTCTTGCGGAAGCCGTGCTCCTTCTTGCGCTGGCGCTTCTTGGGCTGATAGGTACGAAGCATTGTATTTCTCTCCTTTCGTAGAATATGCTCAACATCCCCCGGCGCAGCCGGGCGGACGCAGCGGACAATTGCAATTCCCTGTGGAAAGACCACAGGGAATTGTATTATACCCGAACCGCGGGCGATATGTCAACAGATTTCTTTCTTAAATAAGTGCTTACCGTCAGTCCAGCTTCTTCAGCGCCGAGCGCAGCGGCTTTTGCAGCAGCGCGCAGAGGATGATCGCAAGGACCGTGTTCGGCAGCATATAGGTGCCGTTATACAGCACGGAGTACGTCACGGGGGTCAGGCCGCTGACGCCCATGAAGCTGTCCTCAAAATATTCCGCGTAGATCGTGACGCCGCTCAGGAAGTGGATCACGAAGCGGCAGACGCAGCCGAGAAGCGCGCCGAGGGCGAGCGCGCCGCCCTTCCCCTTCGCAAACGCGCCGCGCATGAGCCCGGCGAAGCCGACGAACATATAGGCCACCGAATAGTCCAGCAGCATGCTCTCCCAGTTGATCGCCGCGCCGCTGGCAAAGAAGTATTTCAGCGTGCCGAAGACCAGCCCGGCCAGCAGGCCCCAGCCGAGCCCGCGGTGGACCGCGAAGACGATCAGCGGGATCATGACGAGGTCGATGCTGCCGCCGAAGCCGCCGAAGGC
>CAMJPK010000080.1 GCA_946407675.1 uncultured Clostridia bacterium
ATCAGCGCCAGCGGCGACGACGTGTATCAGATCATCTTCAATCTGGCGGAGAACGCCATCAAGTACAACTCCTTCGGCGGCAACGTCTTTCTCCGGCTGCACCGCGAGGGCGGCGAGGCCGTTCTGACCGTGGAGGACACGGGCATCGGCATCCCGGACGAGGACATCCCCCACATCTTTGACCGCTTTTACCGCGTCGACAAGGCGCGCTCGCGCGCCAGCGGCGGCAGCGGCCTCGGTTTGAGCATCGTGCACGGCGCCGTGGAGGCGCACGGCGGCACGATCAGCGTGGAGCGGCGGGAGACCGTCGGCACCCGCTTCACGGTGCGCTTCCCCGCGCTGGACGCGCCGCAGGGCGGAGAGGAGGGCGCGCAGGCATGAGCGTGCTTCCCTTCCCCGACCGGATGCTCGATCGGATCTACGACCTGGACCCCGCCGAGCTCACGGGCCGCGGCATCCGCTTCGTGATCCTCGACATCGACAACACCGTCGCGCCCTACACGGTCCACGCCGCCGACGCGGACATGGTCGCGTGGGTGCGCCGGCTCAAGGACGCGGGGTTGGATGTGTTCGTCCTATCCAACAACCGCGGCGAGCGGCCGGAGCGCTTCTCCGCCGCACTCGGCCTCCCCTTCCGCAAGAAGGCGTGGAAGCCCTTCCCGAAGGCGGCGAAGGCCGTCATGGCCGCGCGCGGCTGGACGCCGCGGGAGACCGCCTTCATCGGCGACCAGATCTATACCGACGTGTGCTGCGCCAAGTGGTGCGGGGCCTACGCCGTGCTGGTGCGGCCGATCGAGTTTCACCGGTTCATATTAAAATTCCGCTATTGGCTGGAATTTCCTTTTCGCGCCAAAAAAAGAAAGATAACAGGAGATCACACACATGACACGTATTGAGAAAATCCGCAGCGAGCTTGCAAAGAAGGAGCTGGACGCCATCGTCCTGTTCTCCGAGCCGAACATCCGCTACGCCGGGCAGTTTGCCTTCACCGACGGCGCCGTCGTCGTGACGCGCGCTCGCGCCGTGCTTTTGACGGACTCGCGCTACATCGAGGCCGCGCGCGCGGAGGCGAAGGACGTGGAGGCGCGCCAGTTCGACGCCGCGCACCCCTTCTATGACGAGCTGAAGGCCGCGCTGGCCGGCTGCGAGCGCATCGGCGCGGAGGAAAACGCCCTTGCCCACGCGCGCTGGGAAACCCTCGGCCAGAAGCTCGGGCACGACCTTGTGGGCGCGCAGGACATCATGGACACGCTGCGCGCGGTCAAGGAGCCGGGCGAGATCGAGGACATCACGGCGGCGCAGCGCATCGCGGAGCGGGCGTTTGAGGAGATGCTGGCGTTCCTGCGCCCGGGCATCACCGAGCGCGAGATCGCCGCGGAGCTCACCTACCGCATGATGCGCCTCGGCGGGGAGGGCAACAGCTTCGACCCCATCACGATCACCGGCGCGAACACCAGCAAGCCGCACGGCGTCCCCGGCGACGCGGTGGTGCGCGATGGCGACTTCGTGACGCTGGACTTCGGCACGCTCGTGAACGGCTACCACTCCGACATGACGCGCACCGTCGCCATCGGCCACGCCACGGACGAGATGCGCAAGGTCTACGACACGGTGCTGCGCGCGCAAAAGGCCGGCATCGAATTGATGACGACGGCCCACACGGGCGCGGACGTCCACAACGCGGCGGCGAAGGTCATCGCGGACGCGGGCTACGGCGAATACTTCGGCCACGGCTTCGGCCACAGCGTCGGGCTGGAGATCCACGAAGCCCCGAGCGCCAACCCCCGCAACGAGGCGGCCCTGCCCGCCGGCGCGGTCATCACCGCGGAGCCGGGCATCTACCTGCCGGGGCGCTTCGGCGTGCGCATCGAGGATATGGTCGTCATCGGCGCGGACGCGGGCGTCAACCTCACGAAGGCGCCGAAGGATTTGATCATCGTCTGACCTCTCCCGTCATTCCGAGCCGGTGCGCACACCGGCGTGGGAATCCGTCTTTTCCCGCAAAAGGAAAACGGATTGCCACGGCGCTGCGCGCCTTCCAATGACACAATAAATACACCGGAAAAAACATATTTCAGAATACAGGAGGAATGTACCATGCCACTGACCGCGAAACGCGAGCAGGAACTCACCGAGCTCTGCCGCCGCTTCCGCATCGACGCGCTGACCGCCATCCACGGCGCGCAGTCCGGCCATCCGGGCGGAAGCTTATCCGTCTGCGAGATTCTGACGCTGCTGTACCAGGAGCGGATGCACATCTGCGCGGACAAGCCCGACGACCCCGACCGTGACCGCCTTGTGCTCAGCAAGGGGCACGCCGCGCCGATGCTCTACGTGAACCTGATCGAAAAGGGCTTCCTGCCCAAGGGCAGCATGGCCACGCTGCGCTGCGTCGACAGCCTTTTGCAAGGCCACCCCTGCAACCACACCCCCGGCGTGGAGATGCCGGCGGGGCCGCTCGGCCTCGGCCTGTCCGCCGCGCAGGGCATGGCGATCGGGCTCAAGCTCTCTGGCTCGAAGGCGCGCGTCTACGCCGTCCTCGGCGACGGCGAGATGGACGAGGGCTGCATCTGGGAGGCCGTCATGAGCGCGCCGAAGTTCCAGCTTGACAACCTGTGCGCCGTGGTCGATCTCAACGGCGTGCAGCTCGACGGCACCACCGACGAGATCATGCCGATGCGCGACGTTGCGGGCAAGTGGCACTCCAGCGGCTGGAACGTCATCGAGTGCGACGGCCACGACCTCCAAGAGCTGACCGCCGCCTTCGACGCGGCGGAGCGCAACGCCGGCGCGCCCACGGTCATCATCGCCCACACCGTCAAGGGCAAGGGCGTCTCCTTCATGGAGGGCAAGGCCGCGTGGCACGGCAAGGCCATCGACGACGAGAGCTTTGCGCAGGCGATGAAAGAGCTGGGAGGTGCAGAATAATGGCGAAAGCGATCCGTGAGGTCTACGGGACCGTTCTGAAGGAGCTGGGCGAGACGAACAGGGACATCGTCGTCCTCGACGCCGACCTTTCCGGCTCCACGAAATCCGCCATCTTCGGCAAGGCCTTCCCCGAGCGCTTCTTCAACATGGGCATCGCGGAGAGCAACATGGTGGCCACTGCCGCCGGCCTCTCCACCACCGGGAAGATCCCCTTTGTCAACACCTTTACCGTCTTTCTGACGACGCTGGGCCTGATCGCCGCGCGCGGGCAGGTCTGCTACGGCAACTTAAACGTCAAGTTCGGCGGCGCCTACTGCGGCATGAGCGACGCGCTGGACGGCGCGAGCCACCACGCGCTGGAGGACATCGCCGTCATGCGCACGCTGCCCAACATGCGCGTCATCGTCCCGGCGGACGCCACCGCCACCTACTGGGCGACAAGGTACGCCGCGGAGCACTGGGGGCCGTTCTACCTGCGCCTGAGCCGCGACGTCTACCCCGACCTCTACGCCGAGGGAACGAAGTTTGAGCTGGGCAAGGGCGCCATCGTCCGCGAGGGCACGGACGTCACGGTCATCGCCTGCGGGCTTCTGGTGCACAAGGCCATCGAGGCCGCCGAGCGCATGGCCGAAAAGGGCGTTTCCGTCCGCGTCGTGGATATGTACTCGGTCAAGCCGATCGATAAGGAGCTCATTCTGCGCTGCGCCAGGGAGACCGGCGCCATCGTCACCGCCGAGGAGCACACGATCTACGGCGGGCTCGGCGGCGCGGTGGCCGAGGTGCTGGCCTGGGGCGGCGCGGGCGCGCCGACCGAGTTCGTCGGCCTGCAGGACACCTTTACCGAGTCCGGCAAGTATGCCGACCTGCTGCACAAGTACGGCGTGGACGCCGACGGCGTCGTCGCCGGGATCGAGAAGGTTTTGCAGCGGAAATAAAACGGCGGCGCGATGTGGGCATCGCGCCCTACGGGGTGCGCACGGGCGATCGTGAATCGCCCCTACGGGAGTTCCCGCCTCTGTAGGGGCGCATCACGATGCGCCCGCTGCGCCCCGTCATTGCGAAGGAATTGTATGAACGAATTTTCTCTCAAACCGAATCTGCTGCTGGGCGTGACCAGCGTGCCGTCGCAGGTCGACGGCGGCGCGGTCGAAAACGGCTGGGACGCGTGGGCCGCCGCGGGACACATCCGCGACGGCAGCGACCCCGCCGTCGCCGCGGGGCACTGGGAGCGCTGGCATAGCGACGTCATGCTCCTGCACCGCATGGGCGTACAGGCCTGCCGCTTCGGCATCGACTGGGCGCGCATCGAGCCGGAGGAGGGCGTCTTTGACGAGGAAGCGACCGCGCACGTCAAGGAGGAGCTGCTGCTGCTGATCGGCATGGGCGTGCGCCCGCTCGTCGTGCTGCACCAGTGCGCCGACCCGGCGTGGTTCACGAAAAAGGGCGGCTGGGAGAAGGCGGACAACCTTCGCTGCTTCGTCATCTATGTCGAGCACGTCCTGCGCGCCATCGGCCACCTCGTCAACGAGTACCTGACCTTCGCCCGCCCGAACGCCTATGTCTTCAACGGCTGGCTCTACGGCCTGTGGCCGCCGGGCAAAAAGAACCTGAAGTCCGCGATGGCCGCGATGAGCGGAATCTGCATGGCGCACCTGCGCGCTTACCGCCTCATCCACGACGTGCGCCGCGAGCTCGGCTTTTCCGACAGCCGCGTGTCCTTCGCGCTGGAATACCGCGTGTTCGTGCCGCACAGCCGCCTCAACCCCCTGCACCGCGCCGCGGCCGCGGAGATGGAGCGGCTGTATCAGGCCAACCCCGCCGTCGCCATGCTGACGGGCGAGTTCCGCGCGCCGCTCAAGTGCCCCGGCCGCGAGCGCCGCGGCACCTTTGCGGACTTCCACGCCATCGACTACGGCGGGCCCGGCGCGGTGGCGGGTCTGCGCATCAGCGCGCCGAAGGAGGATTTTAAGGACGACCTGGGGAACGCGATAAAACCGAACGGCGTCTTCTTCGCCAGCCGGAAGCTGCTGAAACTGCGCCCCATGAACATCTACCTGTGCTGCGGCGCCTGCGACGTCAACGATTCCTTCCGCAGCCGCTTCCTCTACGATTCGCTCAAGCTCGTCAGCGAGAGCAAGCTGCCGGTGAAGCGCTGGTACTACGACGGCTTCCTCGACGGCTTTCACTGGCTGGACGGCTGCTACGCCCGCTGCGGGCTCGTCGGCGTCGATTTTGCGACGATGGAGCGCGCCGTCAAGCGCTCGGGCGAGTTTTACGCGAAAATCATACGGCGCGGCGGCGTGAGCGAGAAGCTGTACGACAAATACGTCGCGGACGAGGAGTACCACTTGTAAAAGCCTTCCCCTGGAGGGGAAGGTGGCATCCGCCGATCTCCCGCGAGGCGGATGACGAATGAGGTGGAAATTGCTGTAGAACACCTCATCAGTCTCGCTTCGCTCGACAGCTTCCCCTCAAGGGGAAGCCGATTCCAGGAGGTAAAACCATGCCGAGGAAAACACAGCGCAACACGCGCGGGAAGATCGTCGCCGCGGCGTGGAAGCTCTTCTACGAGCAGGGCTACGAGCACACGACCGTGGAGGACATCCTCGCCCTCTCCGGCACGAGCAAGGGCACGTTCTACCACTATTTTGAGGGCAAGGACGCGCTACTGGGCACGCTGAGCGTGCTGTTCGACGAGAAGTACGCCGCGCTGATGCCCACGCTGCCGGAGGACATGGACGCGCTGGATACGCTGGCCTATCTCAACCGCGAGCTCTTCGCGATGATCGACGCCTCGATCCCGCTCGAGCTGCTGGCGCGGCTGCTTTCCACGCAGCTCACCGTGCGCGGCGAGAAGCACCTTCTGGACCGCGACCGGCTCTATTTCCGGCTGCTGCGCGAGATCGTCAGCCGCGGACAGGCGCGCGGCGAGGTGCGCGCCGACATGACCGTCGGGGAGATCACGAAGGCCTACGCGCTCATGGAGCGCGCGCTGATGTACGACTGGTGCCTGTGCTCCGGCGTCTACAACCTCAGCCGCTACGGGGCGGAAATGATGGGGCAGTTTCTCCAAAGCTACCGCGCAAGCGAAAAATAATTTTTCGGTATCATAATCCGTATAGAATCCGTTCTAGTTTCATAAGCATTGATTTATCCGTCATTTTAATTGTTTTATCCCGCCGGGTATGGACCTTTGGTTCATACCCGGTTCTCTATTGCGGTTTAGGATCGTTTGTGCTAAGATGTGAACATTATTCGACAAGGGGCGAATCCTATGAAGTTCAACATCGAAAGCGTCATCTTCCTCATCTACCTGCTGTTCATGCTCGGCATCGGCGTGCGGTTCTTCCTGAAAAGCCGCAGCGGCGGCGAGAAGGAATACTTCCTCGGCGGGCGGCAGATGGGGCCGTGGGTCTCCGCGCTGTCCGCGGGCGCCAGCGACATGAGCGCGTGGGTGCTCATGGGCCTGCCCGCCTCGATCTACGCCGCCGGCCTCGGCCAGGCGTGGATCGCCATCGGCCTGGCCATCGGCTACGCGCTGAGCTGGGTGTTCGAAGCGCCGCGCCTGCGGAAATACTCCATCGAGGCCGGCGACGCCATCACCGTCCCGCAGTACCTCAGCAACCGCTTCCTCGCCAGGAGCAAGGCGCTGCAGATCATCTGCGCGGTGATCTTCCTCGTGGCCTACACGATCTACGCGGCCAGCTCCATCAAGGCCTGCGGCACGCTGTTCAACACGGTCATCGGCATCGACCCGAAGATCGCCATGTACATCGCCGCGGTCATCATCGTGGCCTACACCTTCCTCGGCGGCTTCTCCGCCGTGTGCTGGACCGACTTCTTCCAGGGCATGCTGATGCTCGCCGCGCTGCTGATCGCCCCGATCTTCGCGCTGGCGCTCGTCGGCGAGGGGCGCGGCGCGGAGGCGGCCTCCGCCCTGCCCGCCGGGTACTGGAGCATGCTGTCGGGCTGGAAGGACATCGTCAACGGGCTTGCCTGGGGCCTCGGCTACTTCGGCATGCCGCACATCATCATCCGCTTCATGTCCGTCCGCTCCGACAAGGACCTCAAAAAGAGCGCGAAGATCGGCATTGTCTGGACCGTGCTCATCCTCGCCTTCTCCGTCGTCGCGGGCGTCGTCGGCCACCTGCTGCTCGGCGAGCTTTCGGACAGCTCCACCGTGTTCATCCAGATGGTGCGCCGCATCTTCCCCGGCGTCATCTCCGGTATTTTGCTCTCCGCCATCCTCGCGGCCAGCATGTCCACCGCGGACAGCCAGCTGCTTGCCAGCGCCTCCGCCTTTGCCAGCGACGTGTACAAGCCCGTGTTCCGCCGCGGCCAGGCCGGGGACAAGGAGATGATCTGGGCCGGGCGCTACGTTGTGCTGCTCATCTCCATCGTCGCCGTCGTCATCGCCGCCAACCCCAACAGCGGCACGATCATGGGCCTTGTGGAGAACGCCTGGGGCGTCTTCGGCGCGGCCTTCGGTCCGACGATCATGCTCTCGCTGTTCTGGCGGCGCTTCAACTTCCCCGGCGCCGTCGCGGGCATCCTCTCCGGCGCGGTGGCGGACATCTGCTGGCTGGCCTTCCTCGGCAAGCTGGGCATCTACGAGATTCTGCCCGGCTGCGTCATCAGCCTGATCGTCGCCGTCGTCGTCACGCTGGCCACCCCCGCCCCGGACGCGGAGGTGCTGAAGCTCTACGACCGCGTAAACGTGAAGGGATAAGGCAAGGCCCGTCATTCCGAGCCGGCGCGCACGCCGGCGTGGGAATCCGTCCTCTTTTCGATGGAAAACGGATTGCCACGGCCCCTTGCGGGGCCTCGCAATGACGCAGCTGATTTTCACCGTGCAAACGCAAAGACGCCGCCCAGTCGGGCGGCGTCTTTTTTCTGTGCGTGGATCAGTAGTTTTCCGCGTTGACCTCGAAGTAGGCCTGCGGGTGGGCGCAGACGGGGCAGATCTCCGGGGCCGCCGTGCCGACCACGATGTGGCCGCAGTTGCGGCACTCCCAGACCTTGACCTCGCTCTTCTTGAAAACCTCCTGCGCCTCGACGTTGCGCAAAAGCGCGCGGTAGCGCTCCTCGTGGTGCTTTTCGATGGCGGCGACGCCGCGGAACTTCGCGGCCAGCTCGGGGAAGCCCTCGGCCTCCGCGGTCTTGGCGAAGCCCTCATACATGTCCGTCCACTCGTAGTTCTCGCCGTCCGCGGCGGCGCCGAGGTTCTGCGCGGTGGAGCCGATGCCGCCGAGCTCCTTGAACCACATCTTGGCGTGCTCCTTCTCGTTTTCCGCGGTCTTGAGGAACAGGGCCGAGATCTGCTCGAAGCCCTCCTTCTTGGCCGTGGATGCGAAATAGGTGTACTTGTTTCTGGCCTGGCTCTCGCCCGCGAAGGCGGCCTCCAGATTCTTTTCGGTCTGCGTGCCTGCGTACTTGTTTGCCATGGTCGTGTCCGTCCTTTCTCAAAGATCGTATAGTTGGGTATATTTGTCCGTCAGGTAGGCGATGAACACCGCCGGGTCAAAGGGGCCGCCCGCCGCGCTTCGTAGCAGCTCCGCCGGGGGGTACAGGCGGCCGTGGCGCCAGATGCGCGCGCGCAGCCAGTCGTTGACCGGCGCGAAGTCGCCCCGGCGCATGCAGCCGTCCACGTCCACGCTTTCGCGCATCGCGCGCAGGAATTGTGCGCCGTAGGCGCTGCCGAGCGCGTAAGACGGGAAGTAACCGATCGCGCCGCCGGACCAGTGGCTGTCCTGCAGCACGCCGCTGCGGTCGTCGCGCACGTCCACGCCGAGATATTCTTTATACAGCTGCTTCCACGCTCCGGCCAGCTCCGCCACCGGCAAAAGCCCTGCCATGACGCGCTTTTCCAGCTCGTAGCGGACCATGATGTGCAGCCCGTAGGTCAGCTCGTCGGCCTCAAGGCGCACCGGCCCCGGCGCGGCGCGGTTCACCGCGCGCCAGAATTCCTCCGCCGTGTGGCCTTTGAGTGCAGGGAAAAACGACTGCGCCTCGGGGAAGATGAAGTCGCAAAAGGCGCGGGACCGGCCGAGGATGTTCTCGTAAAAGCGGCTCTGGCTTTCGTGGATGCCCATCGAAACGCCGCCGTCCAGCGCGGTGTACGCCAGGGCGTCGTCGCTGCCGGTGTCGTAGAGCGCGTGGCCGCCCTCGTGCACAACGCTGTACATCGAGCTTGTGAAGTCGTCCGTGTGGTAGTGCGTGGTGATGCGCTCATCGAGGTGGGAGCCGAGCGAGGTGGTAAAGGGGTGCTCGGTCTCGGCCAGACCGACGTGGTCGGCGTCCAGCCCGATCAGCGCCATCAGCCGCCGGGCAAAGCGGGCCTGCGCGTCCGCCGGGAAATCGCCGCGCAGCACGGCGCAGTCCGGCTGCGGCTTTTCCCGCACCCGCTCCAGCAGCGGCACGATGCCCGCGCGCAGCGCGGTGAAGAATTGATCGCAGCTTGCGCGGTCGACGCCCTCCTCGAACTCGTTCAGCCAGTAGTCGTAGGGGTCCTTCTCCGGCGCGCAGTAGCCGGCGAAGCGCTTGACGGCAGCGAAGATGCGCTCCAGCAGCGGGCGGAACAGCGGCCAGTCGTCGCGCTCCTTCGCCGTGTGCCAGACGTCGTCCGCCTCCACAAGCAGCATCTGGTAGTCCACATACTCCTGCATCGGGATGCGCTGCATCTGCTGGATGTCCCGGCGCATGAGGTAGACCGCGCGGCGCTCCTTCCCGTCCAGTTTTTCCCGTTCCCCGTTCAGATATTCCAGAAGCTCCGCGGCGGCGGGGCCGGTCTGGAGCCGGTAACGCTCCTCGCTCAAAATCCCCATGGACTGCGCGCGGTTGGCCGCGGTGCCCTTCGGCGCGCCGGTCACCCCGTCGTAGCTCATCAGCGCCAGCGCGTGGTCGTAGGCGCACAGCTTCTTTTGCAGCGCGTCGAGGGCCTCCCTCGCCTGCTCCAGCGTCATCTCGCAT
>CAMJPK010000081.1 GCA_946407675.1 uncultured Clostridia bacterium
GCGGCACCCCCCTGCGGGAGGAGCTTTCCGCGGAATATGACCGCATCGGGGGCGAGGCCTTCCGGGAACAGCTCCGGGCAGTGGACCCGGAGCGCGCGGAGAAGCTGCATCCGTCGGACAAGAAGCGGCTGGTGCGCGCCATGGAGGTTTACCGGCTGACCGGCGAGACCATCAGCGCCCACGACGCGCGCACGCAGGCCGCGCCGCCGCGCTGGGATTCCCTGCGCGTCGCGCTGACCTTTGCCGACCGCGCCGCGCTCTATCAGCGCATCGACGCGCGCGTGGACGAGATGGCGGCCGCGGGGCTGTTTGCGGAGGTCGCGCGCCTGCTCGATGCCGGGCTCCCCCCGGATTGCACCGCGATGCAGGCCATCGGCTACAAGGAGGTCGGGGACGCGCTTTCCGGCCGCTGCACCCGCGCGGAGGCCGTCGATGCGATCAAGCGCGCCTCGCGCCGCTACGCCAAGCGCCAGCTCACGTGGCTGCGCCGGGACGCCGGGCTGCACTGGATCGCGTGGGAGGGCGCGCCGGACATCCCCGGCGCGGCGGACGCGGTCGCGGCGATGTGGGCAGCACCGGAATAATCGGATTTCTCCCCCTTCTTCGACCTTATTTACGGTGAAAACTGTGTAGAATCAGGACAGGCGGCGGCATGCCGCCGAAAAAAATCTACACAGACGCCGGAACGCGTGGTATAATATGGTGTTACAGCCGTTGCCGCCGCGGGTCCGGCGCCGGAAAAGGAGTCGAAACATATGCAAAAGACACCGAATTACCAGGACCCGTTCCTTGCGGCGTGCCGCCGCGAAAAATGCGTCGTCACCGTGTTCCTGATGAACGGCTTTCAGATGAAGGGCTGTGTCCGCAGCTTTGACAGCTTCGTGGTGATGCTCGAAAGCGAGGGCAAGCAGCAGATGATCTTCAAGCACGCCATCTCCACGATCGTCCCGCCCCGGCCGCTCGCGCTGGCGCCGGAGAGCGAATAAACATATGCACGGGATAGAGATATGAAACGTACCGACCGCCTTTCCAAATTCATCGCGATCCTCCTGTTTCTGGCCTTCGTCGCCTATGCGGGGGTCTACGCTTATCGCGCCCTGCGGGACACGACGGTGACCGCCGAGGCCGTGCCCGCGGACGTCACGCTGAGCGGCCTTGCCAACGGCATCGTCGTGCGGGAGGAGACCGTACTGACCAGCACCGAGCCGTACATCGACGTCACCGTGCGCGACGGCGCGAAGGTCGCCGCCGGCGCGCCGCTGGCCACCGCCATGCGCAGCGAAACCGGCCTGCAGCGCGCCAACCGGATGCACGAGCTGGAGCTGGAGATCAGCCGCGTCTCCGCCGCGCTGGACGAGCTGGACAGCGCCGCCGACCTGACCACGCGGGACGAGGCGCTGCGCACGGCCGTGTCGGTGCTGACCGCCTCCGTCGCGCGCCATGAGCTCAGCGGGCTGGACGGCAGCACGCTGAACCTGCGCTCCCTGCTGTTCTCCCCCGACGCCTCCGGGGTTTCGGAGGCCGAGCTGCGCGCGCTCCAGCGCGAGCTGGACAGCCTGCGCTCCAGCTCCACCAGCGACGCCGAGGCGCTCACCGCCGCGTGCAGCGGCACCTTCACCACGCTGGTCGACGGCTATGAGGGCTTGACGCCCGCGCAGCTCGAGCATCTTGCCCCCGAAACGCTCTCCGCGCTGACGGACGCCGCCGCGGACAAGCCCGCCGGCGCTTACGGCAAGCTCGTCACCAGCTACCGCTGGTACTTTGCCGCGCTCATGTCGGAGGACGACGCCGCGCGCCTGACCGTCGGCCGGACGGCCACGCTGAGCTTCGGGCGCTACTACGGCGCGGACATCTATGCGCGCGTTTTGTCCATCAGCGCGCCGGAGGACGGCAGCGTCGCCGTGGTGTTCCGCTGCGACACCGCGCTGGCGGACACGCTGGCGATGCGCCGCGTGCCAGCCAACGTCATCTTCGCCGCCTACAGCGGCATCCGCGTCCCCGCCAAGGCCGTGCACAGCGACCCGGCCAGCGGCGATGCGTGGGTGTGGACGGTGACGGCCATGCAGCTGGAGCGCAAGGCGGTCGAGGTGCTCTATACCGACGAGGACTTTGCGATCATTGCCGACAGCGCTGAGCCAAACGCCCTGCGCAGCGGCAACACCGTCGTGGTCTCCGGGCGGAATCTCTACGAGGGGAAGGTCATGGAATGACAGACGTCGATCAGATCGCGGATAACATACGGACGATCCGCGGCAACATCGCGGCGGCCTGCGGCGGCGACCGCGCCGTCTTGCTCGTGGCCGCGACCAAGATGAACGAACCGGCGCGCATCCGCGCGGCCATCGCCGCCGGGGTGGACGCCTGCGGCGAGAACAAGGTGCAGGAATTCCTAGAAAAGGACGCGCTCGGCGCCTACGACGGCTGCCCGAAGCACTTTATCGGCCACCTGCAGCGCAACAAGGTGAACAAGATCGTCGGGAAGGTCGACCTGATCCAGTCCGTGGACAGCGAGGCGCTGCTCACGCTGATCGACCGCCGCGCCGCCGCGCTGGGGATCGTGCAGGACATCCTGATCGAGGTTTCCGTCGCCGGCGAGGCGCAGAAATCCGGCATCGCCCCCGCGGCGCTGCCCGCGCTGCTGCACGCGGCGTCCCGCTGCGCCGCCCTGCGGGTGCGCGGATTGATGTGCGTACCACCTATTGTGGTGGATGGGGGGACGAATCGCCCATATTTTGCGCTGATGCAGCAGCTTTTTGTTGACAACCGCAGCAAAAAATACGATAATGTTTTTATGGACTTTTTGTCCATGGGCATGACAGACGATTATGAAGACGCCGTTGCCGAGGGTGCCAACATGGTGCGCATCGGCTCGGCCATATTCGGCCAACGTCACTACTGATCTGGGAGGTCATCACATGGGTTTTCTGGACGAACTGAAAAAGCTCACCCGTCCCTACGACGAGGATGAGGACGATTATATCGACGACGCCGAGATGGTGGACCCGCCGGAGGCGGAAAAGCCCCGGCCCAACCCCTTCGCCGGCTTCGGCGGCGGCGCCGCCGCGGAAAGCGCCCCGCAGAGCGCCCCGGCCTCCCGTCCCGCGCGGGTGCGGGAGGGCAAGGTCGTCAACCTCGGCTCCTCCGGCTCGCCGTCACAGGTGGTGCTCGTGAAGCCGGAGCGCTTCGAGACCGCCGCAGAGATCGCCGACCAGCTGCGCGCCAAGCGCCCGGTGCTCATCAACCTGGAGACCACCCCGAAGGACGTAACGCGCCGTCTGGTGGACTTCCTCTCCGGCGTCGCCTACGCGCTGGATGGCAAGGTGAAGAAGATCGCCGCGAACACCTACATCATCACGCCCTCCAACGTCGATCTCGTGGGGGATCTGATGGACGAGCTGGAAAACTCCGGGATGTACTTCTGACGCGGCGCAGACACAGCGAAAAAGAAACACAATTCATTACAGATAGGGGATAACAGATATGATCACTCCGCAGGACATCAAGGAAAAGACGTTTGAAAAAGCGGTATTCGGCGGGTATGACATGGCAGCCGTGGACGCATTTCTGGAGGAGATCTCCAGCGATCTGGCCCTGCTGCAAAAGGAGAACGCGACGCTCAAGGGCAAGATGAAGGTGCTCGTCGATAAGGTCGAGGAGTATCGCGGCAACGAGGATGCCCTGCGCATGGCTGTTGTCTCCGCCCAGCGCCTGGGCAACATCATCGAGCGCGAGGCCAAGGAGAAGGCCGAGGCCATGGTGGCGGACGCCACCGCGGAGGCCGACCGCCTCACCCGCGAGGCCCGCGTGGAGGTCGAGATGGAGCGCGCCCGTCTAGACGAGGCCAAAAAGACCAGCGCGCAGTTCGTCGAGAACATGGAGCTGCTGTGCAACCGCCAGCTCAGCTTCCTGCAGAAGGTCGGCGAGATGGACTTTGTGAAGGAGCACCGCGCCGCGCAGATCGTGGACGTGGTCCCCGAGGCGGCGCCCGCCGACATCCCCGCCTCCGCCGACATCCCGGAGCCCGCTGTCACGGCTTACGGCGACGATGAGAGCAGCGAGATCCACGAGACGGTCAAGCGCATCGAGGAGACCGTGGCGAAGGCCGCGGACGAGCCGGTCAGCGACGTCCGCCCCGACTTCACCCCGGCGGCCCCCGCGGACGACGAGCTGCCCACCCGCTCCTTCCAGGTCATCACCGACCCGGACGACGATGTGGAAAAGACCACGCAGTTCTCCTTTGAGGGCTTTGAGAAGTAACCGACAAGAAATCGCATAACCGGGGCGGGTTTCAGAGCATCCCGCCCCCTATCACATAATGGAGAAAAAGTACGATGGCAAAAGACTTTAACGAGACGTTGAATCTCCCGAAGACCGACTTTCCCATGCGCGCCGGCCTGCCCGCGCGCGAGCCGGAGATGCTGGAGCGCTGGAACCGGGAGGACGTTTACAACGAGCTGCTGAAGAAAAACGAGGGCAAGCCCCTGTTCTCCCTGCACGACGGCCCGCCGTTCTCCAACGGCGATCTGCACATGGGCCACGCGCTGAACAAGGCGCTGAAGGACTTCATCGTCCGCGCCTACGCCATGCGCGGCTACTATACGCCGTATGTCCCCGGCTGGGACAACCACGGCATGCCGATCGAGAGCGCGATCATCAAGGAGCAGAAGCTCAACCGCAAGGCCATGTCCGTCGCGGATTTCCGTACGGCCTGCCACGATTACGCCGAGAAGTACATCGCGCTGCAGATGAAGGGCTTCCGCCGCATGGGCGTGCTCGGCGACTGGGCGCACCCCTACAAGACCATGAACCCCGGCTTTGAGGCCGAGGAGGTCCGCATCTTCGGCGCGATGTTCAAGAAGGGCTACATCTATAAGGGCCTCAAGCCCGTGTACTGGTGCCCGAAGGACGAGACCGCGCTGGCCGAGGCCGAGATCGAATACAAGGACGACCCCTGCACGACCGTCTACGTCAAGTTCCCGCTCCATGACGATCTGGGCAAGCTGGCGCATCTGGACCGCAGCAAGATCTCCTTCCTGATCTGGACGACCACGATCTGGACGCTGCCCGGCAACCTCGGCATCACGCTCTCCCCGGCGGACGACTACGCGCTGGTGCGCATCCCCGGCGGCGAGGTGCTCATCATGGCGGGCGCGCTGGTGGAAAAGGTCATGGCCGCCGGCGGCATTTCCGATTACGAGATCGTCGAGACCCACCCCGGCAACTTCTTTGAAACCATGCTGGCGAAGCACCCGTTTTTGGATAAGACCAGTCTGCTGATGCTCGCCGATTACGTCACGATGGACTCCGGTACCGGCTGCGTCCACACCGCCCCCGGCTTCGGCGCGGACGACTACAACACCTGCCGCCGCTACGGCCTCGACCTCGTCGTCCCCGTGGACGACCAGGGCCGCCACACCGACTATGCCGGCAAGTACGCCGGGCTCAAGACCGAGGAGAGCAACCCGGTCATCCTCGCGGACATGCGCGAATCCGGCGCGCTCTTTGCCTCCGAGGAGATCGTCCACTCCTACCCCCACTGCTGGCGCTGCAAGGGCCCGATCATCTTCCGCGCCACGCCGCAGTGGTTCTGCTCGGTCGACGCGTTCAAGGACGCCGCCTGCGCCGCCTGCGACGACGTGCAGTGGTATCCCGACTGGGGCATCGACCGCATCAAGAGCATGATCCGCGAGCGCTCTGACTGGTGCATCTCCCGCCAGCGCCGCTGGGGCCTCCCGATCCCGGTGTTCTACTGCCCGGACTGCGGCAAGCCCATCTGCACCGACGAGACCATTGACGCCATCGCGAAGCTCTTTGAAAAAGAGGGCAGCAACGCGTGGTTCGAGCGCGAGGCAGCCGACATCCTGCCCGCCGGCTACAAGTGCCCGCACTGCGGCTGCGACCACGGCTTCACGAAGGAGACCGACACGCTGGACGGCTGGTTCGACTCCGGCTCCAGCCACTTTGCCTCCATGCAGCGCGACCAGGGCTTCTGGCCCTCCGACGTCTACATCGAGGGCCTCGACCAGTACCGCGGCTGGTTCCAGTCCAGCCTGCTGGTGGCCGTCGGCGCGCTGGGCAAGGGCGCCCCGTTCAAAAAGTGCATCACCCACGGCTGGACCGTCGACGGCGAGGGCCGCGCCATGCACAAGTCCCTCGGCAACGGCATGGACCCCAACGAGATCATCAACAAATACGGCGCGGATCTGCTGCGCCTGTGGGCCGCCAGCGCGGACTACCACGCCGACATGCGCTGCTCCGACGCGATCTTCAAGCAGCTTTCGCAGAACTATCTGAAGTTCCGCAACACCGCGCGCTACTGCCTCGGCAACCTCGACGGCTTCGACGCCGACGCGCTCGTCGCCCCGGAGGAGATGGAGGAGCTGGACCGCTGGGCGGTCACGCGTCTCAACGCGCTCATCGCGCGCTGCTTCGCCGGCTATGACGGCTTCGATTTCAACACCGTCACCCACGCGGTCAACGACTTCTGCGTCGTGGACATGAGCAACTTCTACCTCGACATCATCAAGGACCGCCTGTACTGCGAGGCGCGCGACGGCTTGCGCCGCCGCAGCGCCCAGACCGCGCTGTTCCTGATCCTCGACACGATGACGCGCATCATGGCGCCGATCCTGGCCTACACCGCCGACGAGATCTGGCAGGCCATGCCGCACCGCGCCGAGGACGATCCGCGCAACGTCGTGTTCAACGAGATGCACAAGCCCTTCGCCGCCTATGCCCTGACGGACGCCGAGATGGCGCGCTGGGACAAGCTGATCGCGCTGCGCACGGACGTCAACGCCGTGCTGGAGGAAAAGCGCGCGGCGAAGCGGATCGGCAAGTCGCTGGAAGCGAAGGTCACCCTCTGCCCCGCGGACGCGGACGCCGCCGCCGTGCTTGACGCGCTCAAGGGCCTCGATCTGGCCGAGCTGTTCATCGTCTCCGCCGTCGAGACCGTCTCCGCCGCCCCGACGGACGCGAAGCCGGGCCTGAGCTTCCCCGGCATCGCCGTCGCCGCCGACGTCGCGCCGGGCGTCAAGTGCCCCCGCTGCTGGACGCACTCCACGGCGGCCGACGCCGACGGGCTCTGCCCGCGCTGCGCAAAGGTCGTCAGCTTTCTGAAATGACCGCACGCCCTCCGAGGCACATCGGAGGGCGCGTGTAAAATTCCCCCGAACAGGAGGTAATCCCTATGCTTTATGCGATCGTGGCCGTGCTCGCCCTGATCGTCGATCAGGCCCTGAAGTACTGGACCACAGTCAACATCGTCGTGGACTCCGGCAGAGCGAAGCTGATCCCCGGCTTCATCCGCCTCGTCAACCTCCACAACACCGGCGCGGCCTTCAGCATTTTGGAGGGCGCCCGCTGGTTCTTCGTGATCCTGTGCATCCTCTTCTGCCTGCTGGTGGTCTACCTGCTCGTCCGCAACATCGTCACCAACAAGCTGGCCCGCTGGATGGCCGTGATCATCATGGCCGGCGCCGTCGGCAACTGCATCGACCGCGTCGTGTGCGGTTTTGTCGTGGACATGCTGGAGTTTGAGTTCCTGATCTTCGGGCGGAGCTTCCCCGTGTTCAACATCGCGGACATCTACATCACCGTCGGCGCGATCGTTTTCTGCCTGTGCATCCTGCTGGAGAAGCCGAAGGCCGCGCGCAAAAACGTCCCCTTCGCCGCGGGGAACGCCGCGGAGCCCAGGGAGGCAAAGCCGGCGCATGGCCGCAGACAGCACACGCCCGCTGTCGGGCGCTCCGCGGCGCAGACGGAGGCAAAGCCGGCGCATGGCCGTCGGCAGCGCCCGCCGCTCCCCGATTTCCCGAAGCACGCGCCCGCCGCGGAGCCGAAGGTCGATCCCGCCGACCCCTTTGCCGAGTGGGAAACCCAGCCGGCAGCGAGCGGCACGACGGTCTATTCCCAGCCCGCCGCCGCGCAGAAGAACTATTCCAAAGAGGCCGTCGAATTCGTGAACCTTCTGTCTGAAACGGAGCCGGCGCCCGCCGCGCCCACGCCCGCGCCCGAAGTCAAGCAGGCGCCGGAGCCGCCCGCACCGGTCGCAAAGCCCGCACCGGCCGCAAAGCCCGCAGCACCCGCCGAGGTGATACCGGAAGCAAAGCCCGCAGCCACGGTCGGCTTCGAATTCACGCCGCCGGCGCAGGAGGCAAAGCCCGCCGCGAAGAAGTCCGGCGAATCCTTCGATCTGGACGACATCCTCGCGGAGTTCCGGGATCTCTGAAATGGAGACGCGCTCCTTCACCGCCGAGGAACCGGGCGAGCGCATCGACGCGCTCCTGCCGCGCATTGCGGGGGAGCTGACGCGCTCGGCCGCGCAGAAGCTGCTGGACGCCGGCGCGGTGCTGGTGAACGGCGCACCTGTGCGCAAGAATTACAGGGTTTCCGCCGGGGATTCGATTCTCGTGACGCTGCCGGACGCCGGCGAGAGCGCGCTCACGGCGCAGGACATGGCGCTGGACGTGGTCTTTGAGGACGGCGACGTGATCGTCGTCAACAAGCCGCGCGGCATGGTCGTCCACCCCGCCCCCGGCCACGCGGACGGCACGCTGGTCAACGCGCTGCTCTGGCACTGCGGTGATTCGCTCTCCGGCGTCGGCGGCGAAAAGCGCCCCGGCATCGTCCACCGCATCGACAAGGACACCAGCGGCCTTCTCATCGCCGCAAAAAACGACTTCGCGCACCGCGCCCTCGCCGCGCAGCTGTCCGATCACAGCATGTTCCGCATCTATGAGGCCGTGGTCTACGGCCGGCTGCGGGACGAGTCCGGCACGGTGGACGCGCCCATCGGCCGCCACCCGACGGATCGGAAGCGCATGGCCATTGTTTCCACAGGCCGCCCCGCCGTCACCCACTGGGAGGTCGTTGCGCGCTACCGCGGCTATACCCACGTCCGCTGCCGTCTGGAGACGGGGCGGACGCATCAGATCCGCGTCCACATGGCGTCCATCGGCCATCCGCTGGCCGGCGACCTCGTCTACGGAAAAAAGCAGCCGGACAAGGGCTTGAGCGGCCAGTGCCTGCATGCCCGCGCGCTGGAGTTTACGCACCCGCGCTCCGGGGAACGCGTGCATCTGACCAGTCCCCTGCCGGATTACTTTCTGCAGTTCCTCTCCCGTCTCGGAGAACCGGAAGCTTAATACAGGGAGGCAAATTCCATGCTTATCAACATCATCATCACCATCCTCATCGGCGCGCTGGTCGGCTGGCTGGCCGGCCTTATCATGAAGACGAACCACGGCTTTTGGCTGCGCGTCCTGCTCGGCGTCGTCGGCTCCGCCGTCGGACGTCTGATCGCCGGGCTGCTCGGCATCCACGCCGAG
Source organism: uncultured Clostridia bacterium (assembly GCA_946407675.1). Classification (GTDB taxonomy): domain Bacteria; phylum Bacillota; class Clostridia; order Oscillospirales; family Oscillospiraceae; genus SVKR01. The sequence goes on from CAMJPK010000081.1 coordinate 9,330, forward strand.
ACCGTCAGCATCGGCGGGATTCTCATCTCCGTCGCCGGCGCCTGCCTCGTCGTCTGGCTGATGCGCAAGCTCGTCGGCAAAAAGTAATCGCCGCAAACTGAACCGCCCTGCGGACCGTTCGATCCGCAGGGCGGTTCCATTGTTGAATCCGGCGTTGACGCCTTGATGAACCCCTCAGTCGCTGCGCGACAGCTCCCCTTGCAGGGGAGCCGGAGCCCCGAGCTTTATGCGCAGCAGGGGAGTCCGAGGGGGCAAAGGCCCCCTCGGGTTCGATCCCTTTACACAGTAAAAATACCGGAAGCATTTGCTTCCGGTATTTTTACTGTGTTGGCATTGACCTATCTTCCCAGTCCGTCGCCAGACAAGTATTTTCGGCAC
>CAMJPK010000082.1 GCA_946407675.1 uncultured Clostridia bacterium
TCATGGCGTTCTTCCCGGTGCTGCTGGCCGGCCCCGTGGGACGGGCGCGGAAATTCCTGCCGCAGCTCAAGCAGCCGCCGGCGTTTGACGCGGACAAGGTGAAGGCGGGCGCTATGCGCTTTCTGCGCGGTATGTGCAAGAAGCTCGTCGTGGCCGACACGCTGGGGATTTTGGTGGACACGGTCTACGCGGACCCGGCGGCGCTGCCCGGCGGCGCGGCGCTGATTGCCGCGCTTGTATACGCAGTTCAGATCTATCTGGACTTCTCCGCTTACTCCGATATGGCGATCGGCTGCGCGGAGATGCTGGGGCTGCGCGTGACGGAGAATTTCCGGGCGCCGTATCTGTCCCGCTCCGTCAAGGAATTCTGGAAAAAGTGGCATATCTCTCTCACGGACTGGTTCCGGGAGTATCTCTATATCCCGCTCGGCGGCAGCCGGAAGGGGAAAGCGCGCACGGCGCTGAATGTTCTGATCGTCTTTGCCGTCAGCGGCCTGTGGCACGGCGCGGCGTGGACGTTTGTGATCTGGGGCGTGCTGAACGGCCTGTATCAGGTGGCGGGAAGCGTGACGGGCCCGCTGCGCCGCGGCATCCGGCACCGGCTGCGCATGCCGGAGAATGGCGCCCTGACCGCGGCGGTGCAGGGCTGCGTCACATTCCTGCTGCTCACGCTTACATGGGTGTTTTTCCGCGCGGACAGTCTGCACCAGGCCGCTTATGTCATCAAGCACATTTTGCTGATCGCCCGCGACGGCTTTGGCCTGGCGTCCGTTGCCGCGCTGCTGCCGTGGCGCCGCTGGCTGCTGCTGGCCGTATCCCTGCTGCTGTGCATCCGGGAGGATGTCTGCATTGCCCGCGGCCGCCGCTTCCCGACAGATACGGCAAGCGGCCTGCGCTACTGGGGCGCAGCGGCCGCGCTGCTGTTTGCCGCGGCGCTGTTCGGCGTTTACGGACCGGAGATCGACGCGCGGGAGTTTGTGTATTTTCGCTTTTGAGGTGATCGGCGCATGAGCAAGCGAAGAGGGCTCGCCGCATTTTTGGCGGCGCTGCTTGCGTTCCTGCTCCTCAGCTGGGGAGCGGGCGAATTGCTGCGCCCTGTTCGGAGAGAGTACGGCAGCATGTGGCCTGCGTATCTCCGCGAAGCGCCGAATAGCTTCGACGTGCTGTTTTTCGGAAGCTCGCTCGTCTACTGTGACATTGCCCCGGCGTGGATCTGGGAGGAGAGCGGCGTGCGCAGCTATGTGATGGCCGGGCCGGAGCAGACGATGCCCATTACCTACTACTACATCCGGGAGGCCTGCCGCACCCAGTCGCCGAAGACCGTCATGCTGGAGATCACGGGCATGTTCTATGCGAAGTATCAGAACTATACCAGGGCCAACATCTCCTATATGCCGTGGTCGGGCAACCGCCTCGCGGCGACGTTTGCCGCCGCCGAGCCGTCGCTGCGCTTCGGCCTGCTGTTTCCGCTGTACGATTATCACGGCCGCTGGACGGAGGTTTCGCCGGGCGAGCTGTACCACGCGCTCGTGCCCGCGGAGGACGCCCTCGCCGGGTATACGCTCTTGACCTACGCCTGTGAGGCGCCCGCGGTCTGCGAGCGGGAGGAATTCACCGCCGACAGCGCAACCTACCGGGAGAACCTGCTCTGGCTGGAAAAGATCCGCGATTTCTGCGATCAGGAGGGCGTCGCGCTGCAGCTTTACATCGCGCCCTCGGCTGCCCGCATCCCGGCGGCGGCGCTGCGGACGCTGCAAAGCGACGTGTCCGCGCGCGGCATCGCGTTGGCGGACTTCAACGACGCGCTGCCGGAGCTGGGGATCGACAACGGCGCGGACTGGTATGACAATCTCCATTTCAACGTCCGCGGCGCCGAGAAATTCAGCCGCTGGCTCGGCGGGTATCTGTCGCAGCGCCCGGAGCTTGCGCGCAGCGGCGCGGACGCGCAGCACTGGAGCGAGCGGCTTGCGGCATTGGAGGGCGCGGCGCGGACGCGCAGCGAGGCATGAGCATACTGAACACATTCCGGTGCAGCTACGGCGCGCTGCGCGTGCTCGCCGGCCTGACAAAGCTCATCAACCCATTCTGTCGGCGCTTTGACCGCGGGCGCAATGCCGCCGTGCGCGCGCAGGCCGCGCTGCCGCCCGGACGCATCAACGGGCAGGGGCTCGGCACGCTGGCAAAGCTTCCCTACGGCGCGTGGAACATGGGCAACAACGGCTGCGAGGTCATTGCGGTCTACAACGCGCTGCTCGCCCTGCACCGGCCGCAGCCGCTGCCGGAGATCGCGGCGGCGCTGGAGAAGAGCGGCCTGCTCTTCAACGGCTTCGGCGGGACGAACCTCTCCGCCGTGGCCGCCTATCTGCGCGCGCAGGGCGTCGAGGTGACCGTACTGCGCCGCCGGGAGCGGCAGGCATACGACGCTGCGCTGCGCGCGTCGGACTGTGCGATTTTGTCCTACTGGACGGGGGCGAAGCTCCGCCGCGCCGACGGGAGCTGGAACACGCTGCATACGGTGTCGGTGCAGCGCGGCTTTGCCGGCGTAGAAATCTGCAACTGGGCCAACAACTGGCCGGCGCCCCACAGCGCGCGCTCGTTAGAGGACTTCCTGCGTCGCGAGGACGGCGAGCCCGTCTGCCTCTTTGCGTTGAAAACAGTTGACAAATCAGGCCAATCAAGGTATAATCCGCAACGTGAAACGCGATGACGGGCACAAGTAGCCGTACGCCGCCCTGCCAAGAGAGACCCCGGATCTGCTGCGAGGGGGAGAGGGCGCATGCGGCGAATACAGCCCACGAGCGGCGCACCGAACCCCCTTTCGGGGCTAGTAGGCTGCGACGGGTGCGCCCGGTTACAGCGCATGCGTTTGTTTCCAAACGCGCTGAGGCCCGCGGCGGCGACGTCGGGGCGACTTCAGAGGTGGTACCGCGTACATTCTGCGCCCTCTGTCCGCTTTGCGGACGGAGGGCGTTTTCATTTTTGCCGTAGAAGGGGGAATCCTGTATGGAACAGGTCAGAATCGAATACTTCGGACACGCGTGCTTTCGCGTCAGCGGCCTGGGACAGCGCATTGTCCTCGATCCGTATGAGGACGGCTGCGTCCCCGGCTGTCCGGACCTGCGCCTGGACGCGGAGTTCGTCTACTGCAGCCACCAGCACCACGACCACAACGCCGTGCAGTGCGTAAAGCTGCACGACGGCGGCGCGCCGCGCTTCACCGTCACCGAGCTGGAGACCGACCACGACGACGCCGGCGGCAGCAAGCGCGGCAAGAACACCATCCGCATCTTTGATTTCGACGGCATCCGCGTGGCGCACTTCGGCGACCTCGGCAGGGCGCTGACGGCGGCGGAGACGAAGGCGCTGCAGGGCCTGGACTGCGCGATGATCCCGGTCGGCGGCTTCTTCACGATCGACGCGCCCCAGGCTGCGGCCATCGTCGCCGCGATCGAGCCGCGCATGGTGATCCCGATGCACTACCGCACGGAGTCGACGGGCTTTGATATGATCGCGGACATCGACGAAGCGATGGCGGCGTTCGACGATACGCAGAACGTGGTGACGCTGACCTACGGCGGCTATGCCGTCGTAGAAAAGTAAAAGGAGACAAGTATGACGATCGCTCAGAGAAGCGCGGCCTTCCATGAAAAAGGCTGCAACTGCTGTCAAAGCACGCTTTGTACGCTGGCGGAATACACCGGCATCGACGAGTGCACGGCCGTGAAGCTGGGGTACGGCTTCGGCGGCGGCATGCTGACGGGAAACGTTTGCGGCGCCGTGACCGGCGGCATGATGGCCATCGGCGCGGCCTGCACCGTCGGCACGGACCCGGCGGAGGAAAAGCCGCGGGCCGTGGAGCTGTGCCAGGCGCTGCAGGAGCGGTTCCGCAGCGAATTCGGAACGCTGCTTTGCGCAGACATCCTGCGCGAGCACGAACACGATCTCTGCGACAGCTGCATCGCCTTTGCGGCGGCAGCCGCGGAGGAGATTATCAAGAATAACAAATGACCATTCAGACAGGAGAAAGATGCAATTATGGGTATTTATGAGGAGCTTCAGGCAAGAGGCCTGATTGCACAGGTGACAAACGAGGACGAGATCCGCGAGATGGTGAACAACGGCAAGGCCCGGTTTTACATCGGCTTTGACTGCACTGCCGACTCGCTGACCGCGGGCCACTTCATGGCGCTGACGCTGATGAAGCGTCTGCAGCAGGCGGGCAACACGCCCATCGCCCTGATCGGCGGCGGCACGACCATGATCGGCGATCCGTCCGGGCGCACCGACATGCGCAAAATGCTGACGCGCGAGGACATCGACCACAACGCGGAGTGCTTCCGGAAGCAGATGGAGAAGTTCATCGAGTTCGGCGAGGGCAAGGCCATCATGGTCAACAACGCCGACTGGCTGCTGGACCTGAACTATGTGGAGCTGCTGCGCGAGGTCGGCGCCTGCTTCTCCGTGAACAACATGCTGCGCGCGGAGTGCTACAAGCAGCGCATGGAGCAGGGACTGACGTTCTTTGAGTTCAACTACATGATCATGCAGTCCTACGACTTCTACTACCTCTTCCAGCACTACGACTGCAACATGCAGTTCGGCGGCGACGACCAGTGGAGCAACATGCTCGGCGGCACGGAGCTCATCCGCAAAAAGCTGCGGAAGGACGCCCACGCCATGACGATCACGCTGCTGACCGATTCCAACGGCAAGAAGATGGGCAAGACCGCGGGCAACGCCGTCTGGCTTGATCCCAACAAGACCACCCCCTACGATTTCTACCAGTACTGGCGCAACGTCGGCGACGCGGACGTCATGAAGTGCATCCGCATGCTGACCTTCCTGCCGCTGGAGCAGATCGACGAGATGGACAAGTGGACCGGCAGCGACCTCAACCGCGCCAAGGAGATCCTGGCCTTCGAGCTGACGCAGATGGTCCATGGCGAGGAAGCGGCGCGCAAGGCCGAGGCCAGCGCCAAAGCGCTGTTCGGCGGCGGCGGGGAAGCGGAGAACATGCCCGTGACCGCGCTGACGGACGCGGACTTCACCGACGGCGCCGTGGACATTCTGACGCTGCTGGTCAAGACCGGGCTTTGCACCTCCCGCGGCGACGCGCGCCGCAACGTGGAGCAGGGCGGCGTCACGGCCGGCGAGGAAAAGATCACGGACATCGGCAAAACCTTCCCGAAGGACGCGTTTTCCGGCGGCCTTGTGCTGCGCCGCGGCAAGAAGAACTACAAGAAGCTGATCGTGGAGTGACGCACGCAAAGCGCACCGGCCCGGCTTCCCCCGGAGACGGGGGGAGCCGGGTTTTTTAACAAAGTGTAAATCCGGCGCAATTCGCTGACGATATTTCTTGACCTGAAGGGGTTTAGGAAATATAATATATGTTTAGGAACAAAGCATTACCAAAGCCATGCAAAAGCGGGGTGGAAGCTTGAAAAAAGGAAAAGGAAAGGGCGGCCTCGGATTCCTTTGGATCCTGCTGCTGATCATCTTCCTGAGCAGCGACGCGCTGCGCGGTCTGGTCGGGCTGGTGCTCGGCCTCGGCCTGCTCGCCGCGGCATTCTTTATTATCCGCGCTGTGATCAAAGCGGTCAAGGCCGACGCCAATCCCTCCCGCAATCCCGTGGATGTCAGCACCAAGGGCGTCAACCAGAAGAAGGCGGAGCAGGAGGGCCCTGCCGCGCAGCCGAAGCCTGCCGCACAGCCGAAGCCGGCGGCTGCGCCGAAGAAGCCGAGCTATCCGCCGGAGGTCCAGGCCGTCGTGGATGAGGGCGAGCGCGCCCACAGAGAGCTGGAGCATCTTTACGCCACGATCCCGAACCTGACGGTAAAGGGCAAGATCCGCGAGCTGATCAACGTGTCCGACAAGATCATTGAGGACGCGGTCAACGACCCCAGCGACGTGCCGCAGATCAAGAAGTTTTTGGACTACTATCTTCCCACCACGATCAAGCTGCTCAACGCCTATGACCGCATGGGCGCGCAGGGCATCGAGGGGGAGAACATCTCCGGCACCATGCAGAGCATTGAGGAGATGCTCGATACCGCCGTCAACGCATACAAAAAGCTGCTCGACAGTCTGTTTGCCAACCAGGCGCTCGATGTCGAGACCGACATTGAAGTGATGAACACCCTGCTCAAGCGCGAAGGCCTTGCGGAAGGCAGCGTCGGGCTGGCGGGGTTCGGTAAATGATCAATAACGTAAAGGAGAATCAAACGATGGACGAGAACAAGAGCTTCGATTATATCCCCAAGCTGACGCTGGATCCGAACGCGGCGGCCGCCGCCGTGCAGGAGGCGCCCGCCGAGGTCATCGCAAAGGCGGAAAAAGAGGTCGTGTCCGAGCGCCCCGAGCTGGAAAAGCTCTCCGAGGCGGAGCAGGCCGCCGTGCGCGAGTTTGCCAAGCAGATCGACGTGACCAACACCAATCAGGTGCTGGCTTACGGCGCCGCCGCGCAGACCAACATCTCCGAGTTCTCCAGTGCCGCGCTGGGCAATGTCCGCACCAAGGATCTGGGACAGGTCGGCGGCATGCTTTCCGACCTCGTGGTGGAGCTGAAGGGCCTCAATTTTACCCCCGAAGAGAAAAAAGGTCTGAAGGGCCTGTTTAAGAAGACGGCCAACAACATCGCCGCGATGAAGGCGCAGTTTGACAAGGCCGAGGTCAACGTCGACAAGATCACCGCCGAGCTGGAAAAGCATGAGCGCACCCTGCTCAAGGACATCGCGACGATGGACAAGATGTACGAGATGAACCAGGCCTATTTCAAGGAGCTGACCATGTACATCCTGGCCGGACAGATCAAATGCAAGGAGCTGCGCGAGGTCGAGCTGCCCAAGCTGCAGCAGAAGGCAATCGAAACCGGGCTGCCCGAGGACGCGCAGGCCGCCAACGACTTCGCCAACATGATCGGCCGCTTTGAAAAGCGCATCCACGATCTGGAGCTGACGCGCATCATTTCCCTCCAGATGAGCCCCCAGATCCGCCTGATCCAGAACAACGACAGTCTGATGGCGGAGAAGATCCAGACCAGCATCGTCAACACGATCCCGCTTTGGAAGAGCCAAATGGTCCTGGCCCTCTCGATGGAGCACAGCAAGCAGGCCATGGAAGCGCAGCGCGAGGTGTCCGATGTGACAAACGAACTGCTCAAGAAGAACGCCGAGATGCTCCATCAGGGCAGCATCGACGTGGCAAAGGAGAGCGAGCGCGGCATCGTCGAGCTGGAGACGCTGCAGCACACCAACCAGGAGCTCATCAACACGCTGGAGGAGGTCCGCCAGATTCAGGAGGACGGCCGCAAGCGCCGCGCGGAAGCGGAGGCAGAGCTTGGCCGCCTCGAGGGCGAGCTGAAGCAGAAGCTGCTGGAGATCAGAGGCTGAAAACGACAAGGCACAGGGCTGTAAACCAGCCCTGTGCTTTCAAGCTGTCGACAATGTATCAGCAACGCGCAAGTGGGGCTGCCGGCGGCCAATCCCGGCAGCCCCTATCTGAAAAGCGGAGACGCGCGCGCTCCGCTCAAGCCAATCTATGCCCCGGCGCACGGCCTTGCCAAAGCCGGTCGTGCCGCGGCGGACCCGGAATCTTGAACAATGACTTCGATCGGAGGATTTGACGATGCTGAAGATCGCCCCTTCCATTCTTTCCGCTGATTTTGTGAATTTGCAATCCGAGTGTGCCGACGCCGTTGCCGGCGGCGCGGACTGGCTGCACCTTGATGTCATGGACGGAATCTTTGTGTCGAACATCACGATCGGGATTCCGGTCGTGAAATCGCTGCGCAGGGTGACGGATGCGTTTTTGGATGTGCATTTGATGATCGACCGCCCCCAGCGCTATGTATCGGAATTCTGCCGCGCCGGCGCCGATCTTGTGACCTTCCATGTGGAGGCCGCGCAGCCGCAGGACATCATGGATGCGCTGAAGACCGTGCTGGAGCAGGGGAAGAAGGTGGGGCTGTCCGTCAAGCCGAAGACCCCGGCAAGCGTGCTGCTGCCGTATCTGGATCTCGTGGACCTCGTCCTTGTGATGACCGTGGAGCCGGGCTTCGGTGGGCAGAAATTCATGGCCGACCAACTGCCGAAGATCCGCCAGATCCGCGCCATGCTGGACGAGCTGAACCCGGACTGCGACATCGAGGTGGACGGCGGTATCGATCCGCAGACCGCCCCACTCGTCAAGGAGGCGGGCGCCAACGTCCTCGTGGCGGGCTCTGCCGTATTCGGCAAGTCGGACCGCGCCGCGGCCATCACCGCGCTGCGAAACGCTTGAGGCAGGAGGAAGGCACAATGGCATCCCTGTTTCCGACCAGCTTTCAGAACCTGATTGACGGCTTTGCCGCGCTGCCCGGCATCGGGCGCAAAAGCGCGCAGCGGCTGGCCTTCCACGTCCTGTCCCTTCCGGCGGGCGAGGCCGAGGCGCTCGCCGCCGCCATATGCGAGGCGCGCAAAAACGTCCACGCCTGCCCCGTCTGCCAAAACCTCACGGACGCCGAGCTTTGCCCGATCTGCGCCAATGAGCGCCGGGACAAGCGCGTGATCTGCGTCGTGGCGGAGCCGCGCGATGTGGCGTCCATTGAGCGCGGACACGAGTTTCAGGGCGTTTACCACGTGCTCCACGGCGTGCTCAGCCCGATGAACCACGTCGGGCCGGACGACATCCGCATCCGCGAGCTGGTCGAGCGCGTCGGGGCGGGGGAGATCGACGAGGTCATCATGGCCACCAACCCCGACACGGAGGGCGACACCACGGCCATGTACATTTCCCGTTTGCTCAAGCCCTTCGGCGTGAAGGTCACCCGCCTGGCCTATGGCATCCCGGTGGGCAGCAACCTCGAATTTGCCGACGACGCCACGCTGCTGCGCGCGATGGAAGGTCGCCGCGAAATGTGACGAAATAGTAACTATTTACGAAATTGCAACCACAGATTTGACATTTTGCCGAATCTGTGGTATTCTTTTTCAGCTTTGGTTAAAATAGAACGGTGTACACCGTTTTGTTACATAGACCATTTGTTGAGATCATACGGCGTGGGCGGATTGGCTGGCTGTGATTCCCGGCGAGCCGGAGGCGAGAGGCGCTTCCGTAACGGGAACCACTTGGCGGGCCTTGTCGCGCTGCGCCCGATAAAGAAAAGTAAGGAGTTATAATGGCACCCAAACAAAGCACAAAAACAAAAGAAACGAACAAGGAAAGCGCGCTGGAGCAGGCCATCAGCAAGGCCGTCGGCCGCGTGGATGCGCCGGTCCAGAAGGCCGTGCGGAGCAAAACCGAAATGCGCAAGGCCGTAGAGGAAAAGCGGGAGAGCAAGCAGCCCGCCGCAAAGCAGACCGTCAAGCGCGAGCGCAAGACCGCAACAAAACAGACGGCAAAGCGCACGGGGAAGACCGGCGGGAAGGAGGCGGTGATCGCCACCGCCGGCGCCGTGGAGGCCGCTGCCGCCGCAAGGACCGCGGAGCGTCCGGCGAAAAAGACAAAG